>CAYZVH010000140.1:0-8185 GCA_964481755.1 uncultured Bacteroides sp. | reverse complement strand
TAGCGGCAAATCGACGTTGGCTGACGGCTGCGACAGCGCTACGGGACTGGTGGACATGAAGGACCTCGACATTGTGGTGGCAGACCTCAACGATAACATCTCTGAGAAGAGTTACGAAATCTACTGGATAGGAACCTTCGACAGCTTGGAAGCCATCAAAGCATACTATGATGCTCACGAATAATATACTCGAAACGCTGATACTTTAAAGGTAAAAAGATAATTCAGGAAAAGTAGAAGTCCCGGTTCTACATATTAGTAGGCCGGGACTTTTTATTTCGTATCGAGAAACAGTTTCATAGATACTTTTGGCTCAGTGACTCTATCTGCCTCAACTAAGGTATCAAAAGTCTGATGTCCCATAAGTTGGGAGTCGCAAATCATCCAAATACATCTGAATGGAATCCTTTGGATAATTTACCCCCTCCGTTTTGGACAATATACCTTAGAAGTTGCATTCGCATTCTTTACTTTTGCATCGTGTTCATTTCGCCCGGTGGTGAGCTGTGCGGTGCGGATTACATCCAATAAAAACTTATGAACAAAGAAAAACAAAACATGAATGAGTTAAGTAGACAAAATAGACTGCTGGTGTTGGCGACAATGCTGATAGCACTGACCGTGCAGATGCAGGCCGCCGTGTGGCAGTGGTCTGTGAAGGTGACGGAATGGACATCCAACGAGACGAATGCCAACCCCGTCGCTTTCCTCTATATACCGGAGAACTGCCAGCAGGTGCGCGGCATCGTCTTCGGCACACACAACATGTGCGAGGAACCCATCTTCGAACACCCTGACTTCCGACAGACCTTGGCGGACCTTGACTTTGCCGTTGTCTGGATTACGCCCGGGCTCGAACAACAGTGGAAAGAGGAAACGGGTTGTCGGAAAGCGTTCGACAAGATGCTGGCCGACTTAGCCGAGGTGAGCGGTTATGATGAGCTGCAGCGTGTGCCGCTTGTCCCGTTGGGACATTCCGCCATGGCTACCATGCCGTGGAACTTCGCCGCATGGAATTATGACCGTACCTTGGCAGTTGTCTCTTATAAAGGCGACTCCCCGCGTACCAACCTCTGCGGTTATGGTCGTGAGAACCTGGAGTGGGGACGTACCCGCAATATCGACGGCATACCCGGACTGATGATAGAGGGCGAATTTGAATGGTGGGAGGCACGTATCAATCCATCCTTAGGCTTCCGCATCATGTACCCCGGGAGTTGCATCTCCTTCCTGGCCGATGTAGGTCACGGACATTTCGACATCTCCGATGAGGTGGTACGCTACATCTGCCTCTTCCTGAAGAAAGCGGTACACTACCGCTTGGAGGGAGACACCCTGAAGAAACTCAATCCCCAAGACGGATACTTGGCCCAGCGTTGGCACATCGGTCAAAAGCACCGTGCCAAGACTGCGCCCTACAACAAATACAAAGGCGACCCACACGATGCCTTCTGGTACTTCGACAAGGAGATTGCCGAAGCCACGGAGGCCTACTACGCTACCATGAAAGGTAAACAAAACCAGTACATTGCACTGGCGCAGAACGGAAAACTGCTGACCTATAACGCGAACAACCATGGGAAGTACACCGCAGCCTTCCATCCCGAATCCGACGGTGTGACATTCCACTTGAAGGGAGTGCTCTGCGACAGTACACACGCGCAGGTGGTGAATGCGAACGAACCCGTGCGGATGCGCCGCATCTGCGGTCCGGTGGAGGTGGTGAACGACACTACCTTCCGAGTACGATTCTACCGCATGGGCATGGACAATCCTCGTCGTACCAACGACATCTGGATTGTGGCCTACCACGAGGGGGACAAGAAGCTGAAACGGATGGTGCAGGAAGTGAACCTTCGTGTCAACTATCCCGTGAAGGATGGTAAAGCACAACGCATCAGTTTCCCCGAGATAGCGAACGTGAAGTCGGGCGCCCAACAGGAGATTGCCCTGCGTGCCGTTAGCGACAGCGGACTGCCCGTCAGCTACTATGTGAAAGAAGGCCCGGCCCGCATCGAAGGCGACAAGCTCGTGCTGACGCAGATTCCGCCCCGAGCCAAGTTCCCCGTAAAGGTGACGGTGGTGGCTTGGCAACTGGGCTTGAAAGACAAAGTGCAATCCGCCACACCCGTAGAACAGACTTTTTACATCAATAAATAATATAAACAGATGAATATCACGAAGAACATACAGACGCTGTTGTGGGTATCCCTGCTTGGCATCTCCGCCGCACAGGCGCAGACCATCATCGAAGCCACCCGTCAGCAGGTGACCTCGCCCGATGGCCGCTACCAGTTCGTAACCTATCAGAAGCAGATGCCCAAAGGCGGCAAGCGCCTCTACTACACCCTCAGCTACGACGGCAAGGAAGTGGTTCGCGAGTCCGAATTAGGTGTGCAACTGGAGAACCAACTCTTTGAGTCGGCCCTGGGCATCCCCAACGAGGAGATAGACGACTGGGGCGAGAACCTCAACCTGATGGAGACCGTCACCACGCAACAAGATACCGTGTGGACGCCTGTGTATGGCGAACGCAGTCAGGTGCGCGACCACTACAACCAGATAGAACTACAGTTCAAGAAGGGCACGGAAGGCGGATTGGGTGCCGAGGCTTTCGACAAACGGCTCTGTTACCGCATGCATATAGTGGTGCGCGCCTATGACGAGGGCGTGGCATTCCGCTACTTCTTTCCCGAGACGGACAACGGACTCTTCCTGCACCTGGTGGGTGAGAAGACACAGTTTGTGATGCCCGAGGGAACGTTGGCATATTTCGAAAAGTGGGCACAGGGTCCGTACCACTACCTTCCCTTGAAGGATTGGGAGGCAGAGAGCGAACGTCCGTTGACCCTGCGCTTGGCCAACGGCCTGACCGTAGCCCTGGGAGAGGCACAGATGACCGACTACGCCCGCACCAAGTTTCGTCTGGCAAAGGAGAATGTGCTGCAAACCTCGGTCTACAGCTCTGTGGATGTTATCAGTCCCTACAACACCCCGTGGCGCACCATCATGGTAGGGGAGCGGTCCATCGACCTGATAGCCCACAATGACTTGATACTGAATCTCAATCCTGCCTGCCAGATCGAAGACACTTCGTGGATAGAGCCGGGTAAGGCAATCCGTGTCACCGACCTGAGACAGGCTTCGGCACTGAAGTGCGTCGATTTCGCAGCCGAGCACGGACTGAAATACATCCACTTGGATGCCCGTTGGTACGGACCGGAGATGAAGGTGGCTTCCGATGCCTCGAAGCCCGATGCATCGAAAGACTTCGACATGCCAGCTCTGACGAAATATGCCGCATCGAAAGGCATAGGTGTGTGGGTGTATGTGAACCAACGCGCCCTCTTCCACCAACTCGACTCGCTGCTCCCTATTTATAAGAAGTGGGGACTCAAGGGACTGAAGTTCGGCTTCGTGCAGGTGGGTAACCAATACTGGACCAACTGGCTGCACAATGCCGTGAAGAAGTGTGCCCAGTATCAGCTGATGGTGGACATCCACGATGAGTACCGCCCCACAGGCTTCAGCCGCACCTATCCCAACCTGCTGACGCAGGAGGGCATCCGTGGCAACGAGGAGATGCCCGACGCTACGCACAACACCGTCTTGCCCTTCACCCGCTTCCTCTGCGGCGCTGGCGACTACACGATATGCTACTATAACAACCGCATCAAGACCACCCATGCGCACCAGCTGGCCATGGCAGCCGTCTACTACAGCCCGTTGCAGTTCATCTATTGGTACGACCAACCATCGGCCTACCAAGGAGAGCCAGAGATAGAATTCTTCGACAAGGTGAAGACCGTTTGGGACGACACGAAAGTGATTGATGGAGAGATAGGGGAGTTTGTCACGATAGCTCGCCGTGCAAGTAATGAGTGGTTCATTGGTACATTAGGAAATAACGAATCCCGCAGTGTGACGACTCCGCTCTCTTTCCTCCACCCGTCGCAGAAGTATGTAGCCCACATCTATACCGACGATGAGGCCGTGCAGACCCGCACACACGTGAAGGTGACACGCCTGATTGTGGACAGTAAGTCGACGCTCCGCTTCCAACTGAAAGCCAGCGGTGGATGCGCCGTGCGACTGGAACCTGCCACCAAGGCCGATCAAAAGCAGTATAAACGCTATAAAGGACAGACGCTGTAAGGCTTGTCCGTAGCATGGAAGCTATTGGCACGACAAGTTTGAAGCATCCATATATATAATAAGTTATAAGAACATGAAGAAGATATTTACACTCATCTGCGGTTGCCTCGCCACTATAGGTAGCGCCTCCGCACAGAAATTCATCCATCCGGGCATTCTGCATACCGCCCAGAAGATGGAGTTGATGCGCTACATGGTAGAGCAGAAGATAGAACCCGCCTACGGATCGTGGCAGTTGCTGAAGTCCAACGAGAAGGCGCAGGCCGACTACAAGATGGCCGGTCCGTTCCGGGTCATCTCACGCGACGGAGCCTTTGCCTACACCAAGAGCAAGATGGAGAGCGACTTCTCCGCCGCTTACCTCAACTCCATCATGTGGTACATGACCAAGGATAAAGCACACGCCGAGAAATCCTTGGAGATACTCAGTGCCTACGCTGATTCTCTGAAGTTTATTCCTGCAACCAATGACTCCCCCTTGTTGGCCGGATTGGAAGGTTTCAAGATTGTCTATGCTATGGAAGTGCTACGTCACACCTATGATACCCCCAAGAAACAGTTGGCCAATATCGAAAAAATGTTCAAGAATCATTTTTTGCCCATCTTGGAACGTTTCTACATCACGCCTCCCTACACCAATGGTAATTGGGGACCGGTGGTTACCCGTACTTATATGGCGGCAGGCATCTATTTCAACGACCGCAAGATGTACAACTTCGCCAAGGACTTTTACCTCAACGGACACGACAACGGTACCATTGCCAACTATATTGACGGTGAGACGGGACAAACCCAGGAGAGCGGGCGCGACCAAGGACACCCGCAATTGGCACTCGGCGCCTTTGCCACCATCTGCGAGCTGGCATGGCAACAAGGCGATGACCTTTGGTCGCTGCTCGACAACCGCCTGATGAAAGGTTATGAGTACATGGCCAAATACAACCTTGGCTACGATGTGCCGTTCCGTACCTGGACTGACGTCACCGGCAAGTACTGCAACTGGACCACTATCTCTGAGCGGAGCCGTGGCAAGCTGATACCTATCTACGAGATGGCGCTCAACCACTTCTTCCGTCGCAAGGGCTTCCCCATGCCCTACACACAAGAGGTGCTGAAGAAGATTCGTCCCGAAGGGTTTGACCGTGACCAACCTTCGTTCGGTAGCTTGCTGTTCAACGATTGAATTAGATACAATAATATAAACCTATAATAACGACAATACGATGGAAAATATATTCGACTTGTCCGTGGACGAACTGAAGGTCGTGGCCAACGAACTGCAGGAACGCATCGAAGAAGGACTTCGTGCGGACAATCAAGAGATTTTGGCTATCCCCACTCATGTGACGCCTAAGCTGGATGTTGCCGAGGAGCGTGTGCTGGCTCTCGATTGGGGCGGCACCAACTTCCGTGCCGCTGTGGTGGAGTATAAAGGCGAGAAGGCTACCATACTGGAGCAGGTGAAACATCCCCTCTCCAAGGTGGAGACCAAAGGCTTCAACCAGGAACGCCTCTTCGAAACTTTCGCTGCCTACATCGGCGAGCTGAAGACGCTCGACGAACGTGTTACCAAGATAGGCTACTGCTTCAGCTACCCCGCAGCCTCACGCCTCAATGGCGATGCCGTGCTGCTGCGTTGGACCAAGGGACTCGACATCCCCGATATGCTCGGCAAGCCCGTGGGCAAGTCGTTGGTGGAGTACCTCAACAACAACAAGAACATCCACACCACCTTCACCGACATCAAGGTCATCAACGATACTGTGGCATGCCTCTTCAGCGGCCTGACCGAGGTGAAGGCGGACGGCAAACCCTACGACTCCTACATCGGACTGATATTGGGCACGGGCACTAACATGGCCTGCCTGATGCCGCTCGACAAGATAGAGAAGCTCAACAACAAGTCTGCCGAACTGATACCGGTCAACATGGAGTCCGGCAACTTCTGCCCCACATGCTTCATGGCTGTGGACGACTTGGTGGACGCTGTCTCCAACAACAAAGGCTCGCAGCGCTTCGAGAAGGCTGTGTCCGGTGGTTACCTGGGACAAATCTTCCGCATGACTTTCCTCCACGAGAAGATCAAGTCCAGCTTCGATGGTGGCGACCTCAGCCACATCGTCAACCACCCGTCGGAACACAAGCCCGAGCATGTGGCCGTGGCTAACTGGATATTCGGCCGCTCGGCCAAACTGGCGGCAGCCTCGCTGGCAGGCATCTCGCAGGTGTTGGTGGCTCAGAACCCGGCGGTGAAGGACATCTGCCTCTCAGTGGATGGCTCCGTGTTCTGGAGCAACGACTACCGCTACCAGGTGGAGGCACAACTGAAGGACCTCCTGCCGCAAGGCGTGAAGTTGAACATCGTCGACAAGGAACGGATGCAAGACCCCAACCTCATCGGGTCGGCCATCGCCGCTTTGTCCTGACGGAGTAACACGTGAACAAAACAATAAAACATAGACAAGATGAAAAACAATTCAATCCTTAAAACTCTGCCCGTACTCTTCGGCTTCTTCGTGATGGGATTCTGCGACATCGTCGGCATCTCCTCCAGCTATGCGCAGGAAGCTTTCGGGTGGTCCAATACCATGACGGGACTCGTCCCCTCGATGGTTTTCGTATGGTTCCTCTTCCTCGGCATCCCCGTGGGCATCCTGATGAACAAATGGGGACGCAAGAACACCGTACTCTTCAGCAACGTGGTCACCATCCTGGGTATGATCATCCCGATGGTTTCCTATAACAGTGCCACCTGCATGTTGGCCTATGCCTTCCTGGGCATCGGCAACGCCGTGCTGCAGGTATCGCTCAACCCGCTGCTGGCGAATGTCGTTACCGACGATAAACTGCTCACCAGCAGCCTGACCGCCGGACAGGTGGTGAAGGCAGTCTCTTCCTTTGCCGGACCTTACATCGTACTCTTCGCTGTCAATGTGTTTGGCGATGGCGACGAGCAACTGTGGTACTACAGCTTCCCCATCATGGGAGCCATCACCCTCATCTCCACCATCTGGTTGCTGCTCACCCCCATCCAGCGTGAAGAGCATGTGGCTACCGAAGGCGGCAATACCTTCGTGGAGACACTCGCCTTGTTCAGAGACAAGAAGATACTGCTGCTCTTCTTCGGCATCTTCTTCGTGGTGGGTGTGGACGTGGCCACCAACTTCATCAGCAACAAGATTATGATGGTGCGCTTCGACTGGAGTATGCAGGACGCCGCCATCGCTCCGCAGATCTACTTCATCTGCCGTACGGCGGGTGCCTTCATCGGGGCCTTCCTGATGACGAAGATTGCCGAGATTAAATACTACAAGGCCAACATCGTGCTGGCCATCGTTGCCCTGCTGGCTCTCGCCTTTGTGGAACAGCCTGTCTTTGACCTCTGCTGCATCGGGGCCGTGGGCTTCCTGGCTTCGTGCATCTTCCCCATCATCTACTCCATGGCTGTGCAGGCCCGTCCCGAGAAGGCCAACCAAATCTCCGGTCTGATGATTACCGCCGTGGCCGGTGGTGGTGCCGTCACTCCGCTCATCGGTGTGGCTACAGATGCTGTGGGCATCATCGGCGGTGTGTTCGTCATCCTGGTGTGTGTGCTCTATCTGACCTATTGTGCGTTCGGCCTGGGGGGCTCGGCACAGAAACACTGATATACCTTACGTTATATGAAGAATATACAATCCATCTGCTACGTCGGACTGCTCTGCTTGCTGTCGATATTCGGTATGAGCCGTTGCGCCAACGAGCCGACCTTGGATGTCGACAAGAACTTGGCCTACTGTGAGCAGCAGGTGCAGCGCACCTTGGCAGAGATTTCCGACCAGAACGGTATACCCCGCAACATCATGGCCAACGAGACGCATTGGAACATGCGCCCCGTCACCATACAGGAGTGGACCGTAGGCTTCTGGCCCGGCATTCTGTGGTACAACTATGAGAATACCCGTAGGGTCGAGGATGAGGCTGTGGCTGCCCGCTACACCGAGATGCTCGATACCCTGACCCGTCAACCCGCCTACGACCACGACATTGG
>CAYZVH010000139.1:0-8260 GCA_964481755.1 uncultured Bacteroides sp. | reverse complement strand
GCATCGTGTCCCCTCTTAGTCTACCCGCTCTGCGTGCCCGTTCTTGAAATTTCTATCCGGGCTCTTAGCGGTGCCTCACTTGAGATTTCTCAGAACGAGGCACGCGTTTCTTTTGCCGCGCAATGCGTCTCCTCGTCGTCATCCCGCGCGGCAAGGGGAAAGTGTAGAGTCGTCGAGCAGGCGGAAAGTCAAGAATGAAGCGAATCATCGATTGGTATTGGCAGCATGGCGTGAATCGCCCGAAAGAATGGACGATCCCGCCGTCGGGGCTGAACGTGGTCATGAGCGTTGCGAATCGCGGCGCCGCGATCGGCAAGATGCGTGAGGCGGGGAGTTTGAAGGCGTGCGTTGCGTTCTGGGGGCCGTCGCAGTCGGGCAAGTCGTCGCTGTTGTCGCATTACATCGACGGCGAGGGCGACGGCAACCTGGCGCTGTCCTGGGATTCCGCCCGGCGCGTTCGCTTCTCGGCCGTTCAGGACGGCGGCGCGGATTCTGCGGATGACGTCGTGTTCAATCCGTTCAACGGCGGCATGGACGCCTCGGGACTCGTGACGCGCTTCTATCTTCCGTCGGACGCCGAGGCGGCGGCGATTCGTCCCGAGTCGCCGGTGGAGGTGATTCTCGCCGACCGCAAGCAGGTGCTTCATGCGATCGCAGTCGGCTATCGGATGGAATGTCAGGAGTCACAGAACCCGTGGGGCCTGGACGAACTGCGCAAGCGGATCGCCATGCCGAGCGAGCACCTGGATCGGGACGCCTTTGAGTTCCTTTTCGACGTGTGCGACGTCTGCGAGAACATGTCGCGGGAAGTTCAGCGCTACCGCGAGTTCGCCAAAGGGCCGAAACTCCGTCAGCAGATCCTCGGCTCGTCTTGTGCGGACAGTCTGGACGAGGCGAAGAAGCTCGCGGCCTATCTCCTCTGGGACGACGAGAAGAAGCTGACGGATCTCTTCGAGGGCGTGATGGAGTTCCGGAGCTCTCTTGAAGAGATGTGCGAAGACGGTGTCCCGAGACGTTTCTTCGCGTCGATGGAAGTCGCCGCGCTTCTTGAAGACATCGGCGTATTGTCGTTTTACGAGCAGAGCAAGAACGGACATCCCAGCCCCGAGGCGAAAAAGCGGCTGAAAGCCTTGTCGCGCGTGTATCTCTGCGTCACGCCGCGCGGCATTGTCTTCACGAGCAATCGAACGGCGGTGGCGGACAAGACCCGCGCCTTTCAAGTTTCGGTTGAGGACGGGTTCGGCCGGTTGCAGGCTCTTGTCGGAGAATTGCGAATCCCTCTGCGCCGAACGCAGGCGCCGTCGGCGAAGCCGTTCTTCGACTTCCTCGAGAGGTGCGACCTCCTGGACCTCCCCGGCGTGACGAACAAGGCGATGGGCGAGGCGACGGGCGTCGAGAACCAGGTCGACCTGACGAAGCCCGTCCCGCAGAACGAACTGCTTCGGCGCGTGTACAAGTCGGGCAAGACGCTGTCGATCGTGTATGGCCAGGCGGAGACGTGCTCGATTGACTCGTTCGTCATCTTCGTCGATCTCGAACGCGCAGGCGGCGTTTCGCGTCCCGCGACGATCACGAGCGGCGTCAAGGCATGGCTGTCGCCGTATGGCTTCACGTCGTTTGACAATCCGATTCCCCTGAAGCTCTATTTCAACTGCTCGCTCTTCGGCAAGCTGATGGACAAGGTCGTGGCCGCCGTCAACGGCGGGGGGCTTGGCAGCTATTGCGAGAAGGCGTCGGTGCTCGAATTCGCGACAAGACGGGACGTTGACTGCTTCTTCACGACGAACCAGTTCGCCCGATGCGATGCCTCCGCCGCAGGGCTGAAGCACTATTTTGTGGAGGATGACGACTTCCAGAAGTCGTTCCTCGGCGGTCATGGACGGGAGTCGCTGGACGCGCTGTTCGCCGACGGGCTCGGGACGGACTATATGTTCTCGCGACTGGCGGCTGACGTGACGCGGCATGCGAGGTTTTCACATTACGACAAGATGGAGGAGCGGGATCGCAGCAGGCTCAGGATCGAGCTGTCGCGCGTCCTGCCGACGGGAGAAGGCGCGGCGGCGGCGCTTCGTCGTGAGGTCGTGAAGCGCGTCTTCGAGAAAGTCGTGAACCAGATCCCGGCGGACGATGCGCGTCAGATCGGCAAACTGGCGTCGTTCGTCAAGAGCGTGTTCGTGGTCGACGCCGAAATGCTCGACGTGATTCCGCCGACGCCGAACAAGAAGCGTGACGAGGAATTGACGAACTATCTGCTGAGGCAGCTTCGCAAGTGGATCTCGGATCGGAAGGAGGAACTGGTGGGAACGCCCGAGGTCTCCTGGCTCGTCCCTGACGAGGAGATCTACCCCTTCCTGGAGGCGTTGACGGACTTTGACGTGGCGCGCGTAGTCCAGTTGCTGAAGACGGACTTCTGGGATCATGACGCGAATGTCTCGCGCACGTTCCTGGCAACGATTCTCACGAACTGTCTCCTCTTCGGCGATTACGAACGGGAGGTCGATGTCGGAGAAGTCGAGAAATACGGCCGGCTCGGCGCGCCGTTCGTTTCGCGACTTCGTCAGATGGCGGAAACGGTGCAGACGCAAGCGGGGGTTCGTCCCACCGATCTTGAAGGCGATGACGAAATCATGGAAATCGCCAAGTCTCTTCAACTTGTCTAACGAACAGGAGCAAAGTCATGCCAACTTTTGAATGGACGCCGACAGTTCTTTCCAATACGGGATGCCAGTTCAGGTTCTTTCCGCTTCTGGCGTTTGACACGTCAAATCCGCCTGATTTGTCGCAGACGCTCTGGGACGACGTGGGGCATTTCGCCGATCGCCATGAGCAGCTGCTCGCTGACGAAAATGTCGTCGCGAAGCTCGACAAGCTCAAGTCGGACGCCAGGCGACAGGGATGGTCGCCTTGGAATGACTGCACTTTCGTCAAGATGCGCCTGTCGGTCAAGAAGCTCGGCGTCCCGCAGACAAACGACTCGTTTGAGATCCTGGGCGTCGAGCTGGCGATCGAGACGACGGCGCCCGGCGAACGGTTCAACGAATGCGGGTTCCTGCACAACACGCAGACTGTCTTGGACAACGCGAAGCACGCGCCGCAGTTCCCGTCCGTCTACCAGCGGGTCCCAGACGGGAGCTGGTATCCCCCGGAGGGGCAGGACGCCTGTTACTTCGAGGTGGGCGAGGTCCCGCCTCTGATCGGCGTCAACATTCGCATCGGCTTTCGCGACTGCATCACGGCCGACGGGACGCTGGGCGCCCATCTGGTGATTGACATCGGCAACACGCGCACGAGCGCGCTCTTCCTGAAGGACGAGCCGACTGGCGTCATCAACGAGGTCGATGCGATCCGCAGCGATTGCACGCCCGTCATGCTCGACGTCCCGACGAAGACGGACGCCGTGACGAAGGCGGATCTCCTGAACGTCGACAACGGAATCGTCGGCTCCTGGATCTTGCTCCACCAGACGGAATTCGACGAGGACGAGCCGAGCGTCCTGCAGCGGCGCTACCTGACGAAGACGGTCAAGAAATGGTTCGGGCTCAAGGAAGAGACGTTCAACGACCAGGAGGAACAGCGCATCCCGACGATGTTCGTCCGGTATTCGCCTGTCGTCTTCGGCAAGGAGGCGAGGAACTTCCTGAGCCTGCCGACGGTGACCAACCTGATCGAGGAGGGGCTGCAGCTCCAGCAGAGTTCGCCCAAGCGGTATTTCGCCGATCGTCGGAGGACGAACCTCGCCTGGAGCATGGTCCCGAACGCCTGGGAGAAGCGCGCCGAGCTGAACGCGCACAAGCTCCGCTCGGACTTGCTCTACTGGATGACGGAGGCGGGCGAATTCGTCGATCCGGACAAGACGGAGACGATCCTCCATCCGCTGCGCGATCCGAAGATGCCGAACTATCCGCGCTCGGCGACGTTCGTCTGGATGCTGGTCGGCATTCTGGAACGGGCGTGGAACCAGTGCAACCACCTGACGGAGACGGCCGGCAAGTTCACGCCTTACGAGATCAAGGACGTCATCATCACCTATCCGTCCGGATGGACGCGCGACGAGATCGAGATCTACCGCCAGCGCTGCCTGGAGGCCGTTCAGATCTTCGAGCGGACGAACTTCTCGTCAAACGGCCAGATCAAGCTCGACATGGACGTCGACGAGGCCGTCGCCAGCCAGCTCCCCTACGTCTTCTCGGAGATTCACAAACACAAGGACAAGGCGAAGGGATGGCTGAAGTTCGCCGGCAAGAAGCATGGCGGCGACGAGCCGACGTTCCGCATCATGACGCTCGACATCGGCGGCGGGACGACGGATCTCTCCGTCGTCGAATACAGCTGCTGCGAGACGTCCGAGGAGGGGCTCGTCGACCTGCGGCCGAAACTACTTTTCAGGGACGGCTATTCCGTGGCGGGCGACGAACTGATGCGCCTGATCATCAGTCGAATCGTCTTTGCCGCCGTGGAGAAGTCGAATTCTCGTGCGGGCGCGGAGCTGCGCAAGTATTTCTCGGGGAAGGTGCCGTCGGCGGTGCTGCAGGCCAAGCGCTCGAAGGATCTGAAGCTGAACATCATTCCGCTGGCGATCCAGATCATGTGCGAGCTTTCTTCAGGCGCACCGAGCGGCAAGTTCACGCTTGAGAAGGCGGGCGTGGAGCGTGGCCGCTGGGTGGACGATCTGTATGAGCATCTGAATCTTCAGGACGTCCTTTCGCCTGACGACTGGTGGAACGTCGAGATCGAGTATGACGTCTCAGCCGTGAACGCCCTGATCCGCGAGTTCTTCGAGGACTCGATCGCGAACGCGGCGCACGTTGCGGGGCAATACGACGTCGACCTCTTCTTCATGAGCGGCAAGACGTCGGAGCTGCCCGAGATCCGGAATCTCGCGAAGAAGCACGTCCCCGTGACGGACGACCGCATCGTGTCCGCCAAGAACTACTGCGCGGGCGACTGGTATCCGTTCGTCAAGACGGACGAGAAAGGCAATGTCGTCGAGAACACGATTCAGGACGCGAAGAGCATCACGGCTGTCGGCGCGGCGCTGAACTTCATGCTGGCGAACCGCAAGATCCCGGGTTGGGAGATCGAGCGGACGGTCATCGACGTCGGCTATCGCAGCCAGTGGGGATTTGAGTCCGCCTTCGAGAAGCCCGACGGGAAGCCCTTTGCATTTGACGAAAACGACGAGGTGACGGTTGTCCTCGACGAGCATCGCGTCATTTCGCGCCGCATGACGCAGAACGCGATCTCGTCGGCGGTCTATCGGTTGCAGAACCGAGATCCGAATGCGAAGATGACGACGGACAGGTTTGAGGCGAAGATTCGTCGCGGACGCGACGAGGCGACGAAGGCCGAGTTTCTCGAACTCGTCTCGCTGACGAAGGGCGAGGAGAAGGCGGATTGCCTGAATCGCTATGAACTTGCAGTTTGCCAGGGCACGGAATTGTTCTGGCAGGACAGCGGGTGCGTTGAGTCGTAAACCAGAAACAAAAGGAGAAAGAGCATGAGCGGAAAAGGTTTTGTGGCAGTTAGTGATGACGCATCGGAAGCGGCGGAGAAGGAGAACAGGCCGAAGCTGGCAGATTGTGCTGATACGGCGGTGAGTAATGCGGATGGAAGTCAAGCGGGTGAGTCTGCCACGCCGATGGTAGGGTCGGCGGACGAGAAAGGCTCGGACGATAACCAGTCTACTGTTTCCGATGCAGAAGGCTCCGGAGGAGAGCCGAAACCGAAAGAGCGGACTTATTCGCAAACTGATGTGGATGCGTTGAAAAGTCGGATTGAGAATCTTGAGAAACAACGTTCGGCGGAGGCTGATCGTTTGAGCCAGGTGCAAGATGCATTGCAGAAGGCTAAGAAGGATCTTGATCAGGCAATGAAGATACCGTCGTTGTTGAATTCTTCCATTGCTGCGATTTACAAACGTCTTGGCGATTTTAAGCCATCGGAGACTTTCCCTGTGGTATGGGAGCTGGCTGATCTCCAGCTGAGGGTGGGGGAAATGGCGGCAATTAGAAGAGAGCATGATGAGATAAAGAAGCAACTTGAATTGGAGAAGGCGGAGAATCTGAAGGTGTTGCAGACGAATAATGAATGGAGTCAAAGGTATGAAGAGATCGCGAAGAGAAACGAAGAAGTAGAGAAGAGCAAGTCTGAACTTCAAAGGAAGAACGAGAGCCTCGAGTCAGACGCGCAGACGCTGAGTGCTGAGATTGGCGAGCAGAAGAAGATCTCTGATCGTCTTCTTGGCAAGGCGATTCCACAATGCTTGATTGGGAGAGACTGGTTTTTGAAGGTGAAAGACGAATTGTTGGCAGCGTTGCGTGACGACCCGCTTTTCGACGCCGCCATGCTCGTCTGGGCGTCGCTGTCCGAGTTCGCCGTCTTCGAGCGGATGCCGGAGACGACGTCGATTGAGGCTGACAAGCTGGGCAAGCAGTTGTCCGACATCGGATATGTGGTGGCGAACTATGCCCGCCTGAAGCACGGGACGGAAGATGCGGTCATCCAGATGCTGAAGAAGTTCATGGAGAGTTTGAACAAGTCGTCTCTCGTCAACGGGAAGGAGTTTGTGCTCAAGGTCCCGACCATTGGCGAGGAAGTCAACACGGACGAGATGAAGTCGCCTAAGAGTGTCATGACGGTGAACAAAGTCGTCAACTGGTGCATCAAGAAAGGCGGCTGCGTCTACAGCAAGGCCGTCGTGGAGTAACCGATGAGCGCGTCAGGATATCAGGTCAGGTTGCCGAATGCGGGCTGCGTTCTCAAGATAGGGGCGAGTTCTTATTGGCATAAAGACTTCCAGAGCCTTCTGCGGGAGCTGAATCGTGCGAAGTCCGTGGGCGAGGCCGTCTTCCCGGAACTGGCCGTAGGCGAGGGCGGGGCGACGGTCGCGTATGCCGTGTCGGACGAATCGGGGCGTGAGATTTTGCGCCGTTCACGCTCTTTGAGGACGGCAGTGATTCCGCGTCGCTGTCTTCTGAAACTGCAGACGGCAATCGACCAGTTGCATGCCTGGGCCGAGGATTCGCGCGTGCCGCAGGAATTACGTGAGTTCTGTCGGGAGTTCCGGCTACCGAACCCGAAGGAAGACCCGGAGGCTTATCGCCTGACGGGCGGGATGTTCTCGCGACAACTGCACGTCCTTTGGGGATATGAGAAGCCGGGGACGGAAGCGGTTTTGCCGAGGTCCAAGATTTCGGAGAAATGGGAAGATGTCGCGAAGCGCAAGGATGTCGTGGAGATGTGCAAGCGCGGGTTCTTGCGGCGCGTGTTTCGTCCGAGAAATGTCGTTTTCGCCCTAGTGCTTGCGGCCGCAGTTTATATGGGCGGCTTCTTTCCCGTGTGTTGCGCGGTGCATTGTGATCTGATCGGGAAGGGCGTCTATAATCTGTGGCGCGCCGAGGAGCGTTGTCCGAGGCGTTGTGCGTTGCCGGGGTGTAACCGGCATCTGGATGCCAACGGGAAGTGCAATGGTCACAAGTGTCCGACATGCGGACGTCAGATGCCGACGTCGCTTGAGCAGAACGGCAAATGCGACGACTGCTTCTGGGAGATCAAGTGAGGCAATGAGAGTTTACAGGAGGTAAAAAGTGAAAACGAGAAAAGCGAAGTTGTCGCTGGTTCTGACGATGTCGCTCGTCGGGATGGCGGCGACTGCAGACGAGGCGTCTTTTGTCCGTGCATACGATGCCGGAAAGTATGACGAGGCGGCGCGGCAGGTCGAGGGACTCGACACGGCGAAGCCGGGCGTGGCGCGACGGTTGGGCGTCATGTATTACAACGCCAAGGGCGTCGCGGGAGACCAAGGCCGAGGACGCGATCTCCTGGAGCAGGCGATGGCGGCTGGCGACGCGACGGCGGCGATCAATCTGGCGAAGATCTATTTCAAGTTCGAGAAGAACGTGCCCAAGGCGGCGTGGTGCCTGATGACCGCCGAGACGCTCGGCGACTTGTCCGTCAAGGACGATGTCGCGCGGATTCGAAAAGAACTGGGCGGCGATTATCAGAAGGGCGTCGTCTCGTATATCGGCCAGCTCCGAGACGCCTGGAACAGCGAGCGCAAGGCGAACAAGGACAGGGCGGCGGAGTTTGAGCAGATTCGCGCTTCCTTGACGAAACAGCTGACGGACGCGCAGGCGGCGTCCAAGAAGCTGAGGGAAGAAACTGATCAGACGAATAAGACTCTGACCGAAAAGCTGGCGGCGTCGGAATCGAAGGTCAAGGAGCTTGAGACGCAGCTTGAAGACGCGAAGAAGAAATGCGC
>CAYZVH010000138.1:0-8363 GCA_964481755.1 uncultured Bacteroides sp. | reverse complement strand
CAATGCGACACTGCTTTCAATCATTAGGACTGTGCGTTCTTAGGAGAAAGGCAAATCCAAGCTATCATGGACTGAAAACCCCAGAGGGGCTAATAATAAAAATTCGGGTATAGCAAAAGCCTTTTAAATGAAAGAACCGTGTGGCCCAGCACCGAAAAATTGAAGATAACTTGGACATGTCAACAAATTTGCATACTTTTGCGCGCAAGAATGTTAAACTAGGAGGTACGACTATGGCAATAGCAATCAAGACAATTCCGGTGCTTACAGGCGAAACGGCAGAACGATTTGTCGAACTCGCCGAAGCAAGTCGCGGATATGCTACAACGTTTATCCCCGAGGAGACTCATGAGGCTATCCGTCGGATGATGCAGCGCTCCAAAGATGTAAAAGTAAAACTCCCCCAACAAACGGAAAACAAGCAGTGAGTAATTATAAATTCGATATAATAGAAAGATGCGAGTTTATGCCGCTAACGGCAGAACTCGCATCTTTGCCTTTCAGCTGTGGTGAAAGTGAAGGCGACAAGGACTTGCAGGATTTCTACCATAACAGCGCATTGTTGTACGCTCAAGAACGACTTGGCAAGACTTATTGCTTCGTCAATAACGAAGGCAATGTCTCGGAAGTAGTAGCGTTCTTCACCGTTTCCAACGACAGCGTGAAAACGACTTTTATACCGAAACCCTCGGTGAATAAGATACAGAGAACCGTACCCGGACAGAAACACCTGCGTACTTATCCCGCGGTTTTGTTGGGCCGCTTAGGGGTAAACCGAGCATACCAGGGACGTGAGTACATGATTGGTCAACAGGTGATAAACTTTATCAAGACTTGGTTTGTGCAAGAAGACAACAAGACTGGATGTAGATTTCTGGTCGTTGATGCGTATAACCAACAAAAGGTACTCAGTTTTTATGAGCGCAATAAGTTTCGATACCTTTATGCTACGGAAGACCTTGAGCGCAATGAACAACATTGCACAGATAGTGATTGCCCAATATATACAAGGCTGATGTTCCTTGATCTTATGCATACGCAGATTCTGGACGCACCAGAACAACAGGGCTAATCACCCCCACAAGCTACGCGAGCTGAAGGCTTTGTAGAGAAGAGTCATTTCCAGCACCAGGACAAAGCGTATCAGTATATCAGTAAGAAAATGAAGGTATGCACACAACATGGTTCTCTTCCTCTCATGTCCTTTCTACATACTTATAACTATTTAATTATTAATTAGTTATATATAATATATAGTATATATAATTATAGATATTATTAGGAGAGAGAGAAATGCAACCACCAAAAAACCTACTGATATACTGATATGCTTACCAGAGAACTTGATTTGTCAGTGTGCTTAACTCTCTATAAAGCAATAAGTTGCATTCGTGCATCAACACAAGTGCAACAGTTACGTGGTCTCAACAAAGGCAAATATCGCCTTTATTGAACCTTCAAAAAGCCTCGAAACGTAGGAAAAGCTAGTGTTTGAACATGCGGTCCATCTCGCGACGGTCGTCTTTCTCCTTCAGAGACTCGCGCTTGTCGTACTGCTTCTTACCCTTGGCAAGGGCGATAACTACCTTCGCAAGGCCCTTCTCATTGATGAAAAGGCGTGTGGGGACGATGGTGAAGCCGTTCTCCTTCGTTCCGCGCTGCAGCTTCTCCAGCTCCTTCTTATTGAGCAAAAGCTTGCGGTCGCGCCGAGCGGCGTGGTTGTTGTAGGAGCCGTAGAAATACTCGGCGATGTGCATGTTCTTCACCCACAGCTCGCCGTTGGAGAAGAAGCAGAAGGTGTCCACCAGGCTCGCTTTGCCCAGACGGATGGACTTTATCTCCGTGCCCGTGAGCACGATGCCCGCCGTGTAGGTGTCAATAAACTCGTAGTCGAACGACGCACGCTTGTTCTTTATGTTGATTTGTGCTGCAGTTTTCATCTTTTACCTCCTTCTCTTTAGCCCATCGTAGTCGACAGGAAATTAAAAATCTTTTGTATAAGCACCGGCACCAGCACCAGTATCAGCGATACGAGGATGGTGTAGAGCATCATTTTCTTTTCGGGAACCTCCATCAGCCGGCTCGCTCCCTCCCACACTATATATATAATGTAGAACTGCAGCAACCAATAGATGATGAAGAACCCGGGGAACAGCCCCAACACGATGTTGAGCACCATGATGACCGATAGGCCGTAGCCCGACAGCAACTGGCTCCGCAACAGCAGGGTGTCGTGGTCGAGCGTCGACATCGGGATGCTGCTGACCAGATAGACTATCACGAAATAGCCAAGGAACAGGGATATGATTTTGGCACTCACCTTCGTGAGTATCGCCTGCAGCGACCCCATCTCGAACCCAAAGGAGAGGCTGCCCAGAAACACCGCCAGGCCGCACAGTCCTATCAAGGGATAGACGAAACCACCCAACACGGTCCGGTTATCCTCCTCAAGACGAATTTCCTCCCATGCCTTCGCAGGGGAGGAAATCAATAACAACAACCTATTTATCCGTTCCTTGTAATTCAATGTTCTTGGCCAATAGGGATTAGTAGTAAATCTTCTTCAAGACGGAGAGCGTGAAGTAGTTCAAGCCGTTGTACATTCCCGTCAAGGCATAGCCGTCGGAGCAAACCTCTTTGGCCTCACCCTTCTCGGAGTCGTTGGTGACGTAGGCCACCGACAACGAGATTTGGTCGTCGTCCGACAGGCCGGCTTCGGCCAGCGTATAGTAGAGGCTCACCAGGTTGAACGACAAAGGTATGTTACTGTTCGACACCTTGGTGTAACCGTCCAAGAGTTTACCGTCGGCGTCCACGCACTGCGATTCGCCATTGTCGAGCACCAGCACCAGCTCCAGTTTCTTGTTGACAGGGTCCACCGTCTTCGCAATCATGGAGAACTCTACGGGCACCAGCGTAGTCGTGTTCGAAACCGTCTGAGTGTAATAGTCGCATGTGACCGTCATGTTTAGGTAGCCGTTGCCGAACGAGCCGTAGCTGCACCAATCCAAGTCCGAGATGGCCGACGAGGTGTGGTTCTCCAGTTCAGACTCGTAGTCGCTCAGGGGAGTGTAGACACCTTCCTCGGTCTCGAACACACCACCCGAGTAGATTTCCTGCAGGGTGACGATGCCTTGTCCGCCGGACTGGAGCTTCGCCACGGCAGCCTCGTAAGCGTCGCCATCGACAGTACCGTAGATGTACACACGGTCGTCGTAGGAGAGGCCTGTGAGATTTTCCGACTGCAGATACAAACCGTTGTCCAACCGAATGGTGCTAGTGGACACCACAGTGCCCACGCCGGAAACGTATTGCGTGTTTTCGCTTTCGCCCAAGCAAGATGTCAGCGTTGTGGCCACGAGGGCAAGCAATGCCAACACCGATAATTTCAGATTCTTAATCATATTCTTTCGTGTTATAATGTTTTGTGAATAAACCGGTGCAAATGTATAAAAACTATCTGTACAGCCTCTGTGTGTTTTGCTTTTTCATCATTTTTTAAACATTCGCCCGCTTATCCATGGTATACATTAAAATATATGTACACGCGGCCTACGCCACGGTGATGAAGTCGGCGAGATGCTCGTCCACATAGACCGCCAGGCGCGATGTGAGCTCCTCCTCATTCTCGATGAAGGCCTCCTCGAGGTCGTCGAACTCGGCATACTGCTCATACATGGCCATGAACTCGTCGTCCGACCGCTCCTTCACCAGGTCTGCCTTGTGGGCCGCGTATACGTCGTGCGCCCGGTAGATAAGCTTCGACAGCTCGTGCAGGCCGTAGACTTTCATCGCCCGCGCAAAGGGATTCTCGAAGATGTAAGGCCCGTAGCCGTTCTGTATCAGCTGCACGAAGCCACCGTCCATCAGCTCGCGCCGCAGGATGTGGTAGCCCAGCAACGTGTGTTGGTTGCCGTTGAGCAGCGGCATGGTGTCGGCCGTCAGCTCACCATGTATGGCCGCAAGGTATTTGTCAACGATGGCCTGCAGGAAGGCGTCCATGCCCTCGGACGCGGTCTGCCGGAGCTCCGCGTCGGTAATGGTTATCTGTGTACTGTCCGTCATAACAATTCTGTTTGGTGCGCAAAAGTACAGATAATGCGACTATTTTTGAAGTATTGTGATAAAAAAAGAGAAAGGATTTCCCCTCCGTTTGCATAGGCGAAACAAAAGATGTATTTTTGCGGACGAAACCGAGGGGAGATAATAGGTGTACCTTCGGCGGATGAATATGATTTAACTAATTTATTATCAAAAACAATTAGAATATGACTTATTCTCACGAAGTAGAAAACATGTGCTGTGTAGCCAAAGGTCCCAATCACGGACCGGCTCCCATTCCTGAAGAAGGCAAATGGGTACAGGCAAAGGAAATCAAAGACATTTCAGGTTTAACTCACGGAATCGGTTGGTGCGCCCCCCAGCAGGGTGCCTGCAAGCTGACGCTGAACGTGAAGGAAGGTGTAATCGAGGAGTGTCTGGTCGAGACAATCGGTTGCTCAGGTATGACCCACTCCGCCGCCATGGCATCGGAGATTCTGCCGGGCAAGACAATCTTGGAAGCTATGAACACCGACTTGGTTTGTGACGCTATCAACACAGCCATGCGTGAGCTGTTCCTTCAAATCATCTACGGCCGTACACAGTCAGCTTTCTCCGAAGGCGGTCTGATTATCGGTGCCGGACTGGAAGACCTCGGTAAGGGCCTCGTAAGCCAGATGGGTACACTGTACGGAACGAAACTGAAAGGTACACGTTACCTGCAGCTGACCGAGGGTTACATCACCAAGATGTTCCTCGACAAGGACGACCAGGTTTGCGGATACGAGTTCGTCCACATGGGCAAATTCATGGACGCCATCAAGAAGGGCGTTCCCGCTGACGAGGCTTTGAAGAGCGTAACCGGAACTTACGGACGTACGAAACCAGAGCAAGGTATTGTTAAATCTATTGACCCACGTAAAGAATAAGGAGGACCGGAATTATGATTAGAGAAGTAAAATTTGAAAGTCAAGATCGTCGTATGAAGCAGATTCTCGCTGCCTTGAACGAGAATGGTATCAAAGACATCGAAGAGGCTAACGCCATTTGCGACGCTGCCGGCCTGGATCCTTACAAGACTTGCGAGGACACACAGATGATCTGCTTCGAGAATGCAAAGTGGGCTTACGTGGTAGGTACCGCCATCGCTCTGAAGAAAGGTTGCAAAAACGCCGCCGACGCTGCCGAGGCTATCGGTATCGGTCTGCAGGCATTCTGCATCCCCGGTTCTGTGGCCGACGACCGTAAGGTAGGATTGGGACACGGTAACCTGGCCGCACGTCTGCTCCGCGAGGAGACACAGTGCTTCGCTTTCCTCGCTGGTCACGAGTCGTTCGCTGCCGCCGAGGGAGCCATCAAGATCGCCGAGATGGCCAACAAGGTTCGTAAGAACCCGTTGCGCTGCATCCTCAACGGTCTGGGCAAGGACGCCGCTATGATTATCTCACGTATCAACGGCTTCACCTACGTGCAGACGAAGTTCGACTACTTCACTGGCGAGCTGAAGATCGTGAAAGAGACTCCGTACTCCGACGGTCCCCGCGCTAAGGTGAAATGCTACGGCGCTGACGACGTACGCGAGGGCGTGGCCATCATGTGGCACGAGAACGTTGACGTGTCCATCACGGGTAACTCTACCAACCCAACACGTTTCCAGCACCCGGTAGCAGGTACTTACAAGAAGGAGCGCATCCTGGCAGGTAAGGCATATTTCTCTGTTGCCTCAGGTGGTGGCACGGGCCGTACGTTGCACCCGGACAACATGGCAGCAGGTCCTGCTTCCTATGGTATGACCGACACAATGGGCCGTATGCACTCCGACGCCCAGTTCGCAGGTTCCTCATCCGTTCCCGCTCACGTTGAGATGATGGGCTTCCTCGGAATCGGCAACAACCCGATGGTGGGCTGCACCGTGGCTTGCGCCGTGAACGTAGCTTTGGCTTTGAGCAAATAAAATTCGTCCATAGTATTTTTCTAGTCCCCGCAATCTGGTCTTCAGGTTGCGGGGACTGTTTATTTCATCTCCCCCAAGGGAATAGGCAGTTGGAACCCACTAAGTGAAGAGAACATCTTCCAGCCAAGGGAAGTGCCTCCCCGCAGAGAAACTATACCCGCCGAAAGGATTGGAATATTTCCAGGGAGAGAAAGCCCCGAACAAAGGGAAGTTTCATCGAGCCGTGGAACTCTATCTACCCGAATGGAGGAATCTCCTTAGATGGGAAGAGAAGAATTCTCCGGGATGAGGAGTTCTATCTATCGAATGGATGAATTAGCTTCTATAATCTTCCTAGGCAGAGAAAAATATATTCCCAGTTAGGGAAAAATATTTCTCTGACTGGGAATATATATTTACAAAGAGAATCGGATTACTTCTTGGTGGCTCCGCTCTGTCCGTCCACCTTCTGGGCTTTCTTCTCGCCCTGCTTACAGCAAGAGGATTTACCGTCTTTGGCCTTGTCCTCGCAGCAAGGGGCCTTGCCATCCTTCGCCTTGTCCTTGCAGCAAGCGCCTTGCTTCTTGGCGGCGCAGCAAGAGTCGGACTTGCACTCGTCCCTCTTCTCCTTACAGCAGTTGGCCTTATCGCCAGTCTTGCCGGTGGCTACGGTTGCCGTGTACTTAATCTTGGCAAAACCGGCAATCAAGTTGTCCACGGTGGTCTTGTCGGCATCGTAGGTGATGGTCACCTCTTTGGTAGTGAGGTTGGTGACAATCTCCTTCACTCCCTTCTCGAAGCGCAAGTTGCTCTTTATCTTGTTCTCGCAATTGGCACATTGCATCTCGGGAGAGGTCTTGAACACGACGGTCTTGATGTCCTTTGCGTTCACCGCCAAGGCCATGCAGAGGGCGGCGAACAACATCCATACTTTTGATTTCATACGTTCATTCATTGTTTGGTTAAACTATCTGTTTCAATTTCACTTGTTCCAGTTGAAACGGAGGCCGATGTAGAACATCGCTCCGTGAACAGGTCCCCACACCATGGTGGAGTCGAACGTGTCGCCCCAGGGGTCGGCGGCGGAGACGATAGGGTTCTTCTGCTTGAACGAGGTGAGGTTCTCGCCCCCAACGTAGACCGACCAATGGCGGAACCAGCGGGTAATCTGCGCGCTCACCTGCTCAAAGGCTCCGTAACGGCGTTGCCACGACAGACTGCCGTCCGACAGTTCATACGGTGTCGGCATTCGTCCACCACCATTCAGCTGCAGGGTGACGTCGAACTGCCACAAGGCCAAGGGGGTCTCGTACGAGGCGGTGACCAGGCCTTTGTAGCGGCTTGTCAATGGGCGTTCCATCCGCTTGCCTCCGTAGGTGGACTTCACGTCCGTCAGGCGGTAAGCTCCCGTCAGTGTGAAGCCTTTGAAGAGCGGATAGGTGGCATCCACCTGCAAGGTGTGGGAGTAGGACCGCCCATCCAAATTACTGAAGTGCACGGCACGCGGGTCGGTGTCCATGTCCACCACCAGTTGGTTTTGGAAGTCGGTGTAGTAGTATTCGGCGTTCAGATTGAGCGTCTTGCCCCACAAGGGGATGTAGAATGCGGTGCTCAGTCCGAAGTTCCACGCCTCCTCTTGCTTCAGGTCGCTGTCTATGTGAATGGTGCGTGCGCTTGCCAACAGGTAGTTGTTCTCCGCCAACACGTGGTTGGTGCGGTAGCCCTTGCCTGCCGACAGGCGAAAGTTCACCACCTCATTGGGAGCGAAACGGATGTGGGCACGCGGGGTCACGAAGTTACCGAACAGGCTGCTGTGGTCCGCCCGCAAGCCTCCCATCAGCACCAGCTTGTCGTCGAGGTTGTAGGTGTACTGTGCGTAGGCTCCCGTCACGGTCTCCTTCTCTATCCCGGTCTGCTGGGCGGCTCCCTCCACATTCTGCAGGTTATAGTCTTGATGGTAATAGTCGTGATTGAGGCTCAGTCCGGCGGAGAGACTGTTGCGCTTGTCGAAGTTGGTCTCGAACATCAGCGAAGCGTAGGCGTTCTTCTGGTTCACGTCGTAGCTCTTGAAGCCGTAGTCCGCCTCCTGGCGGTGCATGCTGCCCGCAAGGATGAGGGCGACGTTGGTGCTCTTCTCCTTATTAAATATGTATGCGTTTTTGGTGAAGGCCTCATAGCGCTCAGTCTCGATGCCGATGCGGTAGAGTCCGTGCGTGGACGAGGCAGTCGTTCCCGCGAGCGAATGGTCCGTCTGTCCACTGGTACGCTCCTCCTTCAGTGCCTTCACCGAGGCTTGGAACACGTAGTGGTCGCCCATCCAAGCCCAGCGGTTCTGCAGGTTGTACTGCCGCACCTTCGGAGTGTCCATAAAGCCGTCGTCGTTCCCGTC
>CAYZVH010000137.1:0-8409 GCA_964481755.1 uncultured Bacteroides sp. | reverse complement strand
GCCGAGCATATAACAAACAAGCGGCAGTGGTTGTGGTGACCGCTGCCGCTTGACTATTTTACGTTGTACGAATCTAAGCTTTATTGGATGCCTGCCTCACGAAGGTGCTGCTGCCACTTCCAGGCTGAGCGGAGAGTATCCTCGATGCTCGTCTCGGCCTTCCAACCCAACACCTTGTTGGCTTTCTCGGGGTTGGCCCACACCTGCTCGATGTCGCCCTGACGACGACCTACAATCTGGTAGTTGAGCTTCACACCCGTAGCGGACTCGAAGGCGTGAATCAGCTCGAGCACGGAGAGTCCACGGCCGGTACCGATGTTGAATACCTCCACCGGCTCAGCCTGCTTGTTCTGCAGCATACGGTCGATAGCCACCACGTGGGCTTTGGCAAGGTCCACCACGTTGATGTAGTCGCGGATGCACGATCCGTCGGGCGTATTATAGTCGTCACCGAAGACGCTCAGCTTCTCGCGGATGCCGATGGCCGTCTGGGTGAGGAAAGGAATCAAGTTCATAGGCACGCCATTGGGCAGCTCGCCAATCTTTGCGGACGGATGGGCACCGATAGGATTGAAGTAACGGAGAAGAATGGCCTTGATGGGCGAACCGGACTTCACGGTGTCGTGGATAATCTCCTCGTTGATCTGTTTGGTATTGCCGTAGGGAGACTCAGCCTTCTTCACGGGAGCGTCCTCTGTCACGGGCAACACGTCCGGTTGTCCGTAAACGGTACAAGAGGATGAGAACACGATGCCCTCAACGTTGTATTTAGGCATCAGCTCCAACAGATTGACGAGCGACACGATGTTGTTGCGATAGTACTTCAGCGGCTTCTGCACCGACTCCCCTACCGCCTTGCTGGCTGCGAAGTGGATGATAGCATTGATGCCCTGATACTTCGAGAACACGCGGTCCAGTCCTTCGAAGTCCAAGCAATCCAATTTCTCGAATGCCGGACGCACGCCTGTTATCTCCTCGATGGCATCAATCACCTCCGCCTTGGAGTTGGACAAGTTGTCGATGACAACTACTTCATAACCACTCTGTATGAGCTCCACCACGGTGTGTGAACCGATGAAGCCTGTACCTCCTGTAACTAAGATTTTCCCTTTCATTCTTACTCTAGTTTAATTCTTATATTATAAAGATTATTGTTTGAGAAAGCAAAAATAGATAATAAGTTTGGGATTTCCGTGCCATACGAAAAAAAAGTTGTGACAAACCCTAAGTTTGCCACAACTTTGATGAATGTTTGTATGTCTATGACTTATTTTCTTACAAGCCAAACAAGGTTGCCAAGCCTTTGTCCACACCGGAGAAGCCCATGAATGCCATGGAGAGCAATCCGGCTGTAATCAGTGCGATGGACATTCCCTGCATGCCTTTCGGTATCTTCACCAGGCTCAGCTGCTCGCGGATGCCGGCGAAGACAATCAGTGCCAACGCGAAGCCGAGGGCGGTAGAGAAGGCGTAAACGACACCTGTCAGCAGGTCGAAGTCCTTCTGGATGACCAGAATAGCCACACCAAGGATACAGCAGTTGGTGGTGATCAGCGGAAGGAACACCCCCAGGGCCTGGTAGAGGGCCGGAGAGACTTTCTTCAGGATGATCTCAACCATCTGCACGAGGGCAGCGATGATGAGGATGAAAGCGATAGTCTGCAGGTAGGCCAGACCGAATGGGTCCAACACGAACTTCTGCACGAGGAAGGTCACGATGGTGGAGATAGTCAACACAAACGCAACGGCCGCTCCCATACCCATAGCTGTTTCCACCTTCTTGGATACGCCCAAGAACGGACAGATGCCAAGGAACTGTGACAACACGATGTTGTTCACAAAGATGGCGGTGATAAATATTAAAAGATATTCCATAAGTTTTCTTTAATTAAATGGTTACGCTTTCTTGATTTTGTTCACGATGGCAATCAGATAGCCCAGTGCGAAGAAGGCACCCGGAGCCAACACGAAGATAAGCATTCCGTAGTTCTCGGGGAAGATGCTCAGACCGAAGATCTTGCCTGTACCCAAGAGCTCGCGCACGCTACCCAGCAAAGTCAAGGCAATGGTGAAGCCCAGACCGATGCCCAAACCATCGAAGATGGAGGGGATGGGTGAGTTCTTGGCAGCGAAAGCCTCAGCACGACCCAGGATGATGCAGTTGACCACAATCAACGGGATGAACAATCCCAAGGTGGCGTAGAGAGCCGGCACGAAGGCCTGCATCACCATCTGAAGGATGGTCACCAACGAGGCGATGACCACCACGTAAGCCGGGATGCGCACCATGTCGGGCACCAGGTTCTTGATGAGGGAAATCATGAAGTTGGAGCAGATGAGCACCGCCATGGTGGCGAGTCCCATGCCCATACCGTTGATGGCCGATGAGGTCGTTCCCAACGTAGGACACATACCCAAAAGAAGAACGAATGTCGGATTCTCCTTTACAATACCGTTTATCAATACTTTCAAGTTATTCATAATTCGCTCCTTTCATTAGTTTTGTTCAACATTGTTCTCAGCAGCCTGCTGTGTGGCACCGCTCTGCACGTCCACCTGCTGGCCGTTCTGCTTGGCATACACGGCGTAGGCATTGTTCACAGCCTTCAGGAAAGCACGCGAGGTGATGGTGGAAGCGGTGATGGCGTCAATCTGACCACCATCCTTGCTCACCGTCAGGGCACCCTGTCCGGGGTTCATGCCGACGATGCTACCCTTGTTTCCTTCCTTGAACCAGAAAGAGGCTTTCGATCCCAAGCCCGGGGTCTCGCTGTGGCTCAGCAAGGAGTAGTCCTTGATGTTGCCATCCTTGTCGAAGCCCACCAGAATAGAGAGCTCTCCACCGAAACCGGTGGACTTTGCCTCCACGGCCGCGCCGATGAATTCGCCACCCTTGGTAGCCTTGTACACCTTGTAGGTAACGCCGTCCTGCTCCACCTCTTCGGGGGCCTCGCCCGGGTTGTTGTCATACCCTTCGGGCATCACCACGGCAATGGCGTCGTTCAACGCCTTCTTGTTGGCCTGAGCGATAGGCTCCAATGTCACTTGGTTGACATAGCCCAGCAACAGACCGGCTATCACGGTCACCGCAGTCAACACGACAACCATGTTTGTGAATGAAGATTCTAACTTTTTCATTTCTTTATCACCTCCCCAAATCTTTTAGGTTTGCAATATGTGTTGATCAACGGGGTGAACGCATTCATGATGAAGATAGCGAAAGACATACCTTCGGGATATGCGCCAAACAGACGGATCACAACGGTGAGGAATCCGATGGCCACGCCATAGATGATCATTCCCTTGTGAGTCATAGGCGAGGTCACATAGTCTGTAGCCATGAAGATGGCACCCAGCATCAGACCACCGCTCAACAGATGGTACACGGGAGAAGCGTACATCTCGGGGTTCACCAAATGCATCAGACCGGAGAACACGAACACCGTAACGAGGATGGAAACGGGGATGTGCCAGCTGATGATCTTGCGCCACAGCATGTAAACAAGTCCGACAAGCAGAGCCAAAGCGCTCACCTCACCGATACATCCAGGGTTGTTACCTATGAACATATCGACAGCGGAAGGCAGTTGGTCCAGTGCGGAAGCATCGCCGTGAACGGCCTGCTTCATCAGTGCCAACGGAGTGGCTGCCGTCTCTGCGTCGAGATAGCTGGTTACCTGACCTACCTTAGGCCAGCTGGTCATCTGCACAGGGAAAGAGATCAACAGGAAGATACGTCCCACCAACGCGGGGTTGAAGGGGTTGCAACCCAAGCCGCCAAAGGTCATCTTGCCGATGCCGATAGCTACCAGGGCACCGATGATGATGATCCACAACGGAAGGTTCGAGGGCAAGTTGAAAGCCAACAGCACACCCGTAACGATAGCGGAGCCATCACAAATGGTAGACTTCTCCCTTTTGAGGATGAACTTGGTGATAGCCCACTCAAAGAACAAACAGGCCGCAACCGACGTCAGTGTCACCACAACGGCTCCCAGGCCGAAAAATATGAAGGAAACGAGGAGTGCAGGAATCAAGGCGATGAGCACGCCATACATGTTCTTCTGCACACTGTCGCCGCTGTGTACGTGCGGAGATAATGATATAACTAATTTATTTGCCATAACGATTCGATATTATTTTTTAGCGTTACGAGCACGGATGATACCGTTCACTGTGGTCTTGCCCATGCGGATGTAGTCCAGCAACGGACGATGTGACGGACAGGTAAACTGGCACGAGCCACACTCAATACATGACGTGATGTCTTCTTTCTCCACGCGCTCCCAATCCTTGAACGAAGAGAGCGTAGCCAACAAGAAGGGCTCCAGACCCATCGGGCAGGCACTGACGCACTTGGCACAACGGATACAGGGCTGAGCCTCGGCACGCGAAGCCTCTTTGTCGCTCATCAGCAACACACCGGAGCTACCCTTGCAGATAGGCACCTCGGTGTTTGCCAAGGCTTTACCCATCATCGGGCCACCGCCAATCACCTTCGCCGTGTCCTCGGGCAGACCACCGGCAGCGTCAATCAGCTGGCTCATCGGGGTACCCATACGGGTGAGGAAGTTCGACGGGTTCTTCAGGGACTTACCCGTGACGGTGACGATGCGCTCGAACAGAGGTTTGTTCTTCTGAACGGCTTCGTACACAGCGTAGGCCGTACCCACGTTCTGCACCACCGCACCCACGTTGACGGGGATTGCGGGAGGAGCCGGAACCTGACGGTTGATGACGGCGTCCACCAACTGCTTCTCACCACCTTGCGGATATTTCACTTTCAGGGGAACAATCTCGATGCCGGGATAGCCGGCGGCCTTCTCGGTCATCAGCTTGATGGCGTCGGGCTTGTTGTTCTCGATGCCGATGTAGCCTTTGGTCACCTTAGCGGCCTTCATCAGGATGGACACACCCACCAAGATTTGGTCGGGCTTCTCCAACATCAAGCGGTGGTCGGCGGTCAGGTAAGGCTCGCACTCCACGGCATTGATGATGACGCACTCGGCCTTGCTTCCCGGAGGAGGACAGAGCTTCACATGTGTGGGGAAGCAGGCACCGCCCATACCGACAACGCCAGCCTCTTTAATCTTGGCAACAATCTCCTCGGGAGTCAGGTTGCACTCACGCACCAAGTCGGCGCTGCGGTCGATTGACTCTTCCCACTCGTCGCCTTCTACATCTATGTATATCGCAGGTTTACGATAACCACTGGCATCAATGACCGTATCGACTTTGTTTACCTTTCCCGATACGGAAGAGAAAATCGGTGCCGATACGAAACCGCCTGCCTCAGCAATCTTCGTGCCCACCTTCACTACGTCGCCTTTCTTCACGATAGCGGTAGCGGGTGCGCCAATGTGCTGCGACAAAGGGAACACGGCCTGCGTAGGCAGCGCCAATGTCTCAATCGCCTTGCCGGCGGACAATTTATTTTCTGATGGATGTACACCACCAATTCTAAATGTCTTCACTTTGTTATCTTTTATTTCTTTAGTATTCCATTAAAATTACTTCTCGGCATTGACTACCGTTGCCTCCGTTGCGGGAGCGGCTGCCTGCGGCTGAGCTACGGGAGCCTCGGGCTTAGCGGCCTGTGCCGTGGGAGCTTCTGCAGGTTTAGCTGCCTCGGGAGCGGCTTCCACCTTCGGTTTCCGTGGAGGGAAGTTCTTGGCGATGATGGCTCCCTGCGGACATTCAGCCTCGCACTTGCGGCACGAGCGGCACTTCGCCGGGTCGATGTAAACCAGGTTGTTCTCCAGCGTGATGGCCTCGAACTGGCAAACCTTCACGCACTTGCCGCAACCGATGCACGACACGGCGCAAGCCTTGCGGGCAATGACGCCCTTATCTTTGTTGACGCACTGAACGTACATGCGGCGGTTGTTCTTACCCTTCGGACGGAGCTCGATGATGTGGCGCGGACAAGCCTTGGAACAGGCGCCGCAGGCCGTACACTTCTCTTCGTCCACCTCGGGCAGACCCGTCTCGGGATTCATGTGGATGGCATCGAACTTACATGCGGCCACACAGTCGCCGCATCCGAGACAACCAAACGTACATCCCGTCTCGCCACCATAGGTAGCGTTGGCGATGGCGCACGAGTTCACGCCGTCGTACTTGGTCGTGCGAGGACGATGTTCACAACTTCCGTTGCAACGTACAACCGCAATCTTCGGTTCCGTTGCAGCAGCTTCCAATCCCAGAATGGCAGCGACTTTAGCCATTACCGGCTGACCGCCTACCGGACACAGTTTACCTTCGAGCGAGCCTGCCTTCACACATGCGCCGGCAAAACCCGAGCAACCGGGATAACCACATCCTCCGCAATTTGCCTGAGGCAACACTTCTGCTACTTGAGCAATCCGCGGATCTTCATACACAGCGAACTTCTTCGAAGCGACATACAGGATGACCGCAGAGATCAACCCTATGACACCCAACGAAATCACTGCTATAAGAATTAAATTCATAAGTTAGTTATTTATTAGGTTTTATAGTAAATGAAAATTTCCTAGTGAGTTTGTGCCGCAAGAAATAGAGCACTATATAATAAGGTATAACCGTCAACATCGCCACCACGCCCGACACCAGTTCGTTGCCCGCCGTCAGGAGGTAGACCACGAACAAAGCGGCTATAAGCACGATGAACGGCACGACGAACGCCAACACCACGGCCTGCAGACCCATGGAAACGGTGCCATAGACCACCACCTCGTCGCCAACCTGCACGGCGGCGTCGGAGTCGTAGACGTCAATCATCTTCTCCTTGCTCTCGGACGAGTGGCACAACGACTTGGCGGCGCAGGCCGAGCAAGCCGATTTCTGTACAATACGCACCTGGATATGACGCCCATTGATGTGTTCCACGGTACCCAAATGTTCTATATTATCGGTCATTTTGCAAACTAGACATTACAATATCGCTGCAAATGTACTATAAATATTCGATACGCTACATCTATTTTTAGAAGAAAACGTTGCGGGCAGAAACATTTTTTCATACTTTTGGCTCTGTTATCGAAAGTGCGTGATGACAAAGTGCTGCCTTGCAGTAAATATTATGGTCATCCTGACGATAATTATAGACATGTAACAACCTCTAAACTACGTATTTTATGAAAGAAGAAGAAGAAAAGTCAGGGCTACCGGAGAACGCGTTCCGTCCACTGGAGCCAGGAGAAACGTACGAACCAATTATGTCGCCCAAGAAGAATTACCCCGAAGTGAACCTTTGGTCGGTACTGTGGGGCATCGGCATGGCCATCCTGTTTTCCGCCGCGGCCGCCTATCTGGGTCTGAAGGTGGGACAGGTGTTCGAGGCAGCCATACCTATCGCCATCATCGCCGTGGGCATCTCGGGCGCCGCCAAGCGCAAGAACGCCCTGGGCGAGAATGTCATCATCCAGTCCATCGGAGCCTGCTCGGGCGTGATTGTGGCAGGAGCCATCTTCACGTTGCCGGCTCTCTACATCCTGCAGGCGAAGTATCCCGAGATGACGGTCAACTTCTTCCAGGTATTCATCAGCTCGCTGCTGGGAGGCGTGCTGGGCATCCTGTTCCTGATACCGTTCCGCAAATATTTCGTGAAAGATATGCACGGCAAATATCCTTTCCCCGAGGCTACGGCCACCACGCAGGTGTTGGTTTCGGGCGAGAAGGGAGGCAGCCAGGCCAAGCCGCTGCTGTTCGCCGGACTGATAGGCGGTCTGTATGACTTCGTCATCGCCACCTTCGGTTGGTGGAACGAGAACTTCACCACCCGTGTGTGCGGTCTGGGCGAGATGATAGCCGACAAGGCGAAGTTGGTGTTCAAGGTGAACACCGGAGCTGCCGTGCTCGGCTTGGGCTATATCGTAGGTCTGAAGTACGCCGCCATCATCTGCCTGGGTTCCGTTGCCGTGTGGTGGGTCATCATCCCCGGCATCTCACTCATTTGGGGCGACAGTGTGCTCAACATGTGGGACCCCAACATCACGTGCACCGTGTCGGAGATGTCACCCGAGATGATCTTCACTAAGTACGCGAAGAGCATCGGCATCGGCGGTATCGCCATGGCGGGCATCATCGGCATCATCCGCTCGTGGGGCATCATCAAGAGCGCCGTGGGCCTGGCGTCGAAGGAGATGCGCGGTAAGGGCGTAGGCACAGCCGTGGTGGAGCGCACCCAGAAGGACCTCTCGATGAAGATTATTGCCTTCGGTTCCATCTTTACCTTATTATTAGTATTGCTGTTTTTCTACTTCGACGTGATGCAGGGCAACATTCTGCACACGGTGGTAGCACTCGTGCTGGTGGCGGTCATCGCCTTCCTCTTCACCACGGTGGCGGCCAACGCCATCGCCATCGTAGGCAGTAACCCGGTTTCGGGCATGACGCTGATGACGCTCATCCTGGCCTCTGTCATCA
>CAYZVH010000136.1:0-8460 GCA_964481755.1 uncultured Bacteroides sp. | reverse complement strand
TGAACGGCTATTACTACACCGCCCCGGAGTTGGAACTCAACCATGGCTACTGCGACTTTTTCCTGCTGCCCGACCTGACGCACTATCCCACAAAGCACAGCTACATCCTCGAGCTGAAGCTCCTCCCGCGGCGGGAGAAGGACGAGTCGAAGGAGGCTTTTGAGCGCAGGGTGGAGAAGCAATGGGCGGATGCCGTCGAGCAGATCCGCCGCTACGCCGTGGCCCCGCGGGTGGAGGCCCTGCGCCAGGGCACCCTGCTTCATAGAATCATCATTCAGTTCGACGGCTGCAAGCTCCATCGTATGGACGAAGTGTAGTGACGGTACTCTACAGTAGCCCGTTTACTGCATTATACTGTACGTTCTGTTCTTATTGCCACCCTCGGGAGCTATCATCCCAATGGCAACCAGTGTCTGAAGATGCTTCTTGGCGGTTTCGTCACTTCGCTTTATAAAAGCCGCGATATCTTCTTTTGCTGAGTGAGGATGCTGACTGATATAGACGCAAATATCGGCAAGTTTACCTGTAAACGCTTCTGTCAGCTGTTCTTTGCCCTTCAAATTACCCGATAATTTCATCTGCTCCACTATTTTACCCGATAACGCGGTCTTATCGGGTAATTTTTGTCCGTTTCTACCCGATAAATCATTTTTATCGGGTAATTCCACAGCCCCAGTAGTCGGCATTCGACAAGGCGTTTTTGTCAGCTTTGTGAGGGTTTTACCCGAAACAATCATTTATCAAGCAATGGACTACCTTTTTTCAACTGAGATTCTGAAACTGAGACCGCACGCTACTGAATGGTGACGGACTTAAAGGTTAGACCCGCGAACACACTGTTTCCCCAGTCGGCAGTCGCGCTGTAGAGTGTAGAACCGGCGGCGTTATACGTTTGAGACTCTGCGTCATAGATCAGCTGCTTCTGGCTGCTGGAGAGCGTCAAAACGATATAATTCGTTTCAACGTCATAGAAAATCTCTGTACCTATATACTCGATTGGTCCCAAGGTAAGAGCCGTCAAAGACATCATACTCTCAAAAGCTCGTGTTTCCAAACTAATGGCACTGTTCAAAATTAAGGTTTCTATCCAACAACCGAGGAAGGCACGATCTTCAACTTCCAGCACCTGCGGTGCAGTGAACGATTTCAATTTACTGAAACCATCAAAAGCAGAACGGGGAATTTTTACAGCCCCGTTTATCGTGAGGTCTATACTCTGATCCGCCGCTCCGCCAGACGTGATGGCATCCTTTAAGGCAGTAAAGACTTCAGAAGAGGGATTGGACGAGAGGGTCACCGCGATGGTCGTCTTGCCGGCCGCCAGTTGTGCAGCAATGCTCTGTTTCACGGATTTCACTTCGTTGTAGGTCATGCTGCCACTGGGCAGGGGGCTGCCTGTGGTCCATCCGGCCACACCGACGCCGCCAACGCTCGCCACGTCCTTGCCCACGGTGAGGGTGTAGGTGTAGCTCTTGCCGGCTTCCATGGCGGGGATGCCCGTGACGGTGAGCTCCGTTCCGTCGGAGTTGCCGTCGTACTTCACACGGAGCCGCACGAACTTCTCGTTACTCTTGGCAGACGTAGGTACCACCAGGGCCACAAAGTCGTCGCCGCTCTTATAGGTGGTTATCTCGCTCAGCGCGCTGCTGGCGGTCGCGGGTATTTCCGTGGGGGAATAGACGCGGAGGTAGTCGATGCTGGGGTTGAGTCCGTCGTACTGGTTCTTTACTCCAGTGAGCTGGCCGCTGTAGGAAATCTTGAAGATGACGCGGGCCGTCTGCCGTTGCAGCCCGAGGCTGAGGATGTGGTCGTCGGGCATGGAGGTGTAGGCGTAGGTCTGCCTCATATAGTCGGAGGCGGAGAGGTTGTCCGTGGTGGACTGGTCCTTCCGGATGGCTCCCTGGTCGAAGGTGTTGGTGCCGTCGGCGGGATAGAAGGCCTCGAAGGCGCCTCCCTTGGTCCACCACCCTACGGGTTTGTCGGTGGTGGTCCACTGACCGTCGCCACCAAGGGCGTAGACTGCCGTAGCCCGCCCGTCGCTCACCGAGATGCGGTCGCCCGCGTTGAACGCCGCCTGCGCGTTGTCAGAGGGCGCAGGGTTGCTCTTCAGGGCGAGGTGGCCTTCGCCTACCGTGGCGCGGAGTTTCACCGCGTTGTCGGCGCTGTGAGTTGTTTCGTCGGCCGAGCAGGCAGCCAGGGCCGCGAGGGCCGCCGTCATCAGGATGTATCTGAATGTCTTCATATCGTGTTTTCTTTTTATCGTTTATGTTCTGGAGTTTCGTTCCGCACCGGGCACTCGCTCCGCCGTTTATCAATCTCTTTCAAAGTCTGTCGCCCGCCACATCGCCTGTCGTCCGTATCGTCCTTCGGCTCTCATCCTTTTGGATTTCCGTTTCATCCGAGAGTCCTGGAGGGTAACCGCCCCTCTTTCGGGAACCGGCCGTTGCGACTATCCTTGCAGGCCCCAACCGTCTATTTGATGGTGAGTTGCAGGGCGTGGCTCTTGCCTGACTCCAGTGTAATCGCCTTGCCGTTGGTGTAGGTGTAGCACTTCACTTCGTCACCCACGCTCAGCGTCACCTCTATGGCGAGTTTGCCCACGGCCACTGTCTGCGGAACGACGATGCAGGAGTAGACCGCCCGGGCGTAGTCCGTCTTGCTCGCAGCCGCTGTGAAGCTTGTCTGCGGGGCTTTGATGGTGACCGCGGAGCCCGTTGAGCAGGTGACGGCTTGCGTTGCGAAGTTGAAGGTGTAGCCCGGTATGGTTCCGCCCACGGTCACTTCCGTGACGGGGTTCTTCGTCAGCGCAGCGCCCGAGTTGAGCGAGGTGCCGAGCTTCAAAGTCACGTTCAGCTGGCTCAGCATGTGCTGCAGCTCAATGGGCACGCATCCGTTCACCAGATCCTGGCCCGGCTTGAAGCCGTATAATTTGCACGACAGGAAGTCGGAGTGGTCGGTGTCGGCCGTCTGGTCCGCGGAGACGCTTCCGGCGAATTTCGTCTCCTGGTAGATGTTGCCCGTGTAGTTGCCATTATAGGGGGCGTAGGCATAGATGTCCACTTCCTGGTCAGCCTTCTGCCAAAGCATCCGCGTGCTGGAGGTCCACGTCGTGCCGGACTTCGTCACCTTATAGTTGCCGTAGCAATAGCGATAGTCCTTTTGGTTGTTGATGGAGATGCCGAACTCGGTGATGTTGTCCGAGGTGTAGGCCGCCCGGGGCTGCAGGTCGGTGGTCCAACCGCTGCCCACGCAGGCGGTGAGGCGCACCACGTTGTCCTCGGGATAGGAGCAGAAGTCCTGTCCCTCATCCCCGTCGGCGGAGCATCCGCTCAGCGTCGCCACCGCCAGCGCCAGAAGCGCGAATATTGATTTCTTGAAGTGTTCCATAGTCATTTCCGTTTACTGCGCAAAGATAACACACGGCAGCCCGAAATGCAAGTTTTTTGGTGAGAAATTTCGCCGTTTCGGAAAAATAATCTCAGGGGGAGGGCTCACCTGTCCGACCTCAGCGCCAAGGCCTTCCGCAGAACGAGCCGCTTATACTCCCGCTTCATCCCGTCGGAGAGGAACGAGGCGTCGATGGTAGCGAGCCATCCAGGCAGAGTCCTTCGGAATTTCCGCTCCATGGCGGCAATGACTTTCTCCGTCAGACCGGAAGCCAACATGGTCTTCACAAAGTCCGACCGGCGAAACTTGCGTTTCTTTCCGTTCAGCGTCAGCGCCAGCTCTTCCGTGTCCTCGGGCATCACCAGCGCGGTGGACAAGAGGTCGTAGGCCGGAGTCAGCGCATAGCCGGTGCCGGGGTTAAAGAGGGAGAAGTTCTTCAGGTGCATGTCGGCGTTGCCCGTGAGCCACGAGAAGACGACCACCTCCCAGAAGTTCACCAGGTCGAGCATCGGACGCGACGAATAGCGCATCACCGCCTTGGCCACCTGCTCGTACGAGCCTCGGTATTTGTGCTCGGTCAGTCGCTCGGTCAGCTGGCACATGTCCTCCATGAGGAGCTTGCGGCCGTCGTCCAGGCGGTCTATGCGTCGGGTGATGTAGCAGAGCTCTCCGTCGGCGAACCGCACCATCCCGTGCGGGACGACCGCGATTCCAGCGTCTTCGGCCAGGTGCATCGTCAGGTCCTCCACCTCGGGCAGACTGGCGAAGCGGTCCGACTGAGGCTTCAGTATGAACCGTCCCCAAAGGCCCCCGATGGTGAATCGCACCGGTTCGTTCTTTCCTCCGGGGCTCACGTCGAGCGAGAGTTTCGCCTGCACTCCCGTCAGCGTGGTCTGGCTACGGATTACCTGCCGGGCCAGCTCGCCGATGTCGCTCCTGCGGTAGGGCAAAGCGGGGGCTTGCCTCGTACCGAAAAGTCTACGGGCGCAAGCGGGATGATAGTCCACCTGCCCCTCCTTCAAGTCCTTGTAACAACACAAGCATTTCGTCGTCATCAGCCTATTCCTCCACATTTGCGGGCACTACGCTCACCGCCCCGATGCAGTCCTTGCAGCAAGCCAGCAGGAGCGACATGCGGTCCCGTTCGTTTATCTTCCAGTTTCGCTCGGCAATCGTCAGCAGCCACCCTTCGGGAATCAGCCCGTCGAAGAAGGGGAACAGCACGTTGCTCGTGTAGGGTTTGTCCGTGAGGGGCAACGTGAGGCTCACGGCCTCGGCCTCCGGGGCGGCCAGGTATTCGGGCCGGTAGGTGAAGGTGAAGCCGTTCTCGTCCTCGGTCAGCAGGCCGGCGAGGCGGTCGTGAAGATAGATTTTGCCTTGTTTCATAGTCCGTCAGCGTTTTTGTTCAGTCCAGCGCGCGGGGAGCGTCCACGGGGCCCATTTCCTTGCCGAAGAGCGCCAGCACCTGGTTCACCTTGTCCAGCCGGAGGGTCTGTTTCCCCTGCTCCATCTCACGCACGAAGCGCAGCCCCACGCCGGACTTCTCGGCCAGGTCCACCTGCGTCAGTCCGCATTGACGGCGCATCTCCTTGATGTATTTCGACAGTCTGTCACTCATAGGTCTTTCGTTTCGATGGTTTATACCCTTTCGGTGGCAAAGGTAGTGATAATTCCCGAAATCGCACCCGATAAGGTATAAAAGTTTGCTTCCAGTGGCAGATTGTCCCCGATAGGGTATAAAGTTTGCACTCCAAGATAAAAACATCCCCGATAGGGTATAAAAGCGACTTCAGCGGGATTTTTGGTGAACCGTTCATCGGCGGGCATCGAGTCACTCCAGCGGAGAGACGGAGAGGAACCGCACAGCAGCGCCCCCCACCGAGCCAAGACAATGGAAGGGAGAGGAACAATCTCAGTCCACTCACACACAGACTTCCCAAAATAGACGAAAGCGATATCTAGTACAAAAGACTGGATGGAAACAGAAACAGTTGTGGAAACAGTTTCTGTGGCGCTCTCCGCACCCCGAACAAAGGCCGATAGAGGATGTGAATATGTCACAAAGACTCTGATATTCAATGCTTTATAGAGATGCAAAGATTAGCCGAAGCTTATATTGAATGGAAACAGAAACAGATAATCGCAAAAATAAAAGGTATCCATATACCTAATTTTGCCTCTTTCTATATGCATAAATACTTAATAATTAAATAGTTATATATATTGTATATGAATAAGAAAGGGGAATGGGATACCCCGAAAAAATAACTGTTTCTGTTTTCTGTTTCCAAAAATATGTTAACACGTAGATAAAATGGTGACCTAACTCTCTATTAAGCAGATAGATAATGAATTTGCGAGTTTTGCCGTTCCAGTTAGAGCCACCCCACAAAGGACAGGAATTCCATGAAACTGACGCTTTCAAAGACGACAGATAACGCCGTAAGCAGTGTTACTACCCAAGTTAATGGTCGCCAAGGAGGGCAAATTAACAAGTTTTAAGGGATGATTCTCGCAACAGTTTCTACGAAACGGGCAGTTAGATTAGAAGATGCACTCCCCAGCCATCAGCAAGAAACAATAGGTCGAAGTCTTTCACACTCCGAGGCGAAAGTCCAAAGCCGACGGAATGGCCTTGGAGAAGGAAGCGTTTCCCAACGAACAAAGCAAGCGAACAGGTGGGCGGAACGATGGTGCTTCCAACTTCGCCGAGGCGAAAATCCGAAGCGGGCGGGGATGCCTTGGAGAAGATAAACTCCACTGTCAAGCCTAACAAGCATTCGGTCGGGATTTGGAGATTCTCGATTAACCGGAGGGAAAGTCCGAAGCGGACGGAAAGGCCTTGGAGAAGGAAGCGAATCATCACCTGTGAAAGAGAGACGGTTTCAATATCTCAGTATCTCAGTAAAAAAACAAAGGGTATGGTTGATGGAGCTTTTCTCCTTCTCCAAGGCTTAAGCTTAACTCTTTTATTATTATATATTATATATATATTATATAATATATAATATATATAAATAAAAAAGAGAAGAAGAAGACAAGAAAGCCGGAGTTGCTCCGAGTTGCATACCCTCCCGAAAAAAATACTGAGATACTGAGATACTGAAACACCCCCGATGATTTCATCTTCCTCTCAAAGGCCAAATGGCTGTAACACAACGTCGCATAAAGTCCTCCTCTCCAAGGCTAAGTTTTTTTCCATTCGAAGAAGCGAGGTAAGTCCGGACGAATGGACCAGCGGAAGTTGCGTAGACGGCATCAAGCATACACACCTGGGGGGAATTTCCGACAATGCAGCTACCATCTCCAGCGCAACTGCCAGAACGCCACAGCCGATGCCGCAGCCACATTGAGCGAGTCGACTTGATGCGACATGGGAATGCGTGCCACATAGTCGGCCGAGGAAATGACCTCACGCGGCAAGCCGTCACCCTCAGTGCCCATCAACAGCGCCAACCGCTCTTCGGCCATCAGCCGCGCGTCGTCTATCGCCACGGACTGGTCGGTCAAGGCCATAGCCACCGTCTTGAAGCCCAGGGCGGAGAGCTGCCTTTGCGGGTCGTCCACCCAGGTCCACGGCACCAAGAACACCGAGCCCATGGACACCCTCACCGAGCGGCGGTTATAGGGGTCGCAGGAATCGGAGGTGAGCAGCACGGCATCTATGCCGAGCGCAGCCGCCGAACGGAAGATGGCCCCGATGTTGGTGGTGTCCACCACATTGTCTATCACCACAACGCGACGAGCGCCACGGCAAACGTCATCCACCCCCCGGGGCAATGGTCGGCGCATGGCGCATAGCACACCACGCGTCAGCGTATATCCGGTGAGCGAAGCCAAGAGGTCCCTAGCGCCTGTATAGACGGGCACATCACGCGGGATGCGCGAAACGATGTCGTGCGCGTCACCCTCTATATGGCGTTCCTCGCACAACAGCGCGACAGGCTCGTAGCCTGCGTCGAGCGCCACTCTTATCACCTTGGGACTCTCGGCTATGAACACAGCCTTCGACGGCTCCCTGCGCGAGCGGAGTTCCGCCTCAGTGAGTCGGGCAAACATTTCCACTCCGGGAAAGTCGAGCCGGTCTATTCGTATTATGGGCATAAACTATCTTTCTATTCACCATGACGTTGGCTGCAAAATTACTCAAATCTTTCCAAGCGACAAAATCGTGTCGCACGCCCCCCCGATTGAGAAAATTGGCAACAGCGGGAAAACGAGCCTGCAACGTGCGGAAAACGCCCGGAAAGAGCGATTTTTCTCGCTGACTAGAGAAAAAATTTTCCCTGACCGAAGAAAAATTTTTCGCTGACCAGGGTGCGAAAAGCGGCCTCCCAGGGGCCCGGAAACCACATTGTCCGAATTGCGAAAAATTTCAATAAAAAAGTCCTCGAAAAACTTGCGGAACGGGATGCCGTGCATTATCTTTGCAACGCTAACGGAACAGGCATAGGAACGTAACCCTAGGACTACCCCGAGCGACTGAAAATCAACTTTAAAACCAATCAGGATGAGACTCAAAAAAGAACTTACATACATCGTGGCATTGCTGACGGCTTTCATCTTCGCCACCGACCTCCATGCCGGTGCCCGGCTGAAGGCCCTGCGGGTGGAGTACGCCGTGGCCCCCATCGCCGTGCAGGCCCAGCAGCCCCGCTTCAGCTGGCAGATGGTGGCGGACGACCAGAAGCGTGGCTATCGGCAGACCGCCTACCGCATCAGCGTCGCCGACGAGGCCGGCACCGAAGTGTGGAACTCCGGCCGCGTGGAGAGCAGCGCCTCGCTCGACATCCGCTACGAGGGCCAGCCCCTGAAGCCCGTCACCCGCTACCGCTGGACCGTGGAGGTGTGGGACCAGCGGAACCGACAGACCGCCGAGACCTCCACCTTCGAGACCGCCCTCACGCTGACCGCTGACCTCGACCATTCATCGGGCCTCGCTGCCACCGACAACAATTCGGCCAAAGCCCCCCGAACCAACCTCGCCACAAGGGACGGAAGCGAAGAGGGAAAAGCTTCGAAGGGAAAGAATTCCTCTAACCTCCAATCCAAGGACGAAGCACTCCAAACCTC
>CAYZVH010000135.1:0-8516 GCA_964481755.1 uncultured Bacteroides sp. | reverse complement strand
CCGCAGGGACTACCGAACCGTATTAAAACAAAAAATGGGCCTTTTCACAAAGGTCCATCTTTTAGTTTTCAATAGGTATTAGTTTTTTAAAGGTAAAAAGATTGTTTTCAGGATAACGTTGCAAAGATGAAGCCTTTTTTCACAACTGCAAAATAAAAACGTATGTCTTATAACATATTTCTTTATTTGTGGCCGGAGCCGTTAACTTTTGTTGGGCTACAAGACTTCCTTCGCAAGTCAAAGCGGGTGCAAAGGTAACACAAGTTAAACTACCAGCCTAACTTTTTAGCGAAAATTTTCTCACACGAACAAAAATTGTTGTTCGAACACAATCCGCCATACCCCTATGCGCACTATTTCTTGTGAATAAAAGAGCTGAAATGACGAAGGAACTCAAAAATATCGTTATTTTTGCAACTTGAAACAGTAAACATAGACTAATTATGGCTGAGAAAGAGACAGAAATCACCGAGAAGAAAAGCTTGAACTTCATAGAGCAGGCCGTGGAGAAAGACCTGCGAGAGGGTAAGAACGGAGGCAGAGTGCAGACCCGATTTCCACCCGAACCGAACGGATACCTACACATAGGTCACGCCAAGGCCATCTGCCTGGACTTCGGCATAGCCGCCAAGTACGGCGGCGTGTGCAACCTCCGCTTCGACGACACAAACCCCACGAAGGAGGACATGGAGTACGTGGACTCCATCATGGAGGACATCCGGTGGTTGGGATTCCAGTGGGGACACGTCTACTACGCGTCCGACTACTTCCAGCAGCTGTGGGACTTCGCCGTGCGACTCATCAAAGAGGGCAAGGCCTACATCGACGAACAATCCGCCGAGGAGATAGCCAAGCAGAAAGGCACGCCCACACAACCGGGCGTGGAGAGCCCCTACCGCAACAGGCCTATTGAAGAGAACCTGCGCCTGTTCGAGCACATGAACAGCGGCCAGGCCGAGGAGGGCAGCATGGTGCTGCGCGCCAAGATAGACATGGCCAACCCCAACATGCACTTCCGCGACCCGATCATCTACCGCATACTGAACGTGCCTCACCACCGCACAGGCGACAAGTGGAAGGCCTACCCGATGTATGACTTCGCACACGGACAGAGCGACTACTTCGAGGGCGTGACCCACTCGCTCTGCACACTGGAGTTCGTGGTGCACCGCCCGCTGTACGACCTCTTCGTCGACTGGCTGAAGGAGGGCAAGGACCTGGACGACAACCGCCCGCGGCAGACCGAGTTCAACAAGCTGAACCTCAACTACACCCTCATGAGCAAGCGCAACCTGCTCATACTGGTGAAGGAAGGGTTGGTAAACGGATGGGACGACCCACGCATGCCGACCATCTGCGGATTCCGCCGCCGAGGATACTCGCCGGAGTCCATCCATAAGTTCATCGACAAGATAGGCTACACCACCTACGACGCCCTCAACGAGTTCAGCCTGTTGGAGAGCGCCGTGCGCGAGGACCTCAACGCCCGCGCCACACGCGTGTCCGCAGTGGTGAACCCCGTGAAGCTCGTCATCACCAACTATCCCGAAGGCAAGACCGAGGAGATGGAGGCCATCAACAACCCCGAGGACCCCACGGCAGGCACGCACACCATAGAGTTCAGCCGCGAGCTGTGGATGGAGCGCGAGGACTTCATGGAGGACGCCCCGAAGAAATACTTCCGCATGACGCCGGGACAGGAGGTGCGACTGAAGAACGCCTACATAGTGAAGTGCACCGGATGCAAGAAGAACGCCGACGGCGAGGTGGAGGAGGTCTACTGCGAGTACGACCCCGACACGCGCAGCGGAATGCCCGGTAGCGACCGCCGTGTGAAGGGAACCCTCCACTGGGTGAGCTGCGCCCACTGTCTGCCCGCCGAGGTGCGCCTCTACGACCGTCTGTGGAAGGTGGAGAACCCGCGCGACGAGCTGGCCGCCCTCACCGAGAGCCAAGGCTGCACGCCCCTGGAGGCCATGAAGCAGATGATAAACCCCGACTCGCTGGAGGTGCGCACCAACTGCTACGTGGAGAAGTTCCTAGCCGACGCCAAGCCGTATGACTACCTGCAGTTCCAGCGCATAGGTTACTTCAACGTGGACAAGGAGTCGACGCCGGACCACCTGGTGTTCAACCGCACCGTGTCGCTGAAGGACACCTGGAGCAAGATAAACAAGTAAACAAACAATCCATAGCCGTTTCCCGGAAGAGGACCCTATCGCCCCCCGAAGGGAAACGTTTTTTTTCTAATCATTAAAACATATACGACATCAACATGAAGCAACAAAGTGTGAAAGAGGAAATAGACTACGAAAAAGAGTTGCAACGCCTCACCCGGAAAATCGCCAAGAACCCTAACGACAAGGCAGCGATATTCGAAAAAGGCGACTGCCTGATGGACCTTGGCAGACTGACGGAAGCCGAAGAGGTGTTCCGCTACCTGTACACCGACGATCCCGAAGACGTGGGGTCGCTGTCGTGCATCATCGAGATACTCGTCGTCAGAGGAGAAATGGGCGAGGCGTGTGAGCTGTATGACCACCTGTTGACATTCGACACGCAACACGCCAGAGATGTTTATTTCGACCTCATAACTACACTTCACTTCGTACACGAGAAGTCCGAAGAGGCACTCGTGCTGCTGGACAAGACGATAGAGGCGCAATTCGACCCCGTGGCATCGTATCTGCTGAAAGGGCTCGTGATGATAGACCTAGGTCAGGATGAGCAGGGCGAATATTACATCAATCTGGTCGTGGACAAATTGCGGGACAACCCTACCGCATTGTTCGTGGCAGCCCTTACCATAGGACTGAAACGCTCCGACCTCGCGTTGAAGCTCTACCTGGAGTTTGAAAAGGTGATGACAGGGGACCTAGGAAACGGCTTCAACTTTCCGATAGAAACGCTTATAGCCTCCACTGCTTACGTTACAGAACAATATGAGATTTACCTGAAATATCTGGATAAAGCGTGCAAGAATGACCCGCAGTCAGTGAAAGAAATATTCGGCGAAAGAATGGGACAGCTGACCCCCGAGAAGTTCTACGCCAAGGAGCTGAGGGAGTTGGGCGGCAAATAACAGACTATACATATATATATTATATAGACAGATACGATTATGAAAAGAACTTTCAAAGATTACGCCCTCATCACCCTGAAGGGATTGGGCATGGGAGCCGCGGACGTGGTGCCCGGCGTGTCGGGAGGCACCATTGCCTTCATCGTGGGCATCTACGACGAGCTGATAGACACCATCAAGAGCATCAACGCGCAGAGCCTGAAGTCGCTGTTCACCGGCCGGTGGAAGACCTTCTGGCGACAGATCAACGGCACGTTCCTCTTCTCGCTGCTGCTGGGCATAGGCGTCAGCATCTTCTCGCTGGCGAAGGTCATCACGTGGTTGCTGGAGACGCACCCCATACTGGTGTGGGCGTTCTTCTTTGGCCTGGTGCTGGCCTCCACGTGGTTCGTGGGCAAGGACATCAAGGGGTGGAACTGGAAGACGGTGGTTTCCTTCGTCATAGGTGCCGTGGTGGCCTACTACATCACCGTGGCCACGCCGGCTGAGACACCCACCAACTTGGTGTTCATCTTCCTCTGCGGAGCGATAGCCATCTGCGCCATGATATTGCCAGGCATCTCGGGCAGTTTCATCCTGGTGTTGCTGGGCAAGTATTTCTACATCATGGAGGCGGTGAAGAACCTGCAGGTAGTCATCCTGCTAGTGTTCGCCGCCGGAGCGTTCATCGGCATCACGTCGTTCTCGCACCTGCTGTCCTATGCGCTGCACAAGCTGCGCAACGTCACCCTGGCGGTGCTCTGCGGCTTCATGTTGGGTTCGCTCAACAAGGTGTGGCCGTGGAAGATCACCGAGCTCTGCACCGACTCTGCCGGCGCCGAGTTTGTGAAGGAGACGAACTGCGCCCCGAATGAGTTGGTGTGGCAAGCCGCAGCGCTGATGGTGGTAGGTTTCCTGGTGGTCTACTTCATTGAGAAGCTCTCGTCGAAGACCGCCAAGGAGCACACTGAAGAAGCCGAAGAACCAGGAAGAATAGAGAAGAATTCGAAATAGCACAGAGGATTCCGGAAGGATTTCGGAAGGAAACCAAGGAAACCGAAGATTCCAGAAGGATTCGGAAGGAAACCAAGGAAACCGAAGATTCCAGAAGGATTCGGAAGGAAACCAAGGAAACCGAAGATTCCAGAAGGATTCGGAAGGAACCGAAGGCTCCCCCATTACCAACAAAGTCCATATAATCTGATTGATTATACGGACTTTGTCGTTTTTATGCGGTTCGTATGGAGGCTTTCCAAGCTCACGCTATAGGAAATCCGAAGGTGTCAGCTCCTGCTGACCTCCAGTCCCTTGGTGGAGAGCCTCATGTCCACGAAGCGGGCGCAAGCGTTGGGCGGATTCTGCGTCAGCGTCTGGCGGATGCGAAGGGCGGCTTCGGGCGACTTGGCCACCATGTAGAGGTAGCCGCCACCACCGGCTCCGGGGAGCTTATAGCCCAGGCAGTAGTCGTCGATCTGGCGGATGATGCGCTCCACACTCTCGGGATTGGTGCCGCTGTCGAGCCGTTTGTTCTGCTCCCACGTCTTCGCTATGAGGCGGCCATACTCCTCGAAGTTGCCGCGCTGGATGCTCTCGAAGAGGTCGCAGGCGTGGGCCTTCATCTCGCCCAGCAGGCGCAGGTGCTCGGTGCTGTTGAGGAACATGCCGCGCACAATCTCCGCCAGGATGCCCTTGGCCGTGCGGGTGATGCCGGTGTAGTAGAGCAGGTGGCACTGGGCATACTCCGAGTCGGTGAACAAGGTGTCGGGCAGCCAGCGCGTCACAGGGCATTGGTCGAATCCGCTGTGCGTCTGCAGCAGCTTCACGCCTGGCAACACACCGCCGTATTGGTCCTGCCATCCGCCGCCGGTGGTGAGCAGCTGCTCCAGCACCAGGGTGCGTTGGCAAATCTCGTTCTTGTCCCAACCAAGGCCGCAGAAGTCGGCCACAGCCGCCAGCACGGTGGAGGCGAGGATGGAGCTTGTGCCCAAGCCCGAGCCTGCCGGCACAGCGGAGAGGAGGGTCACCTCGATGCCCGAGCCGAAAGCCTGGAGTTGCTCGCGCAGGGAGTTGTATGCGGTCTTGGAATATCCGGGTTGGAAGCCTGCCAACACCAGGGCGGCCTTGGGTATGGAGAAGGGGGAACCCACACGGGCGAAGTCGCGCAACTCGTCGTAGGTGCGCACTACCTCCATGGCGCCGAGGTCGATGCTGCGGAGCACCACCACAGGTTCCTTGCAGGGTTTCACGTAGGTCTGCAACGGTTGCTGTCCGTTCAGTTCGATGGCGATGTTCACCACGTTGCCGCCCTCGCCTAGGCAGTAAGGCGGCGTGTCGGTCCATCCGCCTGCCAAGTCGATGCGCACAGGGCTGCGCGACCACACTATCTGGTCGGCATGTACGTCCAGCCGGGGCTGTTGCTTGCGGGCAAGCACGGTGGCCGTGAGTCCCTCGCGGAGCAGTCCGAAGGCGGCGTTCTCGGCCTCCTTATACGCCTCGCCCCGCAGTTGGCGCAGGTGCGCGCGGAACATCTGGTCGCTGATGCGTGTCATGATGGGCGTTGCCTCGGGCAGGGGCTGCGGTTCAGGCAGACCGAATCGGGCGTACTCCTCGGCGGCGTTCTTCAGGTTGAGTTGGTAGAAGACGCTCTTCTGATAGTTCTTCGCCAGCATGGGCCAGTTGAGCGCCCGCAGCTGCAGGCGTTGGCTCACCAGACGGCGCAGGTTGGCGTAGGCCGAGATCTCGTCGGCGGACACTTTGCGGCTCCGCTTCCAAATGTCGGCACCCTCGCGCTCGGTGGCATCCAGCAGGTAGCGCATGGCCTTGCCAAGGTCGTCCACGGACGAGCACACAGGGAACAGGCGGGCGGACTGCAGGTCGGCGTTGCCTTCGATGGCCTCGGCCGAGAGTCCACGCGCCGTCAACCAATCGGTGACAGGTGCGCCCATCAGGAGGGTCGTGGGGTTGTCCAGAGGTCCCTTGAAGGCGTCGTAGAATCCATAGCAGCGTGCCACATAGTCGCAGTCGCCCATGGGCACCACATCCACGCAGACCTCGGGCCTCAGGGTGAGTTGCCAGTCGTTCCGGGGGATGCCGGTGATGATGTTGTGGTTGGAGATGGTCCACCCCTGGCCCACGTAGGCGTTCTCTATCCAGAGTTGGGAGTTGTCCGACGTGAGGCGGATGTCCACCTGGGCGTTCTGCACGAACATGGCCGGATGGGGTTTCACGCTGCGGTGTATTATCTCACGCTGGTCGTTCACCAGGTTCTGCACGGCCACGGTGGACGATAGCAGCTCGTGGCTGGTGCCGTAGTGGTAGAACTCTCCGCCAGGCAGCGGCAGTATGGCCACCGTCAGTTGCTGAATCTCCTCGTCGGCCAGCTGCGGATGTTCGCCCAGGGCACGGCCGAAGTCGGAGTAGAGGTCGTAGTTGCGTATCTTGTCGCCCTGCTTGGAGCGTGCCATCAGCAGGCGTACGGCTTTGTCGCTGAGGAGCCAGATGCCGATGTCCATCAGGAAGAGGTGCGTCTGCATCAGTTTGCCGAGGGTCTCCACCGAAGGCTTCTGCAGCATATAGTCGAGGCGGTCGGGGGTGTTGCGCGACGAGACGAACACGCCGTGGTTCTTCGCCAGATTGGGGTCTACCCACAGACCGTAGCACACCACGTCGGCTTCGGGGATGGTCTGCAGGGGCTCCGAGGAGCGGATGTAGACGTCGCCGCTGGCGATGAGCGTGTGTAGGCTGTCGGGAGCCTGCTCCATGATGCGGTTGTAGAGCGGCAGCTGCAGCGACAGCAGGTTTTGTCCGAGCGGTTGTCCCTTTGCCCAGCGGAACACAGGCACAGGGGTGAGCACCTTGCCCGATGGAGCGTAAGCCGGCAGTCGTCGGCTCTGTCCGCCGGCATGGAGCAGGATGCGCTTCTCGCGGCCTAGCCAGTGGAAGAACTCCTCACTGGGGGCCCACTCGCGGGCACAAGCCTCCAGCAGCCACGTGGTGCCGCCGCCGGAGCCCAACTTGCAGCCTATGGGGTCGGAGGTGCAGAACCATTCGTCGCGACTTACGTTTTCTATTTCATGAAAGTACTCCACCAAGTTAGGCGGAAGGGATAACAGCTTTTTCATTGTCAGTTTATTTGGTAGTGAGCACCATCAGTCGATGGACGAGAACAGCTTGATGCGCTGCTCCTCACTGAGTTTACAAATCAGCAGGGTGTCGTCTTTCTCGGCCACGATGTAGCCGTCGAGTCCCTGCACCACCACCTTCTTCTCCTCCGTGGTGTGGACGATGCAGTTGGCTGTGTCGTAGAGGTGGATGTTGGGGCCGATGGTCACGTTGTGTGCCAGGTCCTTGGTCATCCGCTCGTGGAGCGAGCCCCAGGTGCCCAGGTCGCTCCATCCGAAGTCGGCTGGCAGTACGAAGATCTCCTCGGCCTTCTCCAGTATGGCGTAGTCCACGGAGATGTTCTCGCAGTTGGGGAACTCGGTGTTGATGGCCGTCTGCTCGCCGGGCGTGAAGTAGAGGTGTGCCATGCCCTCGAAGATGGAGGCGATGGCAGGTTGGTACACGCGGAAGGCGTTGACGATGGTGTTGACGTTCCACACGAAGATGCCGGCGTTCCAGAAGTAGTTGTCGTGGCGAATGTAGTGTTCGGCGGTCTGCAGGTCGGGTTTCTCCTTGAAGGAGTCCACGCGGTAGACCTCTTTGTTGACGGCGGAGGCCACGGTCAGGTCCGCCTCTATGTAGCCGTAGCCTGTCTCCGGTCGTGTGGGTTTCATGCCCAGGGTGAGGATGGCGTCGGAGTCCTCGGTGAAGCTCATGGCTGAGCGTATCACGCGCTGAAACTCCTTCACGTTCATCACCACATGGTCGCTGGGGGTCACCACGATGTTGGCCCTGGGGTTGCGCGCCTTTATCTTCCAGCTCACGTAGGCTATGCAGGGAGCGGTGTTGCGTCGGCAAGGTTCTTTCAGGATGTTGTCTTCGGGGATGTCCGGCAGTTGCTGCCTCACTTGGGCGGTGTACTTGTCGGAGGTGACGACCCAGATGTTCTCTATTGGGCAGATGCCCGCGAAACGATCCACGGTCAGCTGCAACAGTGTGCGTCCGCAGCCCAGCACGTCGATAAACTGCTTGGGTCTGTCGGGAGTGCTCATCGGCCAGAAGCGGCTACCTACGCCGCCTGCCATAATCACCAGATGGTTGTTGTTTTGTTCCATATACTCTCATTATTATTGTTTCCTATGCTCGTCTCTTTCTTATTTGATAGCGAAGCATCGGCTTTCCGTTGCCATCTGGACAGTAGGTGTGAATCACCTTTCCATTGGCCCGGAAGTGAATAACTGCAAAGTTAGTGATTTATTCCGACCACAAGGGCACTTCTCGGCATAAAAAATTTCATTCGAGACCAGCGGTTCAAACAAACGCTTCTACACTCGCTCCATGGGATTTCCCTAGC
>CAYZVH010000134.1:0-8546 GCA_964481755.1 uncultured Bacteroides sp. | reverse complement strand
GAGACTAAAAGGTTGAAGGTTTTATGTTTTACGTTTTATGTTAGAGACTAAAAGTCTAAAAGACGAAGGAGGGAACCGCCCGACCAACCAAGGCCGACGCGATTCCCCCGGAATATAATCTGGAAGAAAAAAAAGTCTTACAACGTCTCCTCCTCCACAGCGTCCAGCTTCAACTTGTCGCTGTCGTCGCGCTTCTCGTAGTACTGCTTGCGCAGCGGGTTCTTCCGCGCCTCCTTGTCGCGCAGACGGTTGCGGTAGACGTCAATGGCGACGTAGAGTGCCTGGCGGAACGATTCCTCGGAGGCAGTGCCCTTGCCGGCAATGTCGTAGGCCGTACCGTGGGCGGGCGACGTGCGCACGATGGGCAGTCCGGCGGTGTAGTTCACCCCGTCGTCCATCACCAGCGCCTTGAAGGGGGCCAACCCCTGGTCGTGGTACATGGCCAGGACGCCGTCGAAGTGGGTGTAGGAGCGCGAGCCGAAGAACCCGTCGGCGGCGTAGGGGCCGAAGCACTGCACTCCCTCGGCCACCATCTCGCTGATGGCGGGGGCAATGACGTCGCTCTCCTCGGTGCCGATGAGCCCGCCGTCGCCGGCGTGGGGGTTGAGCGCCAGCACGGCGATGCGCGGACGGCCGATGTTGAAGTCGCGCCGCAAGGATTGGTTGAAGATGGTCAGCTTCTCCTTAATCAGCTCCTTGGTGATGGACGAGGCAATGTCCTTCACCGCCACGTGGGTGGTGACGAGCGCCACGCGCAGGTCGTCGTTCATCAGTATCATCAGCGCCTTGGCTCCGTTGCCGGCCCGCTCCTGGATGTACTCGGTGTGGCCGGGAAAGTGGAACAGCTCGCTCTGGATGGTGTTCTTGTTGATGGGGGCCGTCACCAGCACGTCGATGAGTCCCTCGCGGTAGTCCATCAGGGCGCGCTCCAGCGCGTCGAGCGCCGCCTTGCCCGCCTCGGGGGCGGGCTTGCCGAACTCCACCTTCACCTCGTCGTCGCAACAGTTGACGATGTTGAGCCGGTTGTCCGACGCTTCGCCGGCGGAGGCGATGGAGCTGAAGTTGGTCTGCAGCTCGAGGGCCTTGCGGTGGTACGTTGCCACTTTGGACGAGCCGTAGATGATGGGGGTGCAGAGTTCCAGCATGGTGGGGTCGGCGAAAGCCTTCAGGATGACCTCGTAGCCCACGCCGTTGATGTCGCCTTGCGTGATTCCTATGCGTATTTTGTTCTTTTCCATAACTATGATTTTATGCTTGTGAGTGTAAGTATGTTAGTTCTTTTCTGACTGCTTCTCGGCCGGAGTCTCCTCGGCTCCCTCCACGGGCAGTTCGCCGGCCTGCTCCTCGTCGGGCAGGGTGAGGGTGTAGAGCGAAGCCTCCATCATGCGCATGAGGTTGCGCTTCAGCTTGTCGGGCGAGTAGATGAAGGCCTCCACCACCACCACGCGTCCGTTAGCCTTGTCCACGCGCGAGTGGGCTACGAACGGGCCGCCCATCATGTCGCCCTTCATGGCCCACAGGCCGCGGGCCTCCTGGGCGTAGTCGCCGCGCACGGCAATGTCCTGCGTCTCCACGTAGATGGTGTCCGTCATCATGTACATTCCCTCGCGGGCGCCGGGCAGGTTACGCTCCATCACGGAGTCGCGCTTGTGGATGTAGTAGTCGCGCGTGAAGGTGCGGGCGTCGGTGTAGGGGTAGGAGTAGACCACGATGTTCATGTCGCTGGTGGCGGAGTTGGTGGAGCCCCAGAAGAAGTCCTTGCCCACCTTGTAGAAGGCGAGCTCCGTGGGCACCCACACCTTACAGTGGAAGATGCTGTCGACCTTGCGCTCCACCAGGTCGCTGTGTTTCTCCTTCAGGGCGCTTATCTGACGGTTCATCTCGGCGCTGACGAAGAAGTTGAGGATGGTCTGGCGGTTGCGGGTGACGAACTGGCGGAACTCCTCCTCGTTGGGGGCCTGGATGTTCATGATCATCTGCGGCTGGGCGTAGGCGTTGCGCACGTACTTCAGCTTGCCCTGGGTGTAGGTGGGCTTGATGTCCACCACGATGATGTTGCGGAAGATGCGGAACGTGCGGTCGAAGTCGTCGGGCGACACGTTGGAGATGCGGAACGAGCGCTCGGACTGCGGAAGGCCAGGCACGTCGGTGTCGAGCACGTCGAACAGGGCCCGTCCGGCGGGGCGTTCCCACAAGTCCTTGTCCACCACCACCAGCATCTCGTAGGCGCGTCCGCTGGACTTGGGTGTGAAGATGGTGCCGTGCTTGCAGGCACCGAAGAGCAGAGCCGCGATGAGGATGCTCAGGTATGAGAATACGGTTTTCTTCATAATGTTTATTCCTTATTGTTATTTAAGTAGGTTAATTCGATGTGTTGTTGCTTGGCGGTGGAGAGCATCCCGCAGGCGGCGAAGATGTCCTCGCCCCGCGAGGCGCGGATGGTGGAGAAGAGGCCGTGGGAGGTCAGGTAGTCGCGGAAGCGCGTCATGCTGTCGGCGTCCACCCCCTGGAGGTCCACCCCGGGGATGGCGTGGAAGCGGATGAGGTTCACACGGCACTCGAGGCCCCGCAGCAGGCGCACCAGCTCCTTGGCGTGGGCCATGGAGTCGTTCACCCCGCGGAAGAGGATGTACTCGAACGACAGGCGCCGCTGCTTGCTGAAGTCGTAGCCCCGCAGCACGTCCACCACCTCGGTGATGGAGAACGAGCGCTCGGCGGGCATCAGCTGGGCCCGCTGGGCCGGCAGGGGACTGTGGAGGCTGATGGCCAGGTGGCAGTCGCTCTCGTCGAGGAAGCGGGCGAGGCCCTTGCGCAGACCTACGCTGGAGACGGTTATCCGCTTGGGGCTCCAGCCGTAGCCGTAGTCGGCGGTGAGGATGGCGAGGGCGCGCAGCACCTCGTCCAGATTGTCGAAGGGCTCACCCATGCCCATGAGCACCACGTTGGTGAGCGTGTCGCGCTCGGGGATGGAGTAGATCTGGTTCAGAATCTGGTTGGCGGTGAGGTTGGCGGTGAACCCCTGCTTGCCGGTCATGCAGAAGAGGCAGTTCATCTTGCAGCCCACCTGCGACGAGACGCAGAGGGTGGCCCGCTCGCCGTCGGGGATGTAGACGGCCTCCACGAAGCGCTCGTCGCCCACGCGGAAGAGGTACTTCACCGTGCCGTCCACCGAGCGCATGGCCTCCACGGGGGGCTCGGCGCCCACCTCGAACTCCTGCCCCAGCAGCTCGCGCTGGCGGAGCGAGAGGTTGGTCATCTGGTCGATGGAGGCTACTTTCTTGTCGTAGATCCACGACACAATCTGTTTGGCGGTGAAGCCGGGCAGGTCACGCTCCTTCACCACCTGTTGCACTTCGGCAAGGGTCATTCCCAAAAGCGGTCGTTTGGTCATAGTCATCTTGGTTTTCTTCGTCCGACGATTCTCCCATAGGAATCCGCCGCGCGAAACTTCTATAGAATTCGTCACGCAAAATTAGAGAAAAAACTGACATCGCCACACCTTCGGGCCACTTTAATGGGAAAATCTTGCAAAGAGGAACTGTTTTTAGCGCTAAGATATGGGAGTTTCGAACTATTTTCCGTAAGTTTGCAAAGTCTTGCCGACCTCCGCGCCACGGGCCGTTCCCGACGGACGGGCGGCAGGCGCGGACAAACATAAATCTAACAAACAATCAATGCCAATGGTACAAAAACGCATCACCTGCTTCGTGCCCTTTGTCGACAAAGAGGCCACACAGTCCACCATCGCACAACTACGGGAGTGCCCCCTGGTAGGCGACATCTACCTGCTGAGCTACGGACACGGGAAGAAGGACCCACTGACAGCGCGTGTCACCCTCGACTCTCGCCGTACTTTCGAAGGTTGCCGCATCATCAACTGCGACACAATATTCAACACGAACACATTGCTGCAAGCGATACGGTGCACCAGGACGGACTACCTGCTGCTCTACACCCGCACCACTCCACTGCAGCTGGGCTACAAGGCCCTGGAGCGGATGGTCAGCGTGGCCGACACCTCGGACACGAACCTGGTCTACAGCGACTACTACGACCTGCGGGGCGACCAGCGCACACCCCACCCGGTGATAGACTTCCAAAAGGGCAGCCTACGCGACGACTTCGACTTCGGCCCGCTGATGCTGTTCAGCCTGCCAATGTGCCAGGAGGCGATGGACACAATAGAAAGCTACATTCCTTTGCTACGCTACGCCGGGCTATACTACATGACGTTGTTCTCCATCATTGAGTACAATGAATTGCCGGTGCACATCAACGAATTCCTCTACACCCAAGTGGAGACTGACAACCGCACATCGGGCCAGAAGCAGTTCGACTACGTCGACCCACACAACCGGGAAGTCCAGCAGGAGATGGAGAGGGTGTGCACACGGTATCTGGAGATGATCGGCGGACTTCTCGAGCCAAACGACTACAAATACCTGGGCCGACTGCGCAAGCTGTTCCCCATCGACGGAGCCTCGGTCATCATCCCCGTGCGCAACCGGGTGCGCACCATAGGCGACGCCATAGGCTCGGCCCTGCGGCAGGTCTGCTCGGACGAGTTCAACGTGCTGGTGGTGGACAACCACTCCACCGACGGCACCACGGAGGTGATTGAGCGCCTGGCCGCCGAGGACCCGCGCGTGGTGCACATCCGCCCCGAACGCACCGACCTGGGCATCGGCGGATGTTGGAACCTGGCAATGGACCACCCCGCCTGCAAGAACGTGGCCATACAGCTGGACAGCGACGACCTCTACAGCGACGAGCACACCATAGAGCGCATATTGAAGGTGTTCAAGGAACGGCCCTGCGGCATGGTCATCGGCTCGTACCGCCTGACGGACTTCGACCTGAACGAGCTGGCGCCGGGAGTGATCGACCACCGGGAGTGGACCGACGACAACGGCCGCAACAACGCGCTGCGCATCAACGGGCTGGGAGCCCCGCGAGCCTTCTACGTGCCCGTGGCCAAGCAGACACCCTTCCCCAACGTCAGCTACGGCGAGGACTACGCCATGGCCTTGGCCATCTCGCGCCGCTACCGCATAGAACGCATCTACGACGTGCTCTACCTCTGCCGCCGCTGGGAGGGCAACTCCGACGCCGCGCTGAGCCGTGAGCAGGTGAACGCCAACAACTTCTATAAGGACCGCATACGAACCCTGGAAATCCAGGCCCGGCAAAAGAATGATTATTCTCCCGAAGAAGCGACAGAGGACGATTTGCGCGACCTCCTCGACAAGCAGATGGACGACTGGGAACTGGCGCGACAAAACTACGCCGCCCTGCAGCAGGTGGAGACCAAGCGGTTCGACAACGGACTCAAGGCGCAGTTCAACCCACACCGTGTGAAGTCCACCGGAGCGGACATGAGCCAGGAGCACCTGCAGAAGCGGCCTTGTTTCCTCTGCCAGAAGAACCGGCCAAAGGAGCAGGAGCACATTCCGTTCGTCAGGAATTTCGAGGCTTTGGTAAACCCCTACCCCATCCTGCCGAAACACTTCACCATCGCCAACGAGGAGCACTGTCCGCAGGAGGTGTACACGAACATGATGAAATTCGTTCTTTGCACATTGCAACAGCCCCAAGGCATCCTCGTCTACAACGGAGCGCACAGCGGAGCCTCAGCTCCCGACCACTTGCACTTCCAGCTGTTCCTCGACGCACGCCTGCCCATCTGCGACCTGGTGGAGGAATACATACAGCGGGGCGAACCGCTCCACAGTGCCAACATCGGCCAAACGCTGGAAGACGACACCCTGTTCGGCTTTAGAACGACCGCCAGCAGCATGAAGATTCAGCTGTACGCCTTCACGGAAAGCTACGTGCCAATGGTGGTTGTGACAACGAGCTGCGCGGCAGGACTCAGGCCAGTGAGCAGTGTGCTGGAGAAGGCTATGAAATGCTTGCCCATACACATCGAGAACGAGAAGGAACCGTCGTTCAACCTCGTGGCTTGGCACACCGCCCAGGACGAGGTGCGCTACGTCATCATCCCCCGCAGCAAGCACCGCCCCGACTGCTACACCGACCCCCAGGCGACGATGCTCGTCAGCCCCGGAGCAGTGGACATGGCCGGCCTGCTGGTGACCATCCGCCGCGAGGACTTCGACGCGATGACCCCCGAACGGGCACTGGCCATACTGCAAGAGGTGGCCTACCCGAAAGAGACCATGGCGGAGACCATCGAACAACTGAAGAAAAAATTCAAGACGAAATGACAGAACCCGAGATAAGCGTGGGCATCGTCAATGCCCAGGAAATAAACTTCTCGCTCAGCGGCAACTACTTCGCCAAGGGCGAGATGGTGCAGGGCGAACAGAACGTGCGCTTCAGCGAGGGAGGCATCCTGTGGAACGGCAACCTCTACCGCGAGCTCACCTTCACACCCGTGGGCGGCAGCGCCTCGTTCTCGCTCTACGACGTCACCATCGGCATCAACTTCCACTGGGAGCGCAAGGAGACGCAAATCTTCTCGGGCACCCTGAAGCTGGTGGTGGAGGAGGGCAAGATAACCGCCATCAACATTCTGCCCGCCGAGGACTACCTCATCAGCGTCATCTCCTCGGAGATGAAGGCCACCTCGTCGCTGGAGTTCCTGAAGGCGCACGCCGTCATCTCCCGCAGCTGGCTCTTCGCCCAGATGGAGAAGCGCAAAAGCATCCAGAACAGCGGCAACAAGTTCTTCGCCTTCACCAAGACCGACACGGAGCACATCCGCTGGTACGACCGCGAGGAACACACCATCTTCGACGTCTGCGCCGACGACCACTGCCAACGCTACCAAGGCATTACCAAGGCCACCAACGAGGTGGTGGCGGAGGCGGTGAAGGCCACCCGCGGACAACTGCTCATGTATGGGCGGGGCATCTGCGACGCGCGCTTCTCGAAGTGCTGCGGAGGCGTGAGCGAGGAGTTCGAGAGCTGCTGGGAGAATGTGCACCACCCCTACCTGACCGCCACACGCGACCTGGAGCAGCCCAAGGACCCCCTGCCCGACCTCACCAACGAGGAGGAGGCCGACCGCTGGATACGCTCCACACCGGAGTCGCTCTGCAACACCGCGGACCACCACATCCTCAGCCAGATACTGAACAACTACGACCAGGAGACCACCGACTTCTACCGCTGGCAGGTGCACTACACCCAGGAGGAGCTCTCCGAGCTCATCCGGCAACGGTCGAAGACGGACTTCGGCTTCATCATCGACCTCATCCCCGTGCAGCGGGGCCGGTCCGGCCGCATCATCAAGCTGAAGATTGTGGGCAGCCTGCAGACACTCATCATCGGCAAGGAGCTGGAGATTCGCCGCACCCTGTCGCCCTCGCACCTGTTCAGCTCCGCCTTCGTGGTGGACAAGGGGCCGCTGAAGAACGGCTTCCCCGAGAGCTTCACACTGACCGGCGCCGGATGGGGCCACGGCGTGGGGCTCTGCCAGATAGGCGCCGCCGTGATGGGCGAGAAGGGCTACAAGTACGACGAGATTCTGCTACATTATTATAAAGGCGCGGACATCCGCAAATTCTATTAGCCCATGGCAACGAAGAGAAGAACCTGGAGCTGGATTTCCACCCTCTACTTCGCCGAGGGGCTGCCCTACTTCGCCGTGATGACCATGGCCGTCATCATGTACCAGAACATGGGGCTAACGGACGCCGAGATTGCTTTCTACACCAGCTGGCTCAGCACGCCTTGGATCATCAAGCCGCTGTGGAGTCCCTTCATCGACCTGGTGCGCACGAAGCGCTTCTGGGTGCTGGCCATGCAGGCGTTCATGGCCGCCGCCTTCGCCTCAATCGCCCTCACGCTGCCCACCCCCTTCTACCTGCAGGCCACCATGGCCATCTTCGCCCTGATGGCCTTCGCCTCCGCCACCCACGACATTGCGGCGGACGGCTACTACATGCTGGCGCTCACCACCAAGGAGCAGTCGTTCTTCGTGGGCATCCGCAACACGTTCTACCGCTGCGGCAGTGTGTTCGGCCAAGGCATTCTGGTCATGTTGGCGGGCCTCATCTGCGACGGCAAGATAGTACCCAGCCTGAAGGGCAACGTGGCCGTGGCCTGGGCCGTGGTATTCTACCTGCTGGCCGCCATCTTCATCGGCCTCTTCCTCTACCACTCCTACATCATGCCCCGGCTGGAAACGGACCGCGGAAGACGAGGGAACGCAGGAAGCGAGAACCCTAGGACCGCCGGGCAGGAGAGTCCTAAGAACTCCGGACGAGAGACCGGTAACGCCTCCACCGACGAGACGGGGAAGGACGCCGGCTGCGAAAGCCGAGGAACCACCAACCAGGAGTCGATGAAATACGCCGGGCGAGAGAATAGCCCCGCCTTCGACCAAGAACTGACGAAGGACGCTGACCGAGAAACCTATAAAACCTCCACCGACGAGTTGAGGAAGGACGCTGACGGCGAACCAATAAATTACGCCGGCCAAGAGGTTAGGCCCGCCTTCGACCAAGAACTGACGAAGGACGCTGACCGAGAAACCATTAACGCCTCCACCGACGAGTTGAGGAAGGACGCTGACGGCG
>CAYZVH010000133.1:0-8662 GCA_964481755.1 uncultured Bacteroides sp. | reverse complement strand
CGGTCGAGGCGGTGTCCCACTTGTTCCAGCATGATGTAGGTATCGGAGTAGATGCGGGGATGTTGTCCGTCGGCGGTAATCTTGGCGAACACCTCGTCGACGTTCGTCAGGTTGAAGTTGCCACAGAGCGACAAGTTCTTCGCCCGCCAGTTGTTGCGGCGCAGGAAGGGGTGCACGTAGGAGATGCCGCTCTTCCCGGTGGTGGAGTAACGCAGGTGTCCCATGTAGAGCTCGCCGGCGAAAGGCAGATAGCGCTGCGCATACTCGGCGTCGTGGAGTTGCTCCGGCGTCAGGTCCTTGAACTTGCTCTGCACCGTGGCGAATATCTCCGTTATAGCTCCCGTTCCCAACGCGCGCTCGCGGAACATGTATTCCTCGCCGGGGTTCGCCTGCAGCTTTACGCAAGCCAGTCCGGCGCCTTCCTGTCCGCGGTTGTGTTGTTTCTCCATCATCAGATAGAGTTTGTTGAGTCCGTACATCCACGTGCCGTACTTCTGCTGATAGTAGTTCAGCGGTTTCAGCAGGCGTATCTGCACCACTCCACACTCGTGTTTCAACTGTTCCATAGAACTTCTTTTATCCTTTCTCTTTTACCTATATATATAATAATGTATATCTTCTTACTCCACGGTCACCGACTTTGCCAAGTTGCGGGGACGGTCCACATCCTTGCCCTTGCACACGGCGATGTAGTACGCCAGCAGCTGCAGGGGGATGGTGGTGATGAGGGGCTCGAGGCACTCCAGCGTCTGAGGCAGCTCGATGCATGCGTCCACCAGCTTCGAGATATCCTTGTCGCCTTCGGTCACCAAGGCGATGACTTTACCCTTGCGGGCCTTCACCTCCTGGATGTTGCTCACCACCTTCTCGTACATGGCGTTCTTCGTTGCCAGCACCACCACGGGCATCTCGGCGTCTATCAAGGCGATAGGTCCGTGTTTCATCTCGGCGGCGGGATAGCCCTCGGCGTGGATGTACGAGATTTCTTTCAGCTTGAGCGCGCCCTCCAGAGCCACGGGATAGTTGTAGCCACGGCCCAGGTAAATGAAGTTGTGGGCGTAGGTGAAGATGCGCGACAGCTCGGCAATCTTCTGGTTTTGGCTGAGCACCTGCTTCATCTTGGCGGGAATCAGCATGAGTTCCTGCACCATCTGCAGGTACTGTTCGTCGGTGATGGTCTTCTTCTCCTTCGCCAGCGTCAAGGCCAGCATGGTGAGCACCGTCACCTGTCCGGTGAAGGCTTTGGTGGATGCCACACCTATCTCCGGACCCACGTGGATGTACGACCCGGTGTGGGTGCAGCGGGCTATGGACGAGCCTATGGCATTGCAGATGCCATAGATGAAGGCGCCGTTCTTCTTGGCAAGCTCCACGGCCGCCAAGGTGTCCGCCGTCTCACCGGACTGGGAGATGGCTATCACCACGTCCTCCTTGAAGATGACGGGGTTGCGGTAGCGGAACTCCGAGGCGTACTCCACCTCCACCGGGATGCGACAGAGGGTCTCTATCAGTTGCTTGCCTATGAGGCCCGCATGCCACGAGGTGCCGCAAGCCACGATGATGAAGCGACGTGCGTTGAGCAGCTCCTTCTTGTGGTCTATCACGGCGGAGAGGGCCACGTTGTTGCCCTCCACGTTCACACGCCCGCGCATGCAGTCGTTGATGCAGTCGGGCTGCTCGAAGATCTCCTTCAGCATGAAGTGCGGATAGCCGCCCTTCTCCAGCTGACCGAGGTTCATCTCCACGGTCTGCACCTCGGGGGTCATCTTCACATTTTCCAGGTCGACCACCTCCAGCTCGTGTCCCCGGCGCATCACGGCTATCTCGCCGTCCTCCAGGTAGACCATCTGGTCGGTATATTCTATAATAGGTGAGGCGTCGGAGCCCAGGAAGAACTCGTCCTTGCCGATGCCCACCACCAGGGGACTGCTCTTGCGGGCCACGATGATGGTGTCGGGGTGACGCTTGTCCAGCACGGCGATGGCGTAAGCGCCTATCACCTCGTGGAGGGCCAGCTGCACTGCTGTCAGCAGGTCGAGGTTATTCTTTATCTGTATGTATTCTATCAGTTGCACCAGCGCCTCGGTGTCGGTGCTGGTCTTGAAGGTGAAGCCTTTGCGTTGGAGGCGTTCCTTCAGCACAGCATAGTTCTCGATGATGCCGTTGTGTATGATAGCCAAGTTTTCCGAAGAGGAATAGATTGGATGGGCGTTCACCTGACAAGGTTCGCCGTGAGTGGCCCAACGGGTGTGGGCGATGCCGATGGTACCGGATATGTCCTTATCCTCGGCAAAAGCCTCCAAGTCAGCGACACGTCCTTTGGTCTTATATACGTTAAGTTCTCCTTTTCCGTTGATTAATGCAATGCCGGCGCTGTCATACCCTCTGTATTCCAGGCGTTTCAAGCCTTTAATAAGAATCGGGTAAGCAGTTCTTTCGCCGATGTAGCCTACGATTCCGCACATGATACAATTGTTTTAATATGGCTGCAAAGATAATACTTTCCTAACAGACAACCCACAAACGACGGATATAATTCGCAAGAAATGGCCGAAAAAGATAACAAGAGCGAAATATGCACTCCTTTTTGAATAAATATGTAGCTTTTGGCAAGTTTATATCCATACGAACCAACTTTCACTCCTTAACCAAATATCATCAATTGCCTCCCATATTAAAACTGCAGGCACTTGTTATTACACTTATTGTTACCACCAAGCAAAAGGTATGGATATTCTTGTCAATAAACGACCTTTAACCATTTACAAACGAAATAAAATCTGTACTTTTGCAAGCAGTTAGATAATAATAAAATCACTTTTCATCATTTAGAGAAAGTAATAATGGTAAAGAGAGAACATTTTAACAACCAAGAAGAGAGTGACCAGCATAGCTTGTCCAACTCCACTGGGCTGTACAATGCCGAGTACGAACATGACGCCTGTGGCGTAGGCATGGTCGTAAACATCCATGGTAACAAATCTCACGAATTGGTGGACTCTGCCCTCAAGGTGCTGGAGAACATGCGTCACCGTGGTGCCGAAGGTGCCGACAACAAGACCGGCGATGGTGCGGGAATCATGATTCAGATTCCCCACGAGTTTATCCTCCTGCAAGGAATCCCCGTGCCGGAGAAGGGAAAATACGGAACCGGCCTGGTGTTCCTGCCTAAGGACCAGAAGGAGCAATCGGACATCCTCAGCATCATGATTGAGGAGATAGAGCGCGAGGGACTCACCCTGATGCACCTCCGCAACGTGCCCACCAACTCGAGCATCCTGGGTAAGGACGCCCTCGCAACCGAGCCGGACATCAAGCAGATGTTCATCACCGGCGTGACGGACGTCACCAACTTCGAGCGCACCCTCTACATCATCCGCAAGAAGATAGAGAACCGCGTGAAGAACAAGGACTTCTACATCGTTTCGCTTTCCAACAAGAACATAGTATATAAAGGTATGCTCTCGTCGCTGCAGGTGCGCGAGTACTTCCCCGACCTGACGAACCACTACCTCACCAGTGGCTTGGCTTTGGTGCACTCACGTTTCAGCACCAACACCTTCCCCACCTGGAGCCTGGCACAGCCTTTCCGCCTACTGGCCCACAACGGCGAGATCAACACCATCCGTGGCAACCGCGGCTGGATGGAGGCCCGCGAGAGTGTGCTCTCCTCGCCCCAGCTGGGCGACATCAAGGCCATACGCCCCATCGTGCAGCCGGGCATGAGCGACAGCGCCTCGCTCGACAATGTGCTCGAGTTCTTCGTCATGTCGGGCCTTAGCCTGCCCCACGCCATGGCCATGCTCGTGCCGGAGTCGTTCAACGAGAAGAACCCCATCAGCGAAGACCTGAAGGCCTTCTACGAGTATCACTCCATCCTCATGGAGCCGTGGGACGGACCTGCCGCGCTGCTCTTCAGCGACGGACGCTACGCCGGTGGCATGCTCGACCGCAACGGCCTGCGCCCCGCGCGCTACCTCATCACCAAGAACGACATGATGGTGGTGGCCTCCGAGGTGGGCGTCATGGACTTCGAGCCGGGCGAGATCAAACAGAAGGGTCGCCTCCAGCCGGGCAAGATACTGCTGGTGGACACCGAAGAAGGCAAGATATACTACGACGGCGAGCTGAAGGAACAGCTGGCGCAAGCCAAGCCCTACCGCAACTGGCTGTCGACCAACCGCATCGAGCTCGACAAGCTGAAGAGCGGACGCAAGGTGGAGAACAAGGTGGACCAGTATGACACCATGTTGCGCACCTTCGGATTCACCCGCGAGGACATCGAGAAGACCATCATCCCCATGAGCACCAACGGCGTGGAGCCCACGGCCTCCATGGGTAACGACACCCCGCTGGCCGTCCTCTCCGACAAACCGCAGCTCATGTTCAACTACTTCCGCCAACAGTTCGCACAGGTGACGAACCCCGCCATCGACCCCATTCGCGAGGAGCTGGTGATGTCACTCACCGAGTACATCGGCGCCGTAGGCATGAACATCCTCATCCCCAACGAGAGCCACTGTAAGATGGTGCGTCTGCCCCACCCCGTGCTCAACAACACGCAGTTGGACATCCTCTGCAACATCCGCTACAAGGGATTCAAGACCATCAAGCTACCCATCGTCTTCGAGGTGGCCCGCGGTAAGGCAGGCCTCCAGGAAGCCCTCACCGACATCTGCCGCAAGGCCGAGGAGTCTGTGAACGACGGAGTGAACTACATCATCCTCTCCGACCGCGATGTGGACAGCGAGCATGCCGCCATCCCGTCGCTGCTGGCCGTGAGCGCCGTACACCACCACCTCATCTCCGTGCAGAAGCGTGTGCAGACCGCCCTCATCGTGGAGAGCGGCGAGATACGCGAGGTGATGCACGCCGCCTTGTTGCTGGGCTACGGAGCCAGCGCCATCAACCCCTACATGGCCTTCGCTGTGCTCGACGACCTGGTGAAGCGAGGCGAGATACAGCTCAACTACGAGACCGCTGAGAAGAACTACATAAAGGCCATCTGCAAAGGCCTCTTCAAGGTAATGAGCAAGATGGGTATCAGCACCATCCGCTCCTACCGAGGCGCCAAGATATTCGAGGCCGTCGGCCTGAGCGAGGAGCTGCTGAAGACCTACTTCGGCACCGCCACCTCGTCCATCGGAGGCATCCGTCTCGAGGAGGTGGCCCGCGACGCCATCGCCTTCCACCACGACGGCTTCGGCACCGCTCACGACACGGACATACTGCCCAACGTGGGACAGTTCGCCTACCGCAAGGACGGCATCAAGCACGCTTGGAACCCTGAGAGCATCTCCACCCTGCAACTGGCCACACGCCTGGGCAGCTACAAGAAGTTCAAGGAGTTCACCCACCTGGTGGACGAGAAGGAGAGCCCCATCTTCCTGCGCGACTTCTTCCAGTTCAAGCGCAACCCCATCCCCGTGGACCAAGTGGAGCCCGTGGAGAACATCGTGAAGCACTTCGTCACCGGAGCCATGTCGTTCGGTGCCATCAGCAAGGAGGCCCACGAGGCCATCGCTCTGGCTATGAACAAACTGGGCGCGCGCAGCAACACCGGTGAGGGTGGTGAGGACTCAGAGCGCTTCACCGCCACCTACGACGGCATCTCGCTCCGTAGCAAGACCAAACAGATAGCATCGGGACGCTTCGGCGTCACGGCCGAATACCTCGTCAACGCCGACGAGATACAGATAAAGGTGGCCCAGGGAGCCAAGCCGGGCGAAGGCGGACAACTGCCGGGATTCAAGGTGGACGAGGTCATCGCCAAGACACGTCACTCCATACCGGGCATCTCCCTCATCTCGCCTCCACCTCATCACGACATCTACTCCATCGAGGACCTGGCACAGCTCATCTTCGACCTGAAGAACGTCAACCCCAAGGCCAAGATCAGCGTGAAGCTGGTGGCCGAGAGTGGCGTGGGCACCATCGCCGCCGGCGTTGCCAAGGCCAAGGCGGACATCATCGTCATCTCCGGAGCCGAGGGCGGCACGGGAGCCTCTCCCGCATCGTCTATGCGCTACGCGGGCATCTCGCCTGAGATAGGCCTTAGCGAGACACAGCAGACCCTCGTCATCAACGGCCTGCGCGGACAGGTTCGCCTGCAGGTGGACGGACAGATAAAGACCGGCCGCGACATCATCAACATGGCCCTGCTGGGCGCCGAGGAGTTCGGCTTCGGCACCACGGCCCTCATCGTGCTGGGCTGCGTCATGATGCGCAAGTGCCACACCAACACCTGCCCCGTGGGTGTCGCCACACAGGACCCCGTCCTGAGGGCACGCTTCCGCGGACACTACGAGTACCTCGTCAACTACTTCACCTTCCTGGCTCAGGAGGTGCGCGAATATCTGGCCGAGATGGGATTCACCAAGCTCGACGACATCGTAGGCCGCGCCGACCTGCTCGAGGTGAAACCTATACCCGCTGACACGAAAGCCTCGCTGCTCGACTTCAGCCACCTCATCCACCGCGTGCAGAACGACGCCGCCATCCATCAAGTGACGGAGCAGATTCACGACATCGACAACGTGAAGGACGTGCAGATTATCAAAGCCGCCCGCGAGGCCATCGAGAACGAGAAGGAGGTGTCGTTGGAGTACACCATCGCCAACACCGACCGTTCCGTGGGTGCCATGCTCTCCGGAGTCATCGCCGCGCGCCACGGGCAGAAGGGTCTGCCGGACCAGACGCTCAACATCAAGTTCAAGGGCTCGGCCGGACAGAGCTTCGGAGCCTTCCTCACCAGCGGTGTCAACTTCAAACTCGAGGGTGAGGCCAACGACTACCTCGGAAAGGGACTCTCCGGCGGACGCATCGCCGTGCTGCCCCCTGTGCGCAGCAACTTCGAGGCTGAGGACAACACCATAGCCGGCAACACCCTGCTGTATGGCGCCACCAGCGGCGAGATCTACATCAACGGCCGTGTGGGCGAGCGCTTCGGCGTGCGCAACTCCGGTGCCATAGCCGTCATCGAGGGCGCTGGCGACCACTGCTGCGAGTATATGACAGGCGGCCGTGTGGTGGTGCTGGGCGAGACGGGACGCAACTTCGCCGCCGGCATGTCGGGCGGTGTGGCCTACGTGTGGGACAAGAACCACAACTTCGACTACTTCTGCAACATGGAGATGGTGGAGCTCAGCCTCGTGGAGGAGGCCAGCTACCGCAAGGAGCTGCACGAGCTCATCCGTCAACACTACCTCTACACCGGATCCAAGCTGGCGCGCACCATGCTCGACGACTGGAACCACTACGTGGACGAGTTCATCCAGGTAGTCCCCATCGAGTACAAACGGGTGCTTCAGGAGGAGCAGATACGCAAGCTGCAACAGAAGATTGCCGACATGCAACGAGACTATTAACCATATTGTGAAACTGACAAAAACATATACGATACAATGGGAAATCCCAAAGCTTTTCTAACGGTCCCGCGCCAAGAGGCAGGGTACAGACCTATCCACGACCGCATCGCCGACTTCGGCGAGGTGGAACAGACGCTCAACTCCAGCGAACGGAAACTGCAGGCGTCGCGCTGCATGGACTGCGGCGTGCCCTTCTGCCACTGGGCCTGTCCGCTCCACAACAAACAGCCCGAATGGCAGGACGCGCTCTACAAAGGAAAATGGGAAGAGGCCTACAAGCTGCTCACCGCCACCAACGACTTTCCTGAGTTCACCGGACGCATCTGCCCGGCCCTCTGCGAGAAGAGTTGTGTGCTGAAGCTCAGTTGCGACTCCCCCGTCACCATCCGCGAGAACGAGGCAGCCATCATCGAGGCCGCCTTCCGCGAGGGCTTCGTGAAGGTGGACAACCCCACCCGCAACGGCAAGAAGGTGGCCGTCATCGGTGCCGGACCTGCCGGACTCAGCGCCGCCGTACAGCTCAACCGCCGAGGCTACACCGTCACCCTCTTCGACAAGAACGAGGCTCCGGGCGGACTGTTGCGGTATGGCATCCCCAACTTCAAGCTCAACAAGAAGATTATCGACCGCCGTGTGGACGTGATGCAGCGTAGTGGCATCACCTTCCAGATGGGCACCGAGGTGGACGTCACCCAGCTGCCCGCCGGCTTCGATGCCTACGTCGTGAGCACCGGCACCCCGCAGGCCCGCGACCTCAGCATCCCCGGCCGCGACCTCAAGGGCATCTACTTCGCCCTGGAGATGCTCTCGCAGCAAAACCGCGTGCTGGCAGGCGCCACCTTCACTAAGGACGAGCTCGTCAACGCCAAGGGCAAGAAGGTGCTCGTCATCGGCGGCGGCGACACCGGCAGCGACTGCATCGGCACGAGCCATCGTCAGGGAGCCGTCAGCGTCACCCAGATAGAGATTATGCCCCAGCCGCCCGTGGGTCACAACCCCGCCACCCCCTGGCCGCAATGGCCCGTGGTGCTGAAGACCACCTCCAGTCACGAGGAGGGTTGCACGCGCCGCTGGAACCTCTCGTCCAACAAGTTCATCGGCAAGAACGGCAAGGTCACCGGTGTGGAGGTGGAAGAGGTTGAGTGGGTACCCGCAGCCGACGGTGGCCGTCCGCAGATGAAGCTCACCGGCAAGAAGGAGATTATAGAGGCGGACATGGTGTTGCTCGCCATGGGCTTCCTCAAGCCCCAGCAGCCCGAGTTCCCCGCCAACGTGTTCGTCACCGGCGACGCCGC
>CAYZVH010000132.1:0-8841 GCA_964481755.1 uncultured Bacteroides sp. | reverse complement strand
ACCTTTCCGCACAAACATTCCATACCGGATGGTTGTGCGTCACGTGTCAACCAATCGTGTGTCACGTGTCAACCAATTGTGTGTCACGTGTCAACCAATCGTGCGTCACGTGTCAACCAATCGTTAAATGCTTGTTAATGTGCCCTCAATATTTGCAAAGGGGGCCCTCGCGGTAGTACCTTTGGGCAAACAAACAATAGTAAGATATGGCAATACAGTATGAAATCGACACGCTCAAGAATATTCCCGGGAGCGAGGAGGAACGGAAGTACGTCAAACTGCACATGCGGCGCCACGATGGCGACCATGTGCTCTATGAGCATTCAGAACAGTTCGTCGGTGTGAAAAGGGGAACCATAAAGAATGTGATGTCTACCATGCAGGACTACATGGTGGAGATGCTCACGGATGGAATAAATTTTCATTTGCCCGAGATAGGCTACTTCACCTTGTCAGTGGAATTGGTAGAGAAAGACGACGACCATTCGTCCTCAAAGGGCACCTCAAGGCAAAAGGTACGGGTACGGGGCATCAATTTCAAGCCTGACGCCGCATTGCTGGAAAGGATACAGCTAGAGGCCAAGTTCGAACGGGCGGAATACTCCATCAGGTCATGCTCATACACGGAGGAGGAACTCCGCAAAGAAATCACTGATTTCCTATCCAAGTTCCCGATTCTGACACGAAAGGATATGTTAATTGCATTCAATCTAAAACAATATGCCGCCACCAAATGGCTCAACTACTTCTGCGAGACCGGCTTCTTGATAAAGCAAGGAACGGACCGTCACCCCTGCTATGTGTTGGCGGAGAAAAAGGAGTGACGGAGGAACGGGATATTACCATTATGCGATTTGCATAATGCGATTTGCATAATTCCACAAAGAATGGTAACTTTGCACTCGAAGACATGGTAAAGTCGAGTGAATCAACGGGACCCATTCAATATCGATTCGGGGTGCTCCAGTTCACCCACTAATACATCGACCATAGTGCAGGGCTTGTGCATCGCATAGTTGGTGTCAGAGTACAGCGTCCGGAGTTGTTTGGCGAAACGTTTGGCCAAGTCCTCGCGACCATACTGCTGAAGTAACCGATAGATTTCGGGATTGCCCTTATGATACTTGAAGTTATCATCTTCCATCCTATTCTTAAAGACAGTCTCGAGTTTCTCGATGTAGGCCGAACGACTGATGCCGGCATCCAGATACTCGAAGTGCAGATAGTACCACAGTTCGAAGGCTTCATTCGTCCATGCACTGTGGAACCCTAACCGATGAGCCTTCTTGATGGCTTCGTTGAAATCATCGAAGTCATCCTTGTCGAACACGACCCACACGCGGTCGAAGGTCATGGCATTCTTACGCTCCAACTCCGTCTTTATCTCCTGCGACCTGTCCACAAGAGCGACCGTAGACCGGCCTTCACCTTCTATCGTCACCTCGCGGACAGCGGAGGTGTAAGTGTTGACAAGAGCCTCGAAATAGTGTGGCTCGGTCTTCGCGCCCTCACAGACGATGAGGAAGCGAACAAGTTTCTCACGGGTGTTCTCCTTGCGCTTCTTGGAAGCCTTCGCCGCCCGACGTTCCTGCCTAAGCCGGGCGATTTCGTCTTTTCTCGAATATCCCATAGCCACAGTTATTTACCGATGAAAGGAATAGCGCCATAGCGGCCACGGATGTAGTCGCGCTTGATGTCGCGGTCATTGCGCACCTTCTTGCCGTCCTCGTCCTTGAATTCCACAAGCGAGTAGATGTCCGTAGACTCTACCCTATCCTTCTCGGCAAACCATATCTGGTCGCGACGGATTATCTCCAAGTCGAGCAGATTGGTGTCGTGGGTGGCGAAGATGAGCTGTGCGCCGTGGCGGTTCTTCTCCGGGTCCATAAACAGGAGCACGATGTTGCGCGTGAGCAACGGGTGCAGTTTGGCATCCAGTTCGTCCACAATCAAGATCTTGCCCTCATTCAGCGTGTCGAATATCGGACCGGAAATTTCTATCACCTTCTTTGTACCTTCAGACTCCATCTGGTTCTTATGGAAGTTGCGCTCGCCTATCACCAGGCCATTCTCGTCATAGACATTGTGAGTGGTTATCGGCTCTACTACGCTGCCGGTGGCAACATCCTTCTCCAGTTGCGACCGGATGGACTGCGGGACACTGTCCCACGCCTCCTGGGGAATGCCGACCTTCTTCACAGAGAAACGAGTGAAGCCGAGCTGAAGTGACTTGAAGAACTCCTGCGCCTGGTCCGCCCCATTCAAATGGTCCAAGAACATCCGTAACGTGAAAGCCTCGTAGCCCTCACTGTCGATTCCCGACAACACGTTGCATGCGCCGAACCATCCCATAATGGAGTTAGACTTCTCCCCCTTCAACTGCGCTACCAGCGACAGGAAGAGACGGTTGGAGTTGGTCATGTCCTCTTTTCCCTGTCCCTCAGGAAACCTCTTCGCCGACACCTCAATCACATCGCGCGAGCGAAGGAAGAGCTCATACTCCTTCTCACCGGAACGTTTCTCATAAAGCCACTCGGAGATGATTTCGGTCTGGTTGTACTCGAAGCCATACCGATAGAGCGTCTCGTCCTTGATGAACTGTATCTCGAACGACGTGGGTTGCGAGCCGGAGCTCTCGTCCAACGCAAAGGGGTCGTAAGGCAACGAGTCGCCTTCATTGAGGCGAACGGAATGCTTCACCATCCTGCGCATGGTAGCTATGGCCTGTATCAAATTGCTCTTGCCACCCGAGTTCGCTCCATAGAATACCGCCAAAGGCAACAAGCTAGTCTTACCCATAGTGATGACAGAGTCCTTGTGCTCCTTGATGGAACTGGCCTCCATACTGAAGGTACGCTCTTGCTTGAATGAGCGATAGTTCTTAACCGTGAAATTTACCAACATATCTCATACTTTTCCGCAAAGATACCTATATATTACCATATAAACATCATTATTTGAGAATATTTCTCAAATAATACAACCATCAGCTTTCTAATGATGATACGAAATCATAACACGAACAAGCGACGATTTAGACCACCCCCCCTGCGAATATGCGCGTTTGCGTCATTTATTGACGCAACAGGACTATTGTGATGGAGGGGAAGTTCTTACTTTTGCCACATAATTTGAACTAATACACACTGTGATGAGAAACATAGAGACGATTCAGAGGATGCGGCAGAGCGGGACGATACTCCTCCTGCTACTTTTCTGCTCCATTGCCGCACTGGCCCAACGCGAAATGCATACCATCAACGACGGATGGCGCTTCTACCGAGGCGACTGTCCCGAGGCGGCACAACCCACGTGGGACGACAGCCGATGGACGGCCGTGCACCTGCCACACACCTGGAACACGGACGCCTACGAGACGAAGGACTACTACCAAGGGAAGGGCTGGTACCGACGGGCACTGGACATACCTGCCGAGTGGAACGGCAAACAGGTGTTCCTGAAGTTGGACGCCGCGTCGAAGCATGCCGACGTCTATCTGAACGGGAAACTGATAGGCAGCCATGCCGGAGGATACACGGCCTCAACGTTCGACATCACCGATTATATCTCACAGGACAGTCCCAACGTGCTGGCGCTCTGTGTGGACAACGCACGGCAAGACATTCCACCTACCTCGGCGGACTTCACCTTCTTCGGTGGCGTGTACCGCGACGTGTGGCTCGTGGCCGTACCACGACAACACTTCTCGCTGACGAACTACGGGTCGGACGGGGTGTTCGTGCGCGCCGCTTGCCAGTCGGACGAGCATGGCGACATCCTCATCAGAGGCAGCATCCGCAATGACGACACGGTGAAAGCCACCCTCGAGGTGACCAGCACGGTCTACTACCCGAACGGGGAGAAGGCCGCGACTACCCAGAAGAAGCTGCAGGTGAAGGCCGGGGAGACGGCCACTTTCCAGGAGAAGGCGGTCGCCATTGACAAGCCCGAGTTGTGGACACCGGAGAGGCCCACACTCTACCGCGTAGAGACCGTCCTGCGCAACGCCCGCACGAAGCACTTGCTGGACAAGTTAGAGCACTACACCGCCTTCCGCTATTTCCACTTCGACGCACAGAAGGGATTCTTCCTCAACGGCAAGCCCTACAAGCTACGGGGCATGTGTCGCCACCAAGACCAACAGCCCATCGGCGTGGCACTGACGGACGAGATGCATCGGCGGGACTTCCGGCTGATGAAGGAACTGGGCACCAACTTCATACGCATCTCCCACTATCCGCAGGACGACGCGTTGCTGGAGATGTGCGACCGCCAGGGAATGCTCGTGTGGGAGGAGATACCTATCATAAACTTGGTGCCGGACACACCGGGCTTTGCCGACCATTGCGAACAGAACCTACGCGAGATGATACGTCAGCACTACAACCATCCGTCGGTCATCGCATGGGGCTACATGAACGAGATATTCATTGAGGCCAAACGCCCGACCACGAAGCCGAAGATGCTGAAGACCTTGATGCAACGCGCGGTGGAGCTGGCCGAGCGACTGGAGCGTGTGCTGAAGGAGGAGGACTCCACCCGGGTGAGCGTCATGGCCTTCCATGGCAACAACATCTACAACGATGCCCACCTGGGCGACATCGTCGACGTGGTGGGATGGAACCTCTATAAAGGATGGTACTGGGGCCGGCTGAACAGCTTCGAGGAGTTCCTGGCCGAGCAGCAGAGAGACCACCCCACGCACCCGGTCATCATCAGTGAATACGGAGCAGGGTCGGACAAGCGGCTGCACAGCACGGCACCGCGCACCTTCGACTTCAGCTGCGAATACCAACAACTGTTCCTGGAGCATTACCTGCCGATACTGGAGGAGACGCCCTACGTGAGCGGCGGCTCTCACTGGAACTTCATCGACTTCTCGTCCGCCGTGCGAGGCGAGTCGATGCCACACATCAACAACAAGGGACTGGTGCGCGCGGACCGCACGCCGAAGGATGTCTATTACTACTACCAAGCGATGTGGCGGAAGGACATTCCCGTGCTCCACATAGCGAGCCGCGACTGGAACGTGCGCTGCGGTCTGCAGGAGCGTACCGGAGAGCCGGTGGTGCTGCCGGTGAAAGTCTACACGAACCTGCCGGAGGTGGAGCTGTTCGTCGACGGGCGGTCGGTAGGCCGTAAGAGCGTGACGAACTGCCATGCGGTGTTCGACGTGCCGTTCCAGGGGAGCGACCCTTACCTATCGGCCACAGGAACGTTCAACGGCAAGGAGGTCTACGATGGACTGCGCGTGCGGTTCCAGCCCGTGCCCTCGCATCTGGCGGATGCGGACTGGGCGACCCTTGAACTGGCCATCAACGTGGGAAGCAACTGCTTCTTCACCTCCGATGAGAGCGGACTCACGTGGGTGCCCGACCAGGCCTACACCGAAGGTGGATGGGGTTACGTAGGCGGGAAGGAGAAGACCACACAGACCGAGATACACCTGACGGCGGACGGACCGCTCTACCAGACCATGCGCGAGGGTGTGGAGGAGTATCGGTTCGACGTGCCGGCGGGCAGCTACGAGGTGGAGCTGCTGTTTGCCGACCCGGACGGCATCACCGCCTCGCCAGTCTATCTGCTGGACCGCGCGGAAGAGAACACCACGAAGAAGACCAACCTCTTCGCGGTCAGCATAGACGGACGGACGGTGGAGGAGAGTCTGTCGCCGGCACGCGACGCAGGATCGTTCCACGCCGTGAAGCGCCGCTACGTGGTGAGCCACGAGGGCGGTTGCCTGAGGGTGACCTTCACCCCTAAGGCAGGGAAGACCTACTTGTCCGGCATCAAACTAAGGAGATTCTAACAATCACATAACAAGCATTCATTTATTAAAACTAATATCATGAAGTTCAGAAATTTACTCATTATCGCCCTAGCCATGGGCGGATGGGGGCTGCAGACAGCGACAGCTGATGTGCCCCGCAAAGAGTATCCTCGGCCTCAGTTCGAACGACAGGCGTGGATAAACTTGAATGGAGAGTGGGATTACACGTTTGACCCTGCAAACGTGGGTATGGAGAAGGGGTATCAGAAAGCCACCGCGTTCAGCGACAAGATAACGGTGCCTTTCGCTCCGGAGAGCAAGTTGTCCGGAGTGGCGCACACCGACTTCATCAACCACATCTGGTACCACAGGGTCATCCGCATGCCGCAGGAGTGGAGCGGACGCAACGTGATGCTGAATTTCGGCGCAGTGTACTTCAACTCGGAGGTGTTCATCGACGGCACGTTGGTGGGACGTCACTTCGGCGGCAGCTCGTCGTTCAGCTTCGACGTCACCCGGTATGTGGCCGACGGAGCGGACCATCACCTGGTGGTGCGTGCCAGCAGCGACGTGCGCACCCTATTGCAAAGCGCCGGCAAGCAGAGCCTGCAGCTGGAGTCCAACGGATGCAACTACACACGCACCACAGGCATCTGGCAGACGGTGTGGATGGAGGCCGTGTCGAAGGTGGGCTTGCAGAGCGCACAGGTGACCACGGACATCGACCAGAAGCAACTGGTGATACACCCCCGGTTCTACGGCGACAGCAATGACCACACACTGCGCGTCACCCTGAAGGACGGAACGAAACGAGTGGGCACGAAGAGTGTGAAGGTGAGCAACAGCTCAATCATCGTCTTCACACTGAAGGACATGAAGCTGTGGTCGCCCGAGTCGCCCTTCCTCTACGACCTGCAGTACCAAGTGGTGGACGCCGCCGGCCAGGTGGTGGACGAAGTGTCGTCGTACGTAGGCATGCGTAAGATACACATCGAGGGGAACCGGATATACTTGAACAACGAGCCTTACTATCAGCGCTTGGTGCTCGACCAGGGATTCTACCCCGACGGCATCTGGACGGCACCCTCCGACGAGGCGTTGAAGCACGACATCGAGCTCTCCATGTCCGCCGGCTTCAACGGCGCGCGTCTGCACCAGAAGGTGTTCGAGGAGCGGTTCTACTACTGGGCGGACAAGCTCGGCTACCTCACATGGGGCGAGGCTCCCAGCTGGGGCATGGACGCCAACAGCATAGAGGTGGCACGCAACTTCCTGCAGGAGTGGTCGGAGATTGTGCAGCGCGACCGCAACCATCCGTCGTTGCTCATCTGGACACCGATGAACGAGGAGTGGTGGCCCGACCCCGTGCAGTATCCGCGCTTCGCCAACGACCTCTATTGCCTGACCAAGGCGCTAGACCCCACCCGCCCGGTGAACGACGCCAGCGGCGGTTGCCACATCCGGACGGACATCTGGACGGTGCACAACTATGAGCAGGATGCCAGCAAGCTGAAGAAAGCGCTTTACGACAATGGCAAGTTCTTCCAGACACCGAACCATCCGCAGGGAGTGCCGACGACCAACGTAGGATTCAACAAGTTGGTAGTTGAGAGCCCCTACGCCTATCCTCAGTACGATGGCGGAATGCCTTATCTGATCGACGAGGTAGGCGGCATCAAGTGGGTGGAGTCAGCGGACAAGAGCAACACCAAGAAGTCGTGGGGCTACAGCACACCGCCCTCCACGGAAGAGGAGTTCCTCCATCGGCTGGAATCGCAAATCGACGCGGTGCTGAGTCTGAAGGACCAGGTGTGGGGCTATTGCTACACACAGCTGACGGACGTGGAGCAGGAGCAGAACGGCATCTTCTTCTACGACCGCAAGCCTAAGTTTGACCTGAAGGTCATCTCTAGGATTTTCTCCAAAAAACCATAGCATCCGCTCCGCCGTCATCCCACGGGGATGGCGGCGAGGGCGATGCCCCATAAAACGAGAGAGTGGCGCGTCAACAACTGCTGATGCGTCTCTCTCTCGTTTTATTCGCGAATCCCTAGCGAACCGTGGTACACCTATATTATATGTAAGGTATACTGCGTGCCGACTTACTCGAACGAGGCGGGCATGGCCAACATCTGGTACATGATGGCGGTGGCCATGCGTTTGTGACCCAGGGCGTTCGGGTGCAGACGGTCGGTGGCGCCGTCGTGGAAGTACTGGGCGTGGGCATCGTTGACGGGATAGAGTCCGCTGATGCTGTTGAGGTCGATGACGGGAACGGCCCACACGTTGCCGGCTTCCTTCACGATTCTCACATACTCCTCCACATAGATGCCGAGTTTGTTGGCATAGACCTCAGCGGGCTGCACGTTCACCTCGCCGAACTTGGCGTAGGCACGGTGTATCGGGGTCATCAGGATAATCTGTTTGGTGGGGAAGTGGCTCTTCAGATAGTCCATCGCCCGGTTGATGCGGCCCTTGAAGGTGCTGTCCGTCATGCAGAAGTGGCGCAAGCGGCGTGTCTCCATGTTGCCGTTCTTCACCTGGGTCACCTCGGCTCCTTCGGTGTACCACTCACCAGGGACAACACCGGCATTGTAGTCGTTGGTGCCGGCGAAGATGAAGATGGCGTCGATGTCGGTGCCACGCTCCTCATAGAGTTTCTTGGCCTGGTCGAGTATCTTGTTCCACTGGTTGCCGTTGATGCCGTAGACGTAGGGGGTGAAGCCGAGCATCTCAGCGAGGTACTCCCAATAGCACTTGTCGGTGCCGATGCGTTTCTTGTCGGTAATGGAGTCGCCCAGGAAGGCCACCTTCTTACCTTTCCACTGACTCTCTTTCACGGCGGCGGGGAGATTGTCGCCAGAGGTTTCCTTCACACGGGGAATGGCGTAGACGTTGGATATCAACATCAGAACGGATAAAAAGCTTGCGATAATGCGTCGATTCATGATACTGTAAATTTAGCGGTTAAAAGAAAAAAGCACCTCTCACTGGTATGAAAGATGCCTCAGTAATATCGTACTCGGAGCGGGACTTGAACCCGCACAGCTGCAATAGCCAAGGGATTTTAA
>CAYZVH010000131.1:0-9116 GCA_964481755.1 uncultured Bacteroides sp. | reverse complement strand
TCAACGGCCCATTCCCCTATCAGTTAGGAGAGTGAGCCGTTGAATATTTTATAGTGCGCCAAGCGCTAACGGGAGCGCTGGGGGGTTACTTGTCAGTGTAAGTCACTACGGTAGTGTTCGGGGAAATATGTCCATTCTCGAAGAGGTACGAGGTTGAGTTCTTCACCGTCAGAGTGTTGTTGCTGAAGGAAGTCTGCAACGTTGCCGTTTTTGTGCCGTTGGCAGCGCTACTGAACTCTACCTGCGACGGTACGTATGCGGAGACTTTCACATTCTGATTGAGGACCATTCCGAGGAAGAGATCCTCACGTTGGAATGCGTAAGCGAACACATCCACCAGAAAAGCGGGGTCAATAGTGCCCGCGCAACTGCTGATGAGACGGTCGGTGGTGAAGGACGATTTGAAATAGAGCTGGTAGGAAGATAGGTTGCCATCGGTGTAAGTCAGCGTCATCCCCGTGCCCTTGCCGGTCGGGTCTGCAATGCTTTTCAAGTATCCGTCAGCGTCATAGCTCCAGTTGTAAGTGTACTCGGCACTGCCATCTGCCTCCTTGGCCGTGTGGCTGACGATACGACGTTGGTCGTCGACCGTGTAGCTGAACTGTCCGTCCGTGGTGGCAATCGTCTTGCCAGTGTAGGTAAACTCCCAACCCATATTACAGTTGGACGTGATGGACTTCAGCGTGCCATCGGCATTGTAGTTGAAGTACAGCTTCAACACATCGTCCGTCAGGCCATAGAGCGAGGCCAGCGTCTGTACCTGTGAATGGTTTGCAATAGAAATACTCTCAATCCGCTTGGACTGAGTCTTCGCCTCGTCGTCATCGTCCGACGAGCATGCTGAGAATGCGAACATCGTGCAAAGCATCAGCATCATTGAAATCAACTTCTTCATAATTTACTGCATTGAGTGGACGATGTAGGCACTTGTGCCCTGCCCCGTCCATCGGTTCTAAATCTTGTTCGTATCTATAAAACGGCGCAAAATTACAGACTATATTTCAATGCAGCCCAACGAAACGCCCATTTTTTAATCTGTTTCGCCGATTCTCTTGCATGGAACGCCCGGAAACAGCAATCCCCTTGCACGCGGTGGCTGGCACTGCTGCAAGGGGATTCCTCTTATAACAATTCGTTTGCCGTACGGACGGGGGACTATCTAACCGAGCGTCACAGAGCGGGAGTTCCAATCTGTTTGCCGACTGAACGCGGCCATCCGTCGCAAGACGCGTACTGTCCGATTAGTTGTTCTCCGGACGGAGCTGGCGAACGGTGACAGCTGTCTGCCACATCTCGCTCTCGCGCAGAGCCTTCAACTCCTCGTTCAACTTCTCACGATAGTCGGGCTTAGAGTTGCTGTCGATGGAGATCTGAGCCTCGTTGCCGAGCTTCACGCTCATGTAGAGCCACTGCATGATAGGCTTGATGGCGTCGTGGAAACGAGGATACCAGTCGAGAGCACCGCGCTGTGCTGTAGTGGAGCAGTTAGCGTACATCCAGTCCATACCGTTCTTTGCGAACAACGGCATGAGCGACTGTGTCAGTTCCTCAACGGTCTCGTTGAATGCCTCGGAAGGTGAGTGTCCGTTCTCGCGAAGCACCTCGTACTGAGCCAAGAGCAAGCCCTGGATGGCACCCATCAGTGAACCACGCTCGCCGGTGAGGTCAGACGTAGCCTCGCGGATGAAGGTTGTCTCGAACAGATAGCCAGAGCCGATGCCGATACCCAGAGCCAATGTGCGGTCCATAGCGCGGCCGGTAGCGTCCTGGTAAACAGCGTATGAAGAGTTCAAGCCACGACCCTCGAGGAACATGGTACGCAATGAAGTACCCGAACCCTTAGGAGCAACCATGATGACGTCGATGTCCGTAGGAGGAACCACACCGGTGCGGTCGCTCCAAGTGATGGCGAAACCATGAGAGAAATAGAGAGCCTTGCCTGCTGTGAGGTACGGTTTGATAGTGGGCCACACAGACATTACGGCTGCGTCAGAGAGGAGGCACATGATGATGGTACCTTTCTGGCAAGCCTCTTCGATGCTGAACAAAGTCTTTCCGGGAACCCATCCGTCAGCGATAGCTTTCTCGAATGTCTTGCCCTGGCGCTGACCAACGATGACGTTGAAGCCATTGTCGCGCAGGTTCTGTGACTGGCCGGGGCCCTGCACACCATAACCGATAACGGCGATGGTCTCATTTTTCAATACCTCACGAGCCTTGTCCAAAGGAAACTCCTCGCGGGTCATCACATTCTCGATGACACCGCCAAAATTCATTTTTGCCATTTTAATTAAATGTTTTAGCGACCGAACCCATCCGTCGGCCTGCCCTCTCAACGCGGAGGATAGGCAGACACGGCACACGGGCCGCGGTCATTATTGTTAATAAATTACTCAAATATCACTTTTGAACGGCAAACGGGCTCAGTCCCGTTCTTCCGTATCTCTATGTCGTAAGCTTCGTCGCCCGTGGCCTCTTGGTAGAAGCTGAGGGTGTCGCCGTAGTAGCTCTCGGCAATGTAGGCAATCTCGAAGCGCTTCACCCGCTTGTGGCGGAACGTGTCCAGCGGGAAGAGGTCGAGGATGTGCTCGATGTACTTCACACTGTTGACGTGGCCGTTGATGTCGATGTCGCTGTAGCGGGTCTGCAGCTCGCGCACAGCTTGCTCGGCGCGCACCTTCACGCGGCCCGGACGGTCTATGGGACAGGGACGGTCGCAGATGTAGTCGTTGATCTGTCCGTTGTGCAGCGTCAGCAGGTCGGCGGGCTTGCGCGTCTCCACGTCTATCATCGCCCAAATGGAACGGGCGTAGCCCAGCACCTCACCGTCCTCGGAGATGACCTCGAAGTTGCGGTCGGTGAAGAGGCGGTAGACGTTCTCCACCCAGGTGAGTATCTGGTAGCGCTCGTACTGGCGAGGCATCCGCTTCATCTCGATGACCAATCGGGACAAGACCCACGTGTAGTGGCTCTCGTTGAGCTCGGCGATTCCGAAGCCGCGGCTCTCGGAATGGGCATCGGCGCAGTTGAGCATCTCGTTTCCCAGCACGCTCAGCGTCAAGTGGCCGGTGAAGTCGAGGTGAAACGACTCGGCCTCATACGTGCCGCTGCTTATCTTCTTATCATCAAAGTTCTCCATAGTCCACTCCCCTATTTGCACTCTTCATGTTTCAGCTCGCGCTCGTTGAGGAACTCGCTCACACGCTCCACACAGCTCTTGGTGATGGCGATGCGGCCGGAGCGGACGAACTGCAGCAGGCAATTCATTCCCTGCAACTCGTTGTAGAGGGAGGTAATCTCCTCGCTCATGCCAGACTTCTCCACAATGCTGTAGACGGGGTTCACCTCCACGATGCGCGCATTGTGTTGGCGGATGACCTTCGAGGCTTGCGGGGTCTGCTGAAACTCTGCGGTAGAGAGTTTGTAGAGGGCCACCTCGTGATGGAAAATCTCATCGTCCACGAAGTAGTGGGCCTGGATGACCTCCACCTTCTTCTCTATCTGCTTCACCACGTTCTTGATGCTCTCTTCGTCGCTCCATGCGGTGATGGTGTACTTGTGCACCCCTTGGATGGACGAAGCGGACACGTTCAAACTTTCGATGTTGATCTGTCGGCGGGTGAACACGGCGGTAATCTGGTTGAGCAGACCGGCGATGTTCTCCGAGTAGACAATCAACGTATATAATGTCTTATCCATATTCGCTACAACTTAACATTCCAACAACATTTCGTTCACGGAACCTCCCGGAGGGGTCATAGGCAGCACGTTGCCCTCTTCGATGACACCCACCTCCAACAGGTACGGGCCCGGGGTGGCGAGCATCTTCTCGATGGCGGCCTTCAGCTCGTCGCGGCGGAACACACGCTCGGCGGGTATGTGGTAAGCCGAGGCTATCTGCACGTAGTCGGGGTTCATCATCGGGGTGAACGAGTAGCGGTGGTGGAAGAACATGGCTTGCCACTGGCGCACGTTGCCCAGGAAGTTGTTATTGAGGACAATGATTTTCACCGGTGCCTCTTGTTCCATCACGGTTCCCAGCTCGTGGATACTCATCTGCAGTCCGCCGTCGCCCATGAAGGCGCAGACGGTGCGGTCGGGAGCTCCGAAGGTTGCACCGATGGCTGCGGGCAGTCCGAATCCCATGGTTCCCAGTCCGCCGGAGGTGACGATGCTGCGGCTCTTGCTGTAGCGGAAGTAGCGGGCTGACATCATCTGGTTCTGGCCTACGTCGGTCACCAGGATAGCCTCGTGACGGGTGGCTTCGCTCACAGCGCGTACCACCTCGCCCATGCGCAGCGGTCCGGCTTTGGGGTGAATCTCTTTCTCGATGACCTCGCGGTTCTCCGTCTCCTCATAGGCGTGGAAGCTGTCGTTCCATGCTTGATGCTTGGCGGGATTGATGAGTTCGGTGAGGCGGCGGAGGGTCTCCTTGCAGTCGCCCAGCACGGCCACGTCCACCTTCACGTTCTTGTTTATCTCGGAGGGGTCGATGTCCATGTGGATAATCTTCGCCTGCTTGGCGTAGGTGGCAAGGTTGCCTGTCACGCGGTCGTCGAAGCGCATTCCCACGGCGATGATGACGTCGCTCTCGTTGGTCTTCACGTTGGGACCGAGGTTGCCGTGCATTCCCAGCATTCCCTTGTTCAGCGGGTGGTCCGAGGGGATGGCGGAGAGTCCCAGCAGCGTGCAGCCGCAGGGCAGGTCGGCCTTCTCCACGAACTGGCGAAGCTCCTGTTGCGCACCGCCCAGCTCCACGCCCTGTCCCACCAGCACGAGCGGGCGCTCGGCGGCGTTTATCAAGGCTGCGGCATCGGCGAGCGACTGTGCGTCGGTGTCGGGCACCGGCACGTAGCTGCGTATGAAGTCGATGTCCACGGGGCGGTAGGCTATCTTCTCCACTTGCGCGTTCTTAGCGAAGTCGAGTACCACGGGTCCGGGGCGACCGCTCTTGGCAATGTAGAAAGCGCGGGCCACGGCCCAGGCCACGTCTTCGGCGCGGCGTATCTGGTAGCTCCATTTGCTGATAGGCTGCGTAATGCCCACGAGGTCGACCTCCTGGAATGCGTCACTGCCCAGGAAGGCCGTGCCCACCTGTCCGGCGATGACCACCATCGGGGTACTGTCAATCATGGCGTCGGCAATGCCGGTGATGGTGTTGGTGGCACCCGGTCCGCTGGTCACCAGACAGACGCCCACGTTGCCCGACACACGGGCGAAGCCTTCGGCGGCGTGTGTGGCGCCCTGTTCGTGGCGCACGAGGATGTGGTTCAGCGTCCTTGTGTGGTCGTAGAGGGCATCGAACACAGGCATGATGGAACCTCCGGGATAGCCGAAGATGGTCTTCACGCCCTGGCGTTCGAGCGAACGCATCAGCGCCTCCGCACCACTTATTGTCTCTTCGTTACTCATATTTATAATGAATGTACTATTTTCTTTAGTCGATAATTCTCACACCGCCCTTGTCGGCCGAGCTCACCATGCTGGCGTAGGCGCGCAGGCTCTTGGGCACCTGACGGTCGCGGGTGACGGGTGCCATGGGGCGCGCTGCCAACTCAGCGTCGGTCAGTTTCACGTTGATGGAGCGGTTGGGAATGTCAATCTCGATGATGTCGCCGTCCACCAGCTTGCCAACGTTGCCGCCCGAGGCAGCCTCCGGGGAGATGTGGCCGATGCTCAGACCGGACGTGCCGCCGCTGAAGCGTCCGTCGGTGATGAGGGCGCACTCCTTGCCCAGGTGTTTCGACTTGATGTACGAGGTGGGGTAAAGCATCTCCTGCATTCCCGGTCCGCCCTTGGGACCTTCGTGGGTGATGACCACCACGTCGCCTGCCACCACTTTGCCGCCGAGGATGCCGTCGCAGGCAGCTTCCTGCGAGTCGAACACCTTAGCGGGTCCGGTGAACTTCCAGATGCTCTCGTCCACACCGGCGGTCTTCACCACGCAGCCGTCCTGTGCGATGTTACCCTTGAGGACAGCCAGTCCGCCGTCCTTCGAGTAGGCGTGTTGCAGGTCGCGGATGCAGCCTTCGGCGCGGTCGGTGTCGAGGGTGGTGAAGCGTGTGTCCTGCGAGCCGAGCTTGATGTTGAAGTGTCCGGCAGCGGTGCTCGAGTAGATGCGTGTGGCCTCAGCGTCCACGTCGGCCTTGTCGATGTCGTACTTGTCGATGGCCTGTCCCAGTGTCATTCCGTCCACACGTTTGGCGGCTGTGTCCACCAGACCTCCCTTGGCGAGCTCGCCCATGATGTTGAGGATGCCGCCTGCGCGGTTCACATCCTGCACGTGGTACTTCTGTGTATTAGGAGCCACCTTGCAGAGGCAAGGCACTTTGCGCGAGAGCATGTCGATGTCGTCCATGGTGAAGTTCACCTCCGCCTCGTGGGCGATGGCCAGCAGGTGGAGCACCGTGTTGGTGGAGCCTCCCATGGCGATGTCCAGGGTCATGGCGTTGAGGAAAGCCTGGCGGGTGGCGATGCTGCGGGGCAGCACACTCTCGTCGCCATCCTCGTAGTAGCGGTAGGCGTTCTTCACGATGAGGGCGGCGGCGTCCTTGAAGAGTTGGGTGCGGTTCACGTGGGTTGCCACGATGGTTCCGTTGCCGGGCAGCGCCATTCCGATAGCCTCATTGAGGCAGTTCATAGAGTTGGCGGTGAACATGCCCGAGCAGCATCCGCAGCCGGGGCAGGCGTTCTCCTCAATCTTGGCCACATCCTCGTCGCTGACGGATGAGTCGGCGGACTTCACCATGGCGTCGATGAGGTCCAGATGTTGTCCGTTCCACTCGCCTGCCTCCATCGGTCCGCCGGAGACGAACACGGTGGGGATGTTCAGACGCATGGTGGCCATGAGCATTCCCGGGGTAATCTTGTCGCAGTTGCTGATGCAGACCATGGCGTCGGCCTTGTGGGCGTTGACCATGTACTCCACGCTGTCGGCGATGATGTCGCGCGAGGGCAGCGAGTAGAGCATTCCGTCGTGACCCATGGCGATGCCGTCGTCGATGGCGATGGTGTTGAACTCAGCGGCGAAGCAACCGAGTTTCTCAATCTCAGCCTTCACCAGCTGACCGATTTCATGCAAATGTGTGTGACCCGGCACGAACTGGGTGAACGAGTTGACGATAGCGATGATGGGCTTTCCCATCTGCTCTCTTTTCATTCCATTGGCAACCCAAAGGGCACGGGCTCCCGCCATGCGACGACCTTGCGTACTGATGGCACTGCGTAATTGATTCTTCATAACTATATCTTCTTCAAAACTAAAAAAGCCTTTCTCACATTGCATTGAGAAAGGCTTTCAATATCTTTGTTTATTAAACATACATACACGAACCTTTCTCACGCTTTGGATAGAACGACCACGACGTGAATGACATGCAAAGCTGCTAGGTTAATGACTGTATTGTTAATCATACGATTGTTTACTGTTTTATGGCCGCAAAGGTAGAGCTTTTTTCATTACCGCCAAACTAAACGGATAGTTTTTTCACGGGAAAATGGAATATTTGAAAGAATAGTCTGAACAAATTCGTAATTTCGTTATCATCCAAACGTCACCAAATGACCACCACAGAGCACGCACCATCCAATCTGTCAGCGCATTACGTTCGTCACGAGGCCACTTACAATCTGTAGCCATCCACGTCAGCTTTTTCCTTTTGGTCGACCTCCTCGCAGCGTAGTCCCCCGCAGACACAATCGTTCACCGGCATTGGCCTGTCAAGTAGGCTCATCGACGGATTTCGCCTTATTTCTCAACCGGGCGGCTCGGTTTGCGTCATCTTTACTGTCTTTAGATAAGATAAGCGGCACCTATAAACAAAATCAATCAAGCAAGCTTGGTGCTTTTGTCTTCGATTTGCATTATCTTTGTCCCCCAATAATAACCAATACATTATATAATATATAAGAATTATGGAAAATCCAGCGAACAACTACATAGCCGTGAGCTACGAACTCTACATCACCGAGGACGGACAGAAGAGCCTGGTGGAGAAAGCAACCGTGGAACGCCCGTTCCGCTTCATCTCGGGCATGGGCACTACGCTCGACTATTTCGAGAACCGCCTCGTCGACAAGCGCCCGGGCGAGAAGTTCGAGTTCACCATCCCCGTGGCCGAGGCTTACGGTGAGGTGAACAACGCCTACGTGATGGACCTGCCGCGCAGCATCTTCGAGATTGACGGCAAGTTCGACTCCGACCGCATCTACGAGGGCAACGTGGTGCCGATGATCAACTCCGACGGCACCCGCATGCAGGGCACCGTGGTGGCCGTGAAACCCGACGCCGTGGTGATGGACTTCAACCACCCGCTGGCAGGCAAGGACCTGACCTTCGTGGGCCAGGTGTTGGAGAACCGCCCCGCCAGCAACAAGGAGATTGAGCAGATGCTGAACATGCTCAGCGGCGAAGGCGGCTGCGGAGGTTGTGGAGGCAACTGCGGCGATGGTGGTTGCGGTGGCTGCGGCGACAAAGGCGGATGCGGAGGCTGCCACTAATCGCCCGACGTTTAAAATAAACATAGCGTAGCAACATGTTCAACAATACTTTCGGAAACATCTTCCGGCTCACCACCTTCGGCGAGTCGCACGGAGCGGCCATAGGCGGTGTCGTCGACGGATTCCCCGCAGGCGTCGCCATCGACACGGACTTCGTGCAACAGGAGCTGGCACGGCGCAAACCGGGACAGAGCAAGCTCACCACCGACCGTAAGGAGGAGGACCAAGTGGAGTTCCTCTCCGGCATCTTCGAGGGACGCTCCACCGGCACCCCCATCGGATTCCTGGTGCGCAACACCAACCAACACTCCGGCGACTACGAGAACCTGCGCTCGCTCTACCGACCCTCGCACGCCGACTTCACCTACCAACAGAAGTACGGTCTGCGCGACCATCGGGGCGGCGGACGCTCATCGGCCCGCGAGACCATCTCGCGCTGCGTGGGAGGCGCGCTGGCAAAGCTGGTGCTCCGGCAGCTGGGCGTGGAACTCTACGCCTACACCTCGCAGGTGGGCGACATCAGCCTCAATCGCGACTATCGGCTCTACGACCCTGCGCTCATAGAGACCAACGCCGTGCGCTGTCCCGACCCGGAGAAGGCGGCGGCCATGGAGGAG
>CAYZVH010000130.1:0-9181 GCA_964481755.1 uncultured Bacteroides sp. | reverse complement strand
GGCCGGACCTGGTGGTGCTCGACGGCATACGCGACCTGGTGGACGACATCAACGACGGCGTGTTGGCGCAGAAGGTCATCGAGCGGTTGATGCGTCTGGCCTCGGAATGCGGATGCTGCATCGTGTGTGTGCTCCACCAAAACAAGTCGGTGGCGGACAGGAACCTGCGCGGCTGGATCGGTACGGAGCTGGCCAACAAGTCGTTCGAGGTGTATGAGTGCTCGAAGGACACGGACCGCGTCTTCTCGTTCCGACAGACCCATACGCGGAAGTACGACATAACTGAGACGCTGCGCTTCACTGTGGACGACGAGGGCATTCCTCAGCCCGGCACATCGAAGACGGCCAAAGTCACCGCCGCCAGTCGACCTCGGAAGGCGGCCGAGCACGACCCCATCAACAGCGAATATGTGGACGAGACGAAGGCCTGCGGCTACTTGGTGGACTTCCGTAAGTTGTTCGCCGACGTGCTGCCGCCGGGTGTCAGCATACCCGCCAAGGAGGTGATGACCCAGGCCATGGAACTGGCGGGCATACAGGTGCCGACGCTCTACCGCCGACTGAAGGCGGCGGCGCTCAAAGAGAACGTCGTCGAACGGTCGTTCGACGGACACGGACGGGAGGTTCTGACGCGGCCTCTCGAGCCGCGTTCGCCGGGCGAACCTCCCTCTGACCGGATACCCCTTACTACTCCCCCCTACGGGGGAGTACGTATCCGGTCAGAATACCCGCTCTCGCGAGGCGGTGAAACGACCGCCTCGGCCTCTTCGGACGGTCCCAGTTTCGAGGCTACAGAATCGCCCTGTGCAGACGCCATCTTTGCTCCTTCCGAACCGCGGACGGAACACGATGAATCGGCCCCTCCGGGACAACCGTTCGCAAGGGCAAAGACAATCGATTGTATGAGCCAAAACAATCGATTGTGTAAGCCAAAACAATCAGATTGTTTTGCCCCAAACTTAGTATCGTATTTTGGCAGCGGAATGGTGGGGCAACAGGGAAGCAACATCCACTCTCCGAAGAGGGTCATTTGTGGTGTGGGTCAAGGGAGTTTTCCCTCCGCCCCGACCTCGCCAAAGCTCTGCGACACAGCATACAGAGGGACGTTGGTGAGGTTAGTCTGCTCCCGGTACGGAAGCAGGGAGAAACGGATAGCATGGAGCTCGGGGTGAGACACCAAGTAGTTGTGGAGCGACGTGGACTTGACATTGTTTCCTCCCTTCACCTCTATCGGGACAAGCTCACCCTCTCGCTGGATGAGGAAATCCATCTCCATACGGGAATCCTCGGCGCTGTAGTAGCAGATGTCCCGAAGTCCAGCGGCGACCATCTGTTGCAGCACATACTGCTCGGTGAAGGCTCCTTTGTATTCGGCGAAGACAGAGTCAGTGAGCAACACGTCCTTGGCGGCGGTGCCGGCCATCGCGCCCATAAGGCCACAGTCGCTCATGTAGAGTTTGAAGGCGGAGAAATCCTCGTAGAAGCTGAGCGGCTTCTCTGGCTTGGTGCACCGGTTCACCTTATGAGCGAGCCCCGCATCCAACAGCCATTGGATAGCCAGCTCAAACTCCTTGGCACGGGCGCCCTTTTTCACCGCCCCATATACGAACTTCTTGTTCTCCTTGGAGAGTTGTCCCACGATGGACCGCCACACCATGTTGATGCGAGGAACCTCTTGCGCGGGAGCGTGTTTGGAGAAGTCAGCGGCATAGTTATCCAGAATTTCCTGTTGGATGGAGCGGACCTCATTGAGCAGGCCCTTGTCGGCATAAGACTTCACTGCCTCAGGCATTCCGCCCACGTAGTAGTATTGGCGGAGCAAGTCGGTGCATTTACCATGGAGCGCCGTCAGTAAATCGAAGTCGCCACTATGCATCACGGAGAGGAGTTGTCGCTCATTCATGGCCAGCAGGAATTCCTCGAAGTCCATGGGATAGAGACGCAGCGTCCTCACCTTGCCCACGGGGAACGAGATTCCCGAATGCAGGGCTATGCCCAACAGAGAGCCTGCCACCACAATGTGATATTGCGGAGCGTCCTCGCAGAAATACTTCAGCGACTCCAACACCTCGGGGAACGCCTGCACCTCGTCGAGGAATATGAGCGTCTTACCGGGGATGATGTCCACGCCGGTCAGGGCACTGATGCCACGGATGATTTTAGCCACATCGAAGCCTCCTTGGTAGACTTTTTTCAGTTCATCATTCTTGTCACAGCTGATATAGGCCAGCGTTTGGAACTCCCTACTACCGAATTCCTTCAATATATAGGTCTTACCACACTGCCTTACGCCATTAAGTATTAGTGGTTTATGTTGGTCAGCGTTCTTCCACTCCAAGAGTTGCTTATAAATTTTTCTTTCCATAGCTACACGTTTCGACACATGATTCGGCCGTAAAGTTACACTTTTCGACACATAAAACAAGCGAAACTCTACACTTTTCGACACTTTGAGGGATTATCAGGTGCCGGACTGGCACCGGATTGGCATCGGGCGCACACTAGACCTGTATTGTGCAAACACCGAGCTTGCATCAAGCTGATGAAGTGAATACGAAAGAGGGACATTCACCCTGGAATCTCATGAAGTCGCCCGTATTTATCCATTCCACCGCCTCTATTGAACAAAAAACATACTTTTTTGTTCAGTACAGAGTGTTTATTGAATAAAATAGCTAATTTACCCATTCATCTCCTCCATCAGCAGCCACTTCCACACGGGAATCACTTTAATCTCTTTTCCGCCTGGGGCCGGTGCCGGTATGGTTCGTTCCTCATCGCGGGTGATGACGTAGCCTTCGAAATCGGGGAAGGCGGCCAGGAACTTGCGGAGACCTCCAATCTCGCGGTCGTAGGTGTCAGCCTCATTCAGGTTGTAGGCAACCTGCAAGGCGAGGTGGGCCGTAGGGATGCAAAAGTCTATCTCGATGTTCTTATTATAATAGTATAGGCGGGTCTCTTCCTCCGTGTTCCGGTACCGCCGGTTGAGCTCTATGGCCACCATGTTCTCGAGGAGTTTGGTCTCGCCTTGGTACAGGAACAAGTTAAGAATGCCATTGTCCGCCACGTAACGTTTCTGAACGTTGGTCCGCTCGGTGACCGACGAGGCCCAGTTGGGGACCGCAAAGAACAAGTAGGCTTCCTGCATGTAATCGATGTAATCCTTCAGAACGGGCAGGCTGATGGAGTCGCCCGTCGACTTCACCACATGAAGCAGTCGGGACAGGGACGAAGGCTGCATCACACTGTCGGCGAGTTTCTTGCAAAGCAACCTGAAGATGCGGGCGTTGCGGATGTTGTTTCGCTCCACGATGTCGCCTACAAGAATCTTCTGGTAGAGGGCATTGATGTACTCACGCTTATCTGGTTGATGGTACGACTCAGCGAAACCGCCTTCGTAGAAATAGTCGTTGAACAGTTTAGCGACTTGGGAAGTAATCTGTCCGTCGAACTCCCAATTACGGTCGAGCCTCAGCCCATGGTAAGCCAGATACTCACTGAAGGAAAAAGGAAAGACTTCCCGCGGGATGTATCGTCCTCCAAGAGTCGACGCAATCTCTCTGCCCAACATCCGGGCATTGCTGCCGGTAATCATCACCCGGTATTGCGAGTCGGCCAGTCGTCGGGCAAACTTCTCCCATCCATCGATGTTTTGAATCTCGTCGAGATAGACCAGCGGACGGTGGTCGGGATAAAGTTCAGCGTAGGAATCCAGTAGCACACCCAATTCTTCGGCTTTCAGTTCCGAGAGTCGTTCGTCCTCGAAATTCATGAAGAGGACATCCTCCGCCGTGTTCTTCCCATCGTGGATTCGAGTCTGAATGTCCTGATAGAGTAGATACGACTTGCCGGCACGCCGCAATCCCACCAACACGTAATTCGTCTCGTCGCCAAAGGTGACGTGTCGCTGAACGAGGGAATAAGTGGGTATCGCCTTTTGCCGTTCAAGGATGATTCTTTTGATGATCTGTTTATCCATCTTCGCCTACATTTGAAAGTATACTTTGCAAAGATAGGCAAAAATCATAAAGTATACTTCACATAAATCGCGGAAAATTATAAAGTATACTTTATGATTCTGCTGTTCATCGGCAGATGAATAGGGAGAGTCTTATCACCTCCAGAAACATTTCGTACAATAAACGGGGCATTTCGTACAACAAGCGTTGAGAACTGAGGGTAGGACGAATAGTACTACTACATTTGCATTGGAAATGCAAGCGGGGAAGTTAAACAACCCTCTTGGGTCTCACATAGCAAAACGAATTGTTTAACAACTTAAAATAATTAGCGAACAATGCTTGATCAATTCTTTGAAGGGTGGAACATCCCTATGTTATTGTCAATGGTAATCTTCACCATCATTGGCTACAAAGGCTACCAAAAGACGAAATCTCGTCCTATGATGACGTGCCTCCCCGGCATCTATACATCCCTAGGCCTTTTGGGTACCTTTGTGTCTATTTGTGGTTCCCTTAACGACCTACCAGAAAAATTTGAGATTAAAGATATTATCGCTGGTTTAATCCCTGCATTCACGACTTCCATTTGGGGACTATTTGGGGCGATGGTGGTAACCATATGGACCAAATACAAATTTGCGAAAGAGGAAGCAAACGAGAACCATCAGCTGCACAACAGGACACCGGAAGAGTATATTCAGGATATCGCCTTCAACACACGCATACTCATCGACCGGCAGAAGGTGCAAGAGGAGAAGTTCAACGAGTATAGCGAGAAGTTGAACGAGAGCATTGCCAACCAAAGCGAGATACTGAAGGAGTTCATCAACAACTTTGTCAACCGCATGGACGACATCTTCAACCAAATGCGTGGTGCCATCCAGCAACAGGTGAAAGACTTCGGCAACGAGCAGTTCACACAGACCAAGGAAGTGATTACCAACATCAACCAGGAGCTGTCGGACACATCCAAGCAACTCATCGAGTCGCAACAGGAGTCGGTAAAGAACATGATGAACGATACCAACACGAAGATAAGCGACATCACAACCACGGTAGCAAGCAGTCTGAGCAAGCTGACCAACGAAATGAGTACTGTGCTCAACAACTTAAGTACGCAGCAAGACACCCGCCTAAACACAATCGTCACCAACTACGACGCATTCGCCGCAAAGATGAACGACCAGCTAAAGGCCGGCTACGAGGAAGTGACACAACACAACGTCGATAGCCTGCAACAGATGGTGGACCTGCGCGATGCCTACCAAGAAACATCGAAAGAGATGGTGAAAGCGGCCACCGACATGAACGAGAAAACGACAGCCAACTTGCGGGATGCGATGGCGGGCTTTGTCAGCGACCTGCAAACCACCGTCTCCTCCCAATGCACCACCTTGTCCGATGCCATCAAACAGAATGTGGAATCGCTCGACAAGAGCTATCAGTTCATCAAGTCGCTCATGGCAGAGATTCGTCAGAACTACGACCAATCCGTCATAGCCTACGGCGATGCGGTGAGTGTGGCGCACCGCACCAACGAGAGCTCGGAAAAGATGATTAAGGAAACCAACAAGAGCTTGGGTGCGGTGGAAGAGACCAACAAGAAGATTGATGAGGTCATGCAAGTGTTGACAGACCGCAAAGAGAACCTCGAGCAGCTCACCAAGCAGATTAACTCGATAGGCGCCACCATCGAGCAGCTGCAGAAACTGGAGTCCACACTGAATAAAATAGCGAACCATGGGTAGAATATCATTCAAGGACAATGGCGAGGAGCACAACTTCTGGCAGAACTATACCGACCTCATGTCGGGCTTCCTCATCGTCTTCATCATAGCGAGTCTATCAGCGTACGGTAGTTACAGGATCACCATAGAAAAGCTCGACAGCATTAAGGTCACTGCGGAGCTGTACGAGAAGATTCAGAAGCTCCAGGAGGCACAGGACTCGCTGAACTCGAAATACTTCGTCTACAACAAGGAGTACCAACGCTTCGAATGCAAGGTAGACGTGGAGTTTACTTCGGAGAGTTCCACCATCCCCGAGGGCAAGAAGCGGGACCTGATCAATGCCGGCAAGGAGCTCATGAAAATCATCGACAAGTTCAAAGGGTCGAAGAACATCTCCTTCAAGGTGGTCATTGAGGGACGGGCAGCCAAGAAGCACGACAATCCCTACCCCACTCAACGTAACAAGGACTACGCCGCGAAGCTGAGCTACGAGAGAGCGCGCAACCTCTACCTCCTGTGGAAAGGGAACGGGCTATTGACCTCTATAGAAGGAAAAGACGGCAACGGCGAGGTGTTCGTCTGCGGCTCCGGCTTCGAGGGCAAAGGCCGCTACTCCGGTTACGGAGTGAACGGCGAGGACCGCAACAAGACTTTCATCATTCAAATCATACCCTACATAAACTATACCTACATAAACTATAAATAAGACTATGGACGTAAGAAATCTACAAGAATACATCACTCACCTCTGCGGAACGGAGACCCTGAACCTGTTGGGAACCAACGAAGAGGTGTTGCTGCGACATATCTATGGACAGGATTACTCCGACGACCAAGTGAAGGCACTGGTGGCCGAGGTGGCCAGCTTCGCAAGCAAAGCGGAGGAACAACTCTTCTACGAGTTCGTGCAGAACGCCTACGATGCCAAGGCGGACTCGCTCTTCTTCTTCGCGAACGAGCGATACCTCATCGTGCTGAACAACGGAGAGCCTTTCTACACAGACTTCGACCTCACCACATCCAAGCGCAACGGGCAACTGTACAGTTTCCTAGCAAAGGGGAAGTCCGACAAGCGAAACGACGAGAGCCAGATGGGGCAGTTTGGCCAAGGATCCAAGCTACTCTACACCCTGTTGGCAAGAGAGGGCGACTACGCGGTCAACAAAGATTTGATGGTAGAGAGCATCTACGACCAACACAAAGGTCCGTACCTCATCTCTTGGTACAATCAGACACAGCTGGCCAATCTCCTGCTGAAGCAACCGGATTGGCATCTGTCACGGGGCGACGACTACGAGAACAACATTCTGTTTGCCAAGATACTGATGACGTACTATCCGATAGCTCCGGGCACAGACCCCAAGTGGTTCTCTGACGAGGAGGCGTTGGATGCGGTAGAGGCTTTCGACACGCTGGTGAATCCACGCCGCAACATCCAGTTCCTGAAGCAAGGCACAGCCATCGTCATCCCTTTGGGCGAAGGCAAGTATGAACGCATCTGCGCCAGGGAGAATCTCGACAATGTGAGAAGTCGCCTGAGTGGCTTCGCCTCCATCACAAGGGACCTGCAAAGGAATGCCGGCAAAAGGCTGGAGCATATCTATGTGATGGGCGAAGAGATTGAGCAACACGAGGTGCGCTCCACATTCGTGACGTACGCCGTCGACGGGAACGACTTCAAGTACCACTTTGCTTTCAATCCGGCGTTTGCCGCCAACGATGTCGTCAACCTGTTCAAGGGATTGCCCATCACGGAGACCAAGCTGCGCCTCGGCATGATTATCGACAGCCCGACGTTCGAGTGCGACAACAGCCGCCAGCGCTTCTTAGACCCGAAGAAGACACAGCGACAACTGACGAGAGCCTTCGAAGCGCTTGTCAACGTCCTACGAGAGGCCAAGGAAACCGACAAGGAGAAGTTCGACTACATCTACCAGTCCCTGCTTGCCTCCGCGCCCCAGACGGACAGCGACTCCGCATATGTGTGGACTCCGTTTGAGGAGGTGTTCATTCCCTTCTTCAAGGAGTTTGCGCGCACCAGCGACGGCGATTACCTGGAGGCCGACCAAGTGAAGCATTTCGAGGGAGCTGCGTTGATTCCCCTCGAGGAGATAGGCATCACCGCGTTCCGCTGGGTGGACGACGATAGCTACACCGCCCTGCAAAAGCATGGCGTAGAGGTGGAAGAGGTAGACCTAACCTACGTACTGGAGCACGCCGACCAAGAGCGGTTGCGCACGTGGCTCACCGGACTGGCCACACCGACCTACGACCGATTCATCGCTTTCGTCGACTCGAAGAAAGATGAGGGGTCGGTAGCCGAATACCCGCTCTTCCGGTCCAACAAGGGAAAGCTCTACAGCTACAAAGAGTTGCAATCGACCGCACATGTCTACTACCCCTACGAAGCGGGCATGAAGTTTGGCGAGTGCGAACACATCGGCACCGTGCTGACGGGCCTTACACTACATTCCTACATCGGTCAGCTTTACGACAAGATAAAGACAAATATCGTGGCTTTCCGTTCCACGCCCTCCACCACAGAGGATGCGGCAAACCTGCTGAGGTGGATTATCGACCACAATAATAATCGATTGGCAGACATCAAAAAAGTCCGTAAAGAGATTGCCCTGTTGCCCAACCTGCATAATGAGTATGTACCCTTCAAAGACCTGTTCGCAGAACGACCAGAGGGCACCATCCTGCTAGACAACTACGTAGTAAAAGGAGCCATTCCTCCGGCCATCGCCTCGTGCGGTATGCTGCTGTCGCCCGCTACCCAAAAGAAAGACTGTTGGCTGTGGGTAATCAGCCATTGGGAGGAGCTCAAGGCGAAGGAAGAATGGGGTACCAACACACGCGCATACCTGCGGGACCTCGTGAGACTGTACAAGGATGCCTACGCCGAATTGGGCTATTTGGAAAAGCAAAAGGTGCTTCCCCTGTACCTCGACTCCAACGGCCTCCCCACCAACGAGCAACGGAGCATCGTGGAGAATGCCGACAAACTGACCGAGGAGGAGTATAACATGTTGGAAGAGAAAGTGCCCTCTCTGCGGCTTCAGCCCTACGAATACCAAGCGACATTGAGCGTGCTGCCTTTCCATAAAGTGCCAATCCGTTCAACGGATATCGTCAAACCTTCCTTGCAGGCCGACGCTGAGTTGCTCAAGATTATAGTGAAAATCAGTCCGGACTATTTGGGACAATTTCAAACGGCGGAATACCAAGGATCATATGTCATCGTCGCCAACAGCAACCCCTATAAGAATTACACGGAGAGTGTGTTGCCAAAACTAAAGCAGGAGTTGGCCACGATAGGACTCTACCATCTCCCCGAGTTGGTTCAGTCGCTGGTAGATGCCAGCGGATGTTCGTTCATCTCCAATGATGGCCTGTTGATGTTTGCCATCAAGTTATGTAAGCGACCGATACTACTGCTGCCTTTGGTCAAGCAATCCAATGTCAAGGTCATCAGTGGTTTTTTCA
>CAYZVH010000129.1:0-9266 GCA_964481755.1 uncultured Bacteroides sp. | reverse complement strand
GCCCTCGAGCACATCTTTCCCAAGCAGGCTTCCTACCAACTCTTCAGCTCCGGACAACATCTTGTTGTTCTTGTCATTGACGATTTCGTCGACGTTGACCATAAACTCCTGTACGGCACCTCCGATGACATCGGAGTATTCAGTTATCTCGCGCTTCAATGAGTTGACGATTACAGGACGTATTATGGTAAGAAGCTCTTGATTGAGGACATTGCTCTCGGTGTGTCCATAAAGGAGGGTCGCGATGTAGCCAGCCTTGGACTTCAATGCCACAGCTATATCCTGAAGAATGTCATCGGCAGAGCCTTCAATAGACTGGGCGGAGTCGGATTTCCTCTTCAAGTCTTGCTCGGCCTGTTCATGTGCTACCTTCAGTTTCTCCAACTTGGCAGAGAAATCAGACTTGTCAGTGAGCAACAACTTCATTTGCACTTGCAGTTCGGCAACAAATGAGTCGATGAAGGTCAAGACTTGTGACTTGTACTTGCTCTCGATCAGCTTCTCTGCATCAATAGAGTTCAAGATGTCAAGTACTCCATTGAAGTCTTTATTTACAGCGGAAGCTGTCACTACCTGTGTGGATTCTCCAACGAGTTTCTTGGCAACGCCCTCGATGGTGTTTTTCACATTCTGCACTTCCTCTTGGGGCTTCTTATCTGTCTTGGAGACTACCACGGCTAGACGGGAACCGTACTTCTTTATTTCTTCGATGAAGTTGAGTGTACTCATTCTCAAGGTACCACCTTCTGCCTCACTTACCAAGATGAAATAGGTTCCGTCTTGCACATAATGCAGAATGGCGTTGTTGTGTGCTTCCACACCTGAGTCGATACCCGGCATGTCCACGACTACGATGTTACGGTCGTTCCAGTCCTTTACGAGGGGGTTGTTAAGGTATACCTTGACCAGGTTCCTTGATGTCAACTCCAATGACTTGATTTCGGAGACGGAGGTCGTCTTCACTAGGGTATCGTCGAGCCATACTTCCAGCTTCTCATTGGCGGAATAGTATAATTCATAGGAAACGGCTGTTTCGGGCAGAATGTTGGTTGGCAAGATATCGTTACCCAACATGCTGTTGATGAGCGAACTCTTTCCTGCGTTGAAATCTCCGACAAAAGGTACTTTTATGAATGAGTCCTTTTCTAGACTGTCGACTAAGTCTGTTTTTTCAGTTTCTGCCTTCTTTACTGAATCGGGATTGTTGAAGTTGTCTTTGGCTATGGTATATGCCTGGTTTACCAAAGACACGTATTGATTGATTTTCTCCATAATGTTAATAATTATAAGTGTAAATTGATTCTTAATGTTGTTCTTTGCAGCAACATTGTTGATGCTGCTACGTTTATTTCAGGTGCAAATGAATTCATCCGTTGTGCCATATGCCGTCACAACCGGATAAATATTATGCTCCCGTTGCATCTCCGTCTCTTGGCGAGAGACGGAGATGCATTTGCAAACGTAATGAAAAGGGCTGAAACGGACTAATCTTTGTTCGACAATCTGCAGCCTTGCTGCTAAATAACATATTTTGTTGAGCAAAACAACAGCGTAGGCGGCAGATATCACTGGACCTACACAGACTTTTGAGCCATCTCCGTCTCTCGCCAAGAGACGGAGATAGTAGCTAACTCTTTCTCCTTAGTTTCCTGATGATTTTCTCGTTCGCTTCGTCCATCTGATCGACATCGATGGTGGAGAGGTATATCTGGGTGGTGCGCTCGGAGTCGTGACCTAGGCATTGGCTGATGACGTGGAGCGGAATGTTGTTCCGACTGGCGGCGCTCGCCCAGGAGTGACGGGCTACGTACATGGTCAACGGGATGGAGAGGCCAACGGACTCGCCTATCTTCTTCAGGTTGTAGTTGATGTTGTGAAGGGCGGTGTCGTATTGTCTGCGGATGTCAGTTCCCGGCTTGACGACGGGGAGGAGACGGTGGCTGCCTGGTTGGTGATGGCGGTCTACGATGGCTTGCATCTCGGTCCGCCACTTCACGGAGATTCGTTGGCCGGTCTTGCTACGCTGATAGGTGAGGATGCCGCCCCGTAGGTTGTCGGCCCTCAGTTTGGCAATGTCTATGAGCGACATGCCGCGGGTGTAGAAGCTGAACATGAAGAGGTCGCGGGCGAAAGCCATGGAGGGAGACGTGGAGAGGTCGAGGTGCAGTATGCGGGATACGTCGTCGGTCGATATGCCTCGCTTGGCGGTCTTGGCCACTCCCGTGTAGACTTGGCTGAACGGACGTTGGTCGGTCGTCAGCCCTTCGCCGACGGCCCGGTTGTATGCGGCGCGTAGAATGCGCATGTAGAACGAGATGGTGTTCATCGATACGCCCCGGGCCTTCAGCCATGCCTCGTATGAACTGACTAATGACGGTGTGATGCTGTCCCACAGAACGTCTTTGCCTTCGCGGAATGCCATGAAGCTCTTCATCGTGGCGGTGTAAGTCTCTGATGAGCGCGCTCTCCCTTCAGCCTTCAAATGACTGATGAGGCTTTGCATATAGACAGGGAAGGATAGACGAGAGGTCAGCTCGTTGTACCTGTAGACTACATCGTCCGCCGAATAGTCCATGCCGGCGTGGTCCAGCTCGCCGATTATCCGTGCGAGGCGAAGCTTGTCGCTCCTTATTCGCTCGGTCAGTTCACGGAGATAGTCGCGGCGTTCGTCGTTAGCGCACTTGCCTGGTGCAATCTTTTCATCATCCTGGTGCCATTCGGTGGCGTGCAGACGATAGTCCGTGCCGATTTGGCGGACCGCGCGGTTGTGTATCACTTGATAGTAGAGCGTCCCTTCTTTCCCGTCGACGGATGAGGCGCGGAGCTTGATTCTTACGGAGGTTGTATTCATGTTTCTTTGACTTATAGGTTATGTAAGTCAAAGATAAAGTGCAGGCGGTGAGCGCGGTCGGCTATCAGTTCCCTCCAGATGTGCTCCTATTATATAACAAGGTATAAGTTCACACGCTCGACTTCACGATGGGTGCCTTGGCGCTCCTATATAAATAAGGTATACGCTTGTAATCGGAGAACGGCTACTTCATTAAACGGTACAGATGTACCTGCCTATAATAAAGTATACGTCCTCCGATTTGTTCATTCTAGTCAAACCATTCCGATACCTTCGCTTTCGCTGCGGACACCACTTCCGGGTCGGCACAACATGCAAGCATCGATACGGCTGCGCTAACGACGCTGGCATCGTCAACAAATCCCCCAGGTAATTCGTCTGGAATCAAGTCGATGGGTGAGATGAAATATCCCAATGCTCCAACTATTATTGCCACTTGTTCGGGAGTTGCTTTGTGTAAGGCAATGGCATAATAGAGCTTCAAGGCGTTTAGCACTAATTCGTAGCCTACCTTCTTGGCGAACTTGGCTAACTTGTCCCATAATCCGGATTCGGAATAGTCTTTTTTGTAATTGTCTGTGTTCATAAGATAATGTTATTAGATTGATGATGTTTCTTTCGACTGGCCTTGTCGTCAGCCTGTTATTTTCCCTGTGGTGGCATCCTTGAAGTTGTTTTCCTTGAATGCCTCTTTCATCTTGTCGAGCTGTTTCTTGCACGACTTGGAGATGCTGTTCGTCTGGCGGATGATGTCGGTGAGGACTCCTTCCGAGAGGTCCTGCTTGCCATTGAGGAAGCAGCGTTCTATGGCTTCGTTCACCACAGACTCGATGTCGGCGCCATTGAAGCCATCGGTCTGCTCGCTCACCTTCTCCAGAGTGGAGCCGGCAATCGTTTTGTGCCTTTTGTCGAGATGCACCTTGAAGATGGCTTTTCGCTCCGTCTTGTTGGGAAGGTTGACGCAGAAGATCTCGTCGAAGCGTCCCTTCCGTTTCAGTTCGGGAGGCAGACTGTCCGCATTGTTGGCGGTGGCGATGACGTAGACGCTGCTCTTCTTGTCCTGCATCCAGGTGAGGAAGTAGCCGAACATGCGGGTGAGGATGTCGTTGTGCCCGCCGACTCCGGAGAAGGCTTTCTCTATCTCGTCGATCCAAAGCACACAAGGTGCCGCCGCTTCGGCAATCTTTATGGCCTTCCTCAGATTGGATTCGCTCTCGCCCACGTACTTGCCCATCATGCTGCCCATGTCCAGTTTCAACAGTGGCGCATCGAACAAATTCGCGGAGGCTTTCGCGCAAAGCGACTTACCGCAACCGGGCATTCCCACGATGAACACTCCTTTGGGAATGGCTACGCCGAACTTCTCGGCTTCTGCCAGCTTCTTTACGATCTTGGACTTGTTGCCGAGGTATGCTTTCAGTGCGTCCATTCCACCGATGCTGTCCAAACTCTCGGGCGTGTCTACCAGCTCCAACAGTCCCGACTTCTTGACCATCGACTTCTTTTGCTTCAGAATCATGGTCGCGTCGTCGGCGCTTAGGGAGCCGTTGCTGCTCATCGCCATGTCGAGCGTGCGGTCAATCTCGAAGCTGGTCATGCCTTTCAGCGATGGCATCAGCTTCTCGCGGTCCTCGTCCTTGAAGTCGTCGTAGCAATTCACCTCCACATGCTCGTCTATCAACGCGTTGATGTCGTCCTCGTCGGGCAGTGGAATGTCCAGGAACGAGACGTACCGCTCCAGTTCCGGTGGCAGTTTCAGTATGGGCGACACGATGATGACTGTCGTGTTGTAATCCCTGTCGTAGAGTTTGCGCTGCGCCATCATTTGCAGCAGGGTCTTGACGGCGGTCTCCTCGATGAGGTCTTGCACATCTTTCAACACGAGGAACAATTCCCTCTTGTTGACCTCTACCGTATATTTATCGTATAGGAACTGCTCTAAGGTTGACCTCTCCCCCGTACCCATGCTCAGCTTGGTCTTGAAGTTGGTGGTGCCCGTCGCAGGGTTCCATTCGAACACTTTGCTGTCGCGCACGACCTCTGATATGATTTCGTCGATGCGGGCAAAATCGTAGTCGTTGATGTAAACAATAGGTATGTTCACATCTATCATCTTCTGAAGTTCTGATATTACACTTGACTTTTTCATGTCGGGTGAGGTTTAGTACTGAAACAAATGGTCGACGATAAATCTCAGTTGGTTGGGAGAACTCTCATTTGCGAAATCGATGCCTCCTGTTATCTCGAGGATTCCCTTTGTGGGATCCAGCATATATTTTGCTAAAGGATAGCAATCTTTTAACTCCTGGAAGATGTCCAATGTGCCATTGAGATTGTATTCGGCCAGACCAAGAATGAATCTACGTTCCCGATAGAACACGTCATCTTTCTTTAGGTCTGTATACGTTGTAGTAACTTTTTCCCAATGACAGAAGTATAGCGATGGGTTGGGATCGGCTAAGATGAGTGGAATAAAAGTACCGATTGATGGAGTCTTGTATAAGAAGCGAGAAAGCTCTTGAAGAAACCCGATGACATTGTTAGTCATTTTAGAGTTGGAATGTGGCTGACGGGCCGCATAATCAAACATGTTACTCTTCCAAAGGTTTATTTGTTTGTCGATTTCTTCCTTGTCAGCCAAAGTCAAATCTTCCCACTTTGTATACATCCGAGAGGACTTGACGAATTTCATAGCCTCGGGGACTCCTAATTTAGCCGCTTGTTCCATTAGGGCGTATGCCTTATGGCGATCCTGGTGCGTTGAGCCATCCTTTCTTTTGTATCCGTTATACAACAACTGCCCTTGCCAATATAGAACGTATGAAGACTTTTGAGGACCCAGATCCGTAAATACCTGCATCCATTCCTCATCACTCAATTCGTTCTTGTACCTGCCGTGGATGTATTTCACACCATCCGGCCTTGTCAGCAGGTACTTTTGCAGCGAACGGTAATTCTTGCCGCCTCTCAGAGCGGAGTCGTGCCAGCACGAATAGAGCTTGTACACATCGGCCGCGTTGAAACGACTCGTCTCGTCTTTGAGCAGGATTCTCAGAATGTCGTAGCAGGTGCGCTCGTCGAGCTCTGTCGACGACGTGTTCTCTATACGCTTTATTCTCTCGGAGAGGTCATTCTCGCCATTCTGATTCAACCATCTGGAGAGACGGCCGTTCCTTATCAGCGGGAAGATGTCTTGCACGCACAGATTCTGGCGCAACGTATCCAGTGAGAAGTGTTCCTCCCCACCGGATACTACTCTGATTCTTATAGGCTTTGCTTTTGCGATAATGTTCATGGCGTCCCTTATCCAAACAACATACTTTTAATCTTACTGCCAATCTTTTTGGCTGTGGCAACGGATCTCACTACCTTCTTCGCACTTTGTGCTACTATGGACAACCCCTTCCTTACCGCCACCTTTGCGGCTGGCACCAGAAACGCTTCCGCTTTCTTGATGAACGGAACGAAAACGACTGCCCGAGGAAACACCTTGGTTATGGCCTTACTCAATTTGTCGAGCACAACGGGAACGCCGCGCTCTATCACCTTGTCGGCTATTGTTGCCACGCGGACGGTGGTGGCATCTATCAAGTGGTCGGCCACCTCTATCACGTCCATCTCCTCTTTGGAAGCCTTGTACGCCAGCTTCACACGCGTCAAGCCTTCGTCCACGGCACTGGCAATCTCCACTGGGCTCTTCGCGTCGATCTTGAAAGGTAATTCACCTTGCTCGTTGGCTGCAACTACCGCTGCCGCGAATGCCTTCTTAAGCTTTGCCTCAGAGGCGTCTCCCATGGGAGTTCCCAGGAATCTCTCCACGCACTCAAACTGGCGGAGGCTTTTCACTTCCTCTTCTCCGAGTTCCTCGCCTGCCAACAGCGACTGGAGGGCATCGTACTTACTTATTTCGCTTTCAGTGGCTGTCCCGAACTCATTACGGCCATAGTCCTCATTGTATTCTTCGTATGTCATAAGTCTTATTCCTCCTCAGTCTTTAGTGTTTCGTTGTTCTGATTCTCACAAGCATCGGAAATGACCGTGATGACTTTAGCTTTTTCCGCCTCGTCGCGGCCTTCCAGCGTTTTATCCATCTGCTGCAAGAGCCACTCCTTACGGGAAGTCCCGTTGGCTTTTGCTGCCTGCAGGGAGTTCATGTTCTCGGCAAAGCCGTCTATCAGCTCGTTCGTTTCGGCCAGCACGGCCTTGCTCTGTTCCGAGAGGTTCAGTTTGTTACACTCCTTCTCAATCAAAGCATCTGCGCTCTGATTGGGTTCCTTGTCCATCCGCTCTAACAGCGACGACAAGATCTCGTCAAAATTTGATGCCATATTCATTAGTTTTATGTTTGTTTCGGTGAAGGTCTTCATCGAGTGTGCCAGATGTCGTCACAACCCGATAGAAACTTTGTTTCACTCGTCTCCGTCTCTTATGGAGAGACGGAGAAGGTGCGGAGGGCTGTAAAAGTCAACGATGTCCTGCCGATAATCGTGCTGTTTTGCTAAACAAACTATGTTCTATAGCAGCAAGGCGGCAGATTCCCGGGCTAACATTCTTTCGTATCACTCCATTTTATTACGTTTGCGGTTGCATCTCCGTCTCTCCATAAGAGACGGAGAACAGACCCTATTAAAAAGTTACGTTGGCCTTCGTTGTTATTGGCAATACGCATATCTTTACCTCTTCCGCCGTTACATGCAAAAATAGTCATATACTCATCCCCTTGTGAGTATATGGCTATTTTGGATTATTCCCTCGACGTGTGGATTATATCGTGATTTCCAACAGTATCCCCTCGAGTCCTTTCACTTGGCTTTCGTAGTATCCGTCGCCTGTGGTGCGAGGGCCGCTGATGGTCTCGTATCCGTCAGCATTGAGTCTGGCGGTCAGTTCGTCTACTGCCGTCTTGCTTCCTGCGGCGAAAGAGAGATGGATGAAGCCAGTGCGGTAAAGGTCTTCATTGTCTCCGTCCACTTCGGGGCGTGTCATGAGTTCAAGCCTCGCTCCGCCGTCGGGGAACGTGAGGATGTAGGTGCGGAGCCCTGTCCGCGGGTTGTGGTAGAGGTCGTTGGACTTCCCTTGGAAGTATCTCTCGAAGAAAGACCTCATCCCCTCCAGGTCTCTACAATATAAGGCGGCGTGTTCTATTCTCATAAATCTCTTGCGTTACGGGGTTAATCGCCCTCGCCGGCCTCGGTTGCGCTCAGCACGTAGATGGGCGACCGCAATGCCCCTTCCTTTATTAAGACCCCTTTGTCGCAGAAATGCTTGAGCCACTTCTGCGCTGTGTAGTTCGTCAGGCCGAACTGGGTGCGCATCACGTGGCTGGTGATGTAGCGGTTCTCCTTCAGGTACTCCTTGATTTTCGCCAACAGCTTTTCTTCCGTGTAAACGGTGGAACGGCTCGAGTACCGCGATCGCTCAAAATGCAGTCCGCTCTGCACCTCTTGCAGCAGATTGGCCTCGGGGCGGAAGTTGATGCCGCTCAGACGCACCTCCTTGCCTGTGACTTTCTTGTCGGGTTTCTCCTCGGGCATCTCCAGGCTGGCAGACAGCGAGAAATAGCCGATTTCGGGGATGTAGAAACGTCGGCCCGACTGGAGCTCGTTGACGCAAATGTCGTGCAGTTCCGTCAGCACGGCCGCCACGTCTCCTTTGGTCAGTGAGCATCGGCTCTGTATCTTCTCCTGCAGTTGTTTGGCGGTCATCGGCTCGTGTTGGATGATGCGGACGTATGGTCTCTTCTCCCCGCTACCCGTCGCGTTGTTGATGGCATAGACATCGTACTTTAATTTCATGTTCGTTAGTGTTTATCGGTTATTACTCAGTTCCACCGGCCCGAAGGTCCTGTGAGCGCCCTCGCGCCCACTTCTGCAAATATACATCACGATGTAAGGAATTAGGCGCGTTGCCGCGAAAATTTAGATTTCTTTATGCTTTGGCAATTGTCAAACGTGTGTACGGCAATTGCCATCCACGTGTACGGCAATTGTCAAACACGTGTTTGGCAGTTGTCAAACACCATCCGAGTGCGGATTTTCGCATCATCGCGTCGGCATCCTGCAACGATTACGACGGGGTTCGCACATTGGATGAATCCTCTGGCGGCCTCTCGCGTAGCCGGGCGTCGAGTTGCTCATTCCGGTGTAAAAAGCGAAGGAATAGGCTCGAAAGATGTCGGGAAAAATCACTATCTTTGGATAAGATAGGCTACATCTCAACATAATAATCAAGTAAACTTGTTATTCTGTCTTCGATTTGCACTATCTTTGCAGTATAGTCCGGTGGGTTACATTATTTTATCATACCTAAAAACGAGACTGCGGATGGACAAGAAGATATCTATACGATTCTATAAGGACAGGGAGGTGAGAGCCGTTTGGGACGATGAGCAGAACAAATGGTGGTTCTCGGTGCT
>CAYZVH010000128.1:0-9296 GCA_964481755.1 uncultured Bacteroides sp. | reverse complement strand
CCGAGTGGTGCAGAAACTCCTCCGAGATGGAGGCGAACGGCGTGTAGCGGTGACCTGGGAAGACGAACTCGCAATGGATCTCGTCCGCGATGACCGTCACCCCGTGGCGGATGCAAATCTCGCCGATGCGCGTCAGCTCCTCCACCGTCCACACACGGCCGGCGGGGTTGTGAGGGTTGCAGAGCAGCATCACCTTCGCCCGTGGGTCGGCGGCTTTCCGCTCCAGGTCGTCGAAGTCGATGGTGTAGGTGTGGTTGGCGTAGACGAGCGGCGAGCAGAGCGCCTCGCACTTGTTGTTGCGGATGGCAGGGAAGAAGCAGTTGTAGACCGGCGTCTGCACCAGCACCTTGTCGCCCGGCACGGTCAGTGCCTTGATGACGGCCGACACGGCAGGCACCACACCGATGGTGTAGATCATCCACTGGCGGTCCATCCGCCAAGCGTGGCGACGGTCGAACCAACGGACCACCGCCTCGTAGTAACTGTCGGGCACGTGTGTGTAGCCATAGATGCCGTGCTCCACCCGTTGGCGCAAGGCATCGACGATGGCAGGTGCCGTCTCGAAATCCATGTCGGCCACCCACATGGGCAGCACATCGTCGCGTGTGGCGCTGTCCCACTTGCAGCAGTTTGTTCCCCTTCGGGAAATCTGTTTATCGAAGTCGTATTTCATAACGTTTTTACCTTTATTACATATATGTAGTGATACGTCTGTCGCCAAGGACAGACGCTTAATTCTCAAAAGTCAGAACCATTGCCCTCACAGGAACCGCCGTTTGTCGTACGCGTAAGTCCGTCCGTCGCGCAACCGTATCTCGCAGTCGGCAGGTGCTTTGATGTTGGCGTCGATGGTGACGGACCCAATCTCGTCCGCCACGATGCTTCCCGACATGGGGTTCTTCACGTTGGTGATGCTCCCACGGATGTCCGCCCGCAGGGTGCTGTACTCGAAGGCCCGGTCGCAGTCGGGGCCGAAGGTGCAGTTCTCCAGCACCAGGTCCTGGGCGTAGCAGAGCGGTTGCTCGCCGGTGATGTGGCAGTTGACCAATCGCAGGTTCTTCGAGTGCCAACCCAGGTACTCGCCGTTCAGCTCCGAGTCGTAGACGGTGACGTTCTCCACCTCCCAAAAGGCATCCTTCGTCGTGATGTGGGCGTTGTGTATCTCCACGTCCCTCGTATATTGGAACACGTACTTGCTGTCGCTCTCCAGTCCATCCACGCGGATGTCGTGGCTCAGCATGAAGGGGTAGGTGCCACCGTGCAACACCAGGTCCTTGACGCGGATGCCCTGGCAGCGCCAGAACGTCTCGTCGGCATCGTTCATCGTCACCTTCTCCAGCTCCAGATCGCTCATCTCGCGAAACATCTTCGGCGCGTCTATCACCGTGTCGGTCATCCGCAGGTGGTCGCAGTACCACAGCGCCGACCGTCCGCCCACGTCGAAGTAACAGTGGTCTATCACGAACCCATGCACGTGCCAGAATGGGTAGTTACCCTCGAAGCGGCAGTGCACCGCCTCTATGTTGCTACACTCCTTCAGGGCCGACTCGCCGGCACGTATCGTCACATCCTCCAGACGGAGGTCGTGCGACTCGAACAAGGGACGCTCGCCCCCGAACTCAGCATCTTTTATCAGCTTCATGTCTCTCTATGTCTTGTTTTAGTTGTTACGCAATACTTTTTTCATCCATCGCTCCCGCTTCAGGCGGACGAGGAATATCACCCCCCGGAAGCACAGCTCCACGCACATGGCTATCCACACGCCCTTCAGTCCCAGGGTAGGGGCGAGCCAAGCCGCCAGCGACAGGCGCACCGCCCAGATGCTGAAGAGGTTCATCAGGCAGGGCACGAAGGTGTCCGTGGCACCGATGAACACCGAATAGGCCACGATGGACGCCGCGAACATGGGCTCGGCGAAAGCCTCTATGCGCAGGACCATCACGCCCAGCTGCCGTATCTCCTCGATGGGAGTCATCAGGCCGATGATCTCCGGCGCGAACACATACATCAGCACACCCATCACACCCATGACGCCCATTCCCATCAGCACGGTGATGTTCGCCAGGCTGCGTGTCAGCTTCAGCCGTCCGGCACCGATGCTCTGTCCCACCAAGGTGGTTGCGGCGTCGGCAATGCCGTAGCCGGGCATATAGCACAGGCTCTCCGCCGTGATGGCGAACGAGTTGGCGGCTATGGCGCACACTCCCAGCGGGGCCACGATGAGGGTCGTCATAATCTGGGCGCAACAGATGAAGGTATGCTCCACGCCCATTGGGAGTCCGATGCGAACGGCGTTCTTCAGTATGCGGGAATGTGGACGGAAGCGTCCCCGCTCGCCCTTCAGCTTCAGCTTGTCCGAGCGGGTGAGCAGATACCACAGAATCACTCCGGCCACCGTCACCTCGGCAGCTGCCGTCCCGAGGGCCGCGCCTACCACGCCCAGTCCTGCTCCCGGCAGCGTGATGGTAGCACCGCCTATTGTCCATTCGTGCGAGGGGAATATCAGCAGGTAGTTGAAGACGACGTCGAGCAGACACATCGCCACGCCTGCCAAGCTCGGCACCTGCATGTTGCCGCTGCAGCGCAGCATCCCGCCCACCAGAAATTCCATCTGCAAGGCGGGCAACACCAGCGAGAAGATGCAGAAGTAGAGCGAGGCGTTGTGTCGGATGGAAGGGTCGCCTCCCAGCCAGCCGGGCAGCGCGCCGCTGATGCAAACGCCCACCGCGCCCAGCAACAGACCGAAGGCGAGGATGATGATGAGCGACTGCCGCAGCACGTCGCGCGCACCCTCCATGTCGCCGGCCCCTATCTTGTGGGCCACCTGCACGGAGAATCCCGTGGCGGCCGAGGCGCACAGACCGGAGAAGAGCCACGTGGTGGTCGACACCAGTCCGATGGAGGCCGATGCCTCGGCACCCAGACTGCCCACCATCGACGCGTCGATGTACTGCATCACGATGGACGAGAACTGCGCGATGATGGCTGGCACACTGAGCTGGAAGGTGAGTTTCACCTGTTGCCCCAGTGTGAGCGGCTCGCCCTTGCGAATGAGCGCCAGCAGACTCTCTGTTTTCCGACTGTTGTCCGACATATCCTTTTCTCCGGTTGTTTTCTCGGGTGCAAAGGTAGTGAAATTCCGCCTTCGGTGGGTAGACGAATGACGGATGTTATGCCCCCGATTACATAATCCACTAAAACCTTCCAATAATTCGGATTATTTGGGCGAATAGTTGTATCTTTGCCCGCTAATAGGCAAGGTTCGTATCTTACCGCAACAGCACAAACGAACACAACGAATAATGAAAACTAACAACATCGTCACACTCTTTCTACTAGCCCTCGCGCTTACGGGCACTGCGGCATGTACCGAGAAAAAAGTTAACGGCACCGCCGAAGCCCAGCCTTGCAAGACTATGACGGCCTCGCTCTGCACCCTCGAGAACAAGGGGTATTATGTAGGTCAGATAGAGGCCAAAGCCTCCACTGCCGTGGGCTTCACCGTGCCTGGCACCGTGGCCAAGGTGTATGTGGACGAGGGCGACCCTGTGACCAAGGGACAGCTGTTGGCCGAGCTCGACCCGCAGGACATGCAGAACAGCTACAACATGGCCAAGGCCACGCTCGACCAGGCGGAGGACGCCATGCGGCGCGTGAACATGATGCACGACGAGCAGAGCGTGTCCGACATCAAATATGTGGAGGTGCAGACCAAGCTCGAACAGGCGCGCAGCATGTACGCCTCGGCCGAGAAACGACTCAAGGACACCAAGCTCTATGCCCCTGTGGCCGGTGTCATCGGCAAGCGCAAGATAGAGGTGGGCGAGAACTACGGTCTGGTGATGTCCGCCTTCACCATCCTCGACCTCAGTGAGGTGGTGGCCAAGACACCTATCCCCGAGCGGGAAATCTCCAAGATAAAGAAAGGCGACGAGGCGAAGATCTGTGTGCTCGCCCTGGGCGACTCCGTCTTCTTTGACGCCAAAGTGGACGCAGTCGGCGTGTCCAGCGACCCGCTGACACACAGCTACGAGGTGCGGCTCAACGTGAGCAACCGCGACCACCGGCTCATGCAGGGTATGGTGTGCAACGTACAGCTGTGGCCGCAGAGCACCCGCGGACAGAAGGGCTTCGTGTTGCCCGTCAGTGCCGTGAAGGTGAATACCGAAGACGACCATTACGTGTGGGTGGTGCGCGACGGCAAGGCCTACCGCCAGTCTGTGGTGATAGGCATCTACGCTAAGGATGGCGTGGTGGTGTACGAAGGCATCAACGATGGTGACCACATCATCGTGGAGGGCCAGACCAAGATTTGTGAGGGACAGGCCATAAAGGAGGTTGACTGATGGAAATGCCGAACTTTACCAAGGCCACTATGCACAACCACCGGCTGGTTGTGTTCTTCATCCTGCTGCTGGTAGGCGCCGGCCTCTTCTCGCTGTGGAAGATGCCTAAGCAGGAGTTCCCCGAGTTCAAGATGGCTGTGGGAATGGTGGTGGCTGTCTACCCCGGTGCCTCTGCCGAGGAGGTGGAGCAGCAGCTGACCAATCGGTTGGAGGATTACGTCTTCAGCTTCAACGAAGTGAATGCCGAGGAGACCACCTCATCGTCCAGCGACGGATATTGCTCCATGATGGTCATGCTCAACGACGAGGGTGCCAAAGACCCCAACGCTGTGTGGGGCCGCATACGTGACGGACTGCCCTTGCTGCAGAAAACCCTGTTGCCTGCCGGCGTGTTGGGCGTGGCAGTACTCGACAACTTTGGCGAAGCTGCCGCTGAACTCATTGTGCTCGACAGCGATGACAAGAGCTACCGCGAGCTCGGCGATTATGCCTCGGACCTGAAGAGGAATCTGTTGGGCGTGAAGAATATTACTAACCTGCGCATACAGGGTGTCTTGCACGAACAGATAAGCATCTACCTGGACAAGGAACGCATGGTACGCTTCGGCGTGAACAATACCATGATCAATGCCTTGTTAGCTATGCAGGGCGTGACGACGGGTGGTGCGCACATCGAGTCGGGCGACTCTGACATGCCCATCTACGTGACCTCCAGTTACCGGACGGAACAGGAACTGGCTGACCAGATCATACTGAATGACCCCTCCGGTAAGTTGGTGCGGCTGAAGGATGTGGCCCGCGTGGTGCGCGAATATCCTGAGGTGAAGAGTTTCATCACCAACAACGGACGCCGTGCGGTGCTCGTGGGCATGGAGATGAAGCGTGGCGGCGACATCGTCGCCTTCGGTAAGGAGGTGGACGAGCAGGTGGATGCCTTCAAGAAGAGTCTCCCCGAGGGCGTCAACGTGACACACATCGCTAACCAGCCCAAGGTGGTGAAGGACTCTATCATCGGGTTCTTCGGTGATTTCCTCGAGGCCATCGTCATCGTCGTGCTGGTGATGATGCTGCTTTTCCCCATTCGGTCGGCCGTGGTGGCGGGATTCTCCATTCCCATCACCATCATGATTACCTTCGCGCTGATGAACGCCTTCAACATACCGCTCAGCAATGTGACGCTCGCCGCCCTGATGGTGGCGCTCGGTATGGTGGTCGACGACTCCATCATCATCATCGACGCTCACCAGGACCTGCTGCGCCAGCACAAGTCCAGCTGGTTTGCCTCCGTCATGAGCGCGCACAACTTCTTCCCCTCCATCAGTGTGGCCACACTGAGCATCTGCTTCGTGTTCCTGCCCACACCGGTGTTCCTGCCCACATTCCTGGCTACTTTCTTCGAAGTGTTCATTTTCACACTCATACTGGCACTGCTCACCTCGTTGTTGGTGGCTATGCTGGTGGTGCCGCTGCTCAACCACAAGTTCTTAGGCAAGTCGTCCTTAGCTGAGAGCAAACTCAAGGAGTCGCGGTTCCTGGCCCCTATACAGCGGGGCTACGAGTGGGCGCTGGACCGCTGCTTCCGCCATCCATGGCTGACGATTGTCATCTGTGTGGTGATTGTTGTAGGGGGTGTGCTGCTCTTCAAACAACTGCCGCAACGCATGATACCGAATGCCGACCGCGACCAGTTCGTAGTGGAGATTTACAACCCCAAAGGGTCGGGTATCGACCACACGGCAGCCATCACCGATAGTGTGGCCCGCGTGATGCAGGCCGATGATAGGGTGGTGGATGTCACCCAGTTCGTGGGCCAGCTGATGCCGCGCTTCATGGTGTCTGCCCCCATCGCCATGGGAGGCAAATCCTTCTCGCAGATAGTGATACGCACCAAGGGCAACAACGAGACCCTTAGCCTGATACGCGACTACACCGGTTACTTCGAGGAACGCTGGCCCGACACCTTCGTCCGCATGTTCCAGCTCTCCTACTGCATGGCCTCCACTGATATCGCCTTGATGCTCGAGGGTGAAAACCTCAAGGAACTCCATCAGGCTGCCGACACCATCAAACAATATATGCGCTCACAGAACGGACTGCTGTGGATTCACGACGCCTTTGGCGAGAAACAACCCATTGTGCGTGTCGACCTCGACCCCATCAGTGCCGCCCAGTTGGGTGTGACGCGACTCTCCGTCTCCTCCAGCTTGGCCATGAAGTACGGAGGGTTCAAGGCCGGCAGCATCTGGGACGATGACTACGAATTGCCCGTGCTCCTCTACACTGCCGACCAAGAGACACGGAAAGACCTGACCGACCTGGGCAACGAATATGTGGGAACGGCACTGGGTGGCAACGTGCCGCTGCGCCAAATCACCCGCATCCATCCCGACTGGTGCGAGTCGAATATCATGCACGCCCAAGGCAAACGCTGCGTCAACGTGCAGGCCGATGTGCGTCCGGGCTTCAGCAAGGCCAAGACGTCGCAGGCCATCAACCGCTATGTGAAGGAAGAGGTTATCCCCAATCTTTCCGGTGATGTGAAGTACAAGAAGTGGGGAGCCGAACTGCTGAATACCAAAATCGGTGAGCCACTGGTGAAGAGTTTCCTTGTCAGCCTCTCCGTCATATTGCTTGTGATGGTGCTCAACTTCAAGCGCTTCCGCCTGTCGCTGCTCGCTATGGTGGGTACGCTGCTCGCTCTGCCGGGTGCCGCCCTCGGCCAATGGCTGTCGGGCAACGACTTCAGCATGACCTCCATGCTCGGCCTCTTCTCCCTGTTGGGCATCGTCATGCGTAACTCTGTCATCATGTTCGACTATGCCGAGGAGTTGAAGGCCAAAGGTATGGCCGTACGCGAAGCGGCTATTGAAGCCGGCCGCCGACGGATGATACCTATCTTCCTGACCTCTGCTACCACAGCGGTGGGCGTCATCCCTGTGATGTTCTCCGAGAGCACCCTCTGGCCCTCCATGGGATGGGTCATCTGCTTCGGAACCCTCACCGCCACGTTGCTTGTGGTGACAGTGATGCCTTGCGCTTATTGGAAACTTATGGAAAAGAAATCAAAGAAATGAAACACTTAAGCATATACCTCTCTATAATTCTGCTTGCCGCTGCGACAACACTTTCCGCACAAGCAGTCTTCACCCTCGATGAAGCCATCGCTTCCGCTTGTCTGAACAACAACGACCTGCAGAAGAAACGGTTGGACGTGCAATCCATGAAAGCGCAGAAGAAAGAACTCTTCACCAAATATTTCCCTGCCGTTGGGGTGTCGGTAACCGCCTTTACCCGTGAGAGGGGACTCTTCGAGGGTACGGACGCACTCGATGGGCTGTTCTCACTCTTGTCGGATGACGATAATTTCTCGCCAGAAAATGTGCAGATTCTGAAACAAGGATACGTGGGAGGCCTGCGTATGGTGCAACCCATCTATACCGGCGGTCGCCTGACCAGTGCTAACAAACTTGCTAATATTGGCGTGAAAGCATATGGCGAACTTGCCAGCCTCAAGGAGAACGAGATCACGCAAGAGGTGGAGAAGTACTTCTGGCAACTTGTGCAGCTCTACGAGGCCGAGCGGTCGTTGCTGACAATGGATTCCTTGGTAGACCGTGCCCGCCACGATGCTGCGTTGGCGCTGAAGGCCGGACTGGTCACCCCCAACGACGAGATGCAGGTGAACCTCTACGGTACCGAACTGGAGAGCACCCGCCTGCAGGTGGAGAACGGAAAGAACCTCTGCCGCGAGTATCTGGCCTATCTGTTGGGAGTAGAGACTGTGGACAGCCTCCTGTGGGACGACATCTATGCCGTGAAGGAACCTTCAGCTTATTTTGCCGACCCCGAGGCCTCGTTGCTCGACCGCCACGAGTTGAACCTCTTGAAATATAACCTCGAAGCTGCCCAGCAGAAGCGCAAGTTCTACCGCGGTGAGTTGCTGCCCACCGTGGGGGCTATGTTCGCCTTGAGTTACCACTACCTGTATGCGAAGCGTGAGGGCGGACTCTACAACAGCGTGCTCGACCAGAATAAAGTCACCTGGATATTGGCTGCCAACCTCTCCATCCCCATCACCGCCTGGTGGGGTGGTTCGCACGGTCTGTCCCGTTACAACATCGCCGTCCGCGAGGCCCGCATGGACTACGACGACAAGCAGAAGCTGATGCGTGTGCAGATTTCACAAAAGTGGAACACCTTGAACGAGAAGTACAAACAAGTGGACTTGGCGCGCCGCCAGCTGGAGCAGGCCGAGCAGAACCGTAAGCAGCATGCCAGTGCCTACCGTAGCGGTTCCGCCACCATGACCGACCGCTTGCATGCCGATGCCCTCTACGAGAAGTCACGCACCAACTACATCGATGCCTGTGTGAAGTACCGCCTCGCCATCACCGAATATCTGCACGCCACGGGGAGATGAACCGGTACATCAGAGAGCACATGCCTGAAAGATTTTATCGTCAGTCAGTCTCTTTCACAGATTTTTTGTACCTTTACGGCCGAAGATGAAATTGAAGTATGCCATAACGTCGCTATTGGCCTTTCTTTGCTTGTTTGTTAATGCGGAGCAGGTCCAGTTTCAGCGGTTCTCTACGTCAGAGGGACTGCCGAACAGTATGGTGCATCAGGTTGCGCAGGACGAGGACGGCTTCATTTGGATTGCCACCTTTTTTGGCTTGTATAGATACGATGGTTACGAATTGCGACCGTTTAAGTCGGACGCTTCCAATCCTACATTACTTCCGAGCAACAATGTCGTTTGTATTGCCATGGCGCCCCAACAGAAATTGTGGATAGGAACTCATGAAGGGTTGGCCTGTTTGAATATCAAGACGGGCCACATCAAGAAATACCATGTAGAGGGTGTGGAGAAGCATCGGGTGAATGATATCTGCATCACCCGGCAGGGCAAAATGATTGCAGGCTGCATCCGGGGTCTGGTCTACTACG
>CAYZVH010000127.1:0-9361 GCA_964481755.1 uncultured Bacteroides sp. | reverse complement strand
GCGAAGAGAAAGGTTAAGGAAGATGGAGGAAGCGCTGTACTTCCACTCCACCACACTTATGATAGTAGAGCGGGTGGCGTAGCGGGAAGGGACCTACATAAAATTCGCTGGCCCGACGTTTCACAACGTCGGGCCAGCCCATCCCATTTATAATTCACCATGCACTTATGTGTATGTTTCCTCCTAAACAGGAGATTTTTTTAATTCAACAACAGAAATATATCATTTTAGAGTCAACGAGTGTAAAGGTATTATCCTTTACGTTTTTTTATTACACTGCAAAGATAGAGGTTATTTTTGAAATACAAGTATCTTTTTCGTTCAAATGCGTTTCAAATCTAACCAAAATAGGTTTTTGCACTGATTTTACACGTGATTTGCGGGTTTTAGCACCGTCATAGGGTACTTTTCCGACCGATGTGACAATCTTTATCATTGCCCGCGCACTCATTTTTCTCAGAGATTATGCAGCAAGTTCTCTACCAAGTCCTCCGATTTCACTTGTTGTTGCTCGCCGGAGACCATATTTTTCAGCATCACCGCCCCGGCATTGAGCTCATCCTCGCCCACGATAGCCACAAAAGGTATGTTATGGGCATTGGCGTAACTCATCTGTTTCTTCATTTTCGACGAGTCGGGGTAAATCTCGGCACGGATGCCTGCCGCGCGGGCTTCCGCCAACAGGGGCAGACAGTAGTCAGCCTCGCGCTGACCGAAGTTGACGAACAACAGTTGGGTGCCGTTCACGGCCTCCTTGGGATAGAGGTCGAGCTGATTGAGCACGTCGAAGATGCGGTCGGCACCGAAGGAGATGCCCACGCCGGACACGCCCGACATGCCGAACACGCCGGTGAGGTTGTCGTAGCGACCACCACCGCTGATGCTGCCTATCTGCACGTCGAGGGCCTTCACCTCCACGATGGCTCCGGTGTAATAGTTCAAACCGCGTGCCAGGGTGAGGTCGAGTTCCAGCTCGCTCTTCAAGTGGAGGGCGGAGACGGTGCGCAGGATGAACTCACTCTCCTCCACGCCCTTCATTCCGGTCTCGGAGGCGGCCAGGGTCTGCTTCAGTGTAGCGAGTTTCTCCTCGTTGGTGCCGCTCAGCAGGATGATGGGCTGCAGTTTGTCGATAGCCTCCTGAGGGATACCCTTCGAGAGGAGCTCGGCGTTCACATTGTCGAGGCCTATCTTGTCGAGTTTGTCGATGGCCACGGTGATGTCCACTATCTTGTCGGCCTCGTCGATAATCTCGGCGATGCCTGCCAATATCTTGCGGTTATTGAGCTTGATGCTGACGCGCACCCCGAAGCGGGTGAAGACGGCGTCAATCATCTGCAGCAGCTCCACCTCGTTGAGCAGCGAGTCGCTGCCCACGACGTCGGCGTCGCATTGGTAAAACTCACGGTAGCGACCCTTCTGCGGACGGTCGGCACGCCACACGGGCTGTATCTGGTAGCGCTTGAAGGGAAAGGTGAGCTCGTCGCGGTGCATCACCACGTAGCGGGCGAAGGGTACGGTAAGGTCGTAGCGCAGACCCTTCTCGCAGAATTTGCTTGCCAGCTTGGGAGCGTTGCGCGAGAGGAGTTCCTCGTCGGTGATGCCTGCGAAATAGTCGCCGGAGTTTTGAATCTTGAAGAGGAGTTTGTCTCCCTCCTCGCCATATTTACCCATCAGCGTGGAGAGGTTCTCCATGGAGGGAGTCTCAATCTGCTGGAATCCGTAGAGGTGAAACACCTCGCGGATGGTGTTGAATATGTAGTTACGCTTCGCCATCTCCAGTGGCGAGAAGTCACGAGTTCCTTTGGGTATACTTGGTTTTGCTGCCATAGTTCTGTGTAAATATAAATATGTGTTATAAATCAGAGGGCAAAAGTACTCATTTCGGATGTAACATAGGCATTCACGGTCCGAAAAAGTTGCTTTTGCCCTCTGTTAGAGTTTTCTCAGGCTTCGGCCTAGCAGCTGTTAGCGCTCCAGGAGTGTTTCAGCCTCGCAAGTGTTTCCGCTCCGCGAGCGGTTAGAGTGCGGCGAGCGATTAGAGTCCTGCAAGAACTTAGAGTTCCACGAGAACTTATAGTTCAGCGAAAGATTCCAACCCAAGTTCTTCAGCCTCGCGGGCGTTTACAGTCCCCTAGCCTTCAGCAGACCCGACGCGTCGGGTTGTTCCATGCCGGTGAAGTCAGCGAAGATGCCCATCAGGTCCTGGGTGTTGCCCTTGCTCAGCACCTTACGGCGGAAGTCGGCTCCCGTGGCGGGGTCCAAAGCGCCACGACGGGCAAAGCATTCGGCCACGTTCACCGCCAGCACCTCGGTCCACAGGTAACTGTAATAGCCCGACGCGTAGCTGCCTCCCCAGATGTGGTTGAAGTAGGAGGAAGAGTAGCGCGGAGGTATCTGTGCGTTGAGCAGACCTACGGTCTCGAGCGCCTTGCGCTCGAAGTCGGCGGCTTTGTCGGCTGTGGGCACTTGTCCGTCGGCCAGACAATGCCAAGCCAGGTCGACACAGGTGGCGGCGAGGTTCTCGCCCAGGGCGTATGCCGAGTGGAAGTTGATGCTACGCAACATACGGTCCTTCAGTTCCTGTGGCATGGGCTCGCCGGTGACGGTGTGTCGCGCATAGTGGTCGAACACCTCGGGGATGGTGGCGAACGACTCGTTGAACTGCGAGGGCAACTCCACGAAGTCGCGTGCCACGGAGGTGCCCGAGAGGCGATTGTATCCGCAGTCGGACAGGATGCTGTGCAGGGCGTGCCCGAACTCATGGAACATGGTGGTCACCTCGTCCCAAGTGATGAGCGTGGGTTGTCCGTCCGGGGCCTTGGCGTTGTTGCATACATTATATATAATAGGTAGCTGATGGCGCACCTTGCTCTGCTCGGCGAAGCTGCTCATCCAGGCGCCTCCACGCTTGGTGGGGCGGCGGTAGTTGTCGCTATAGAACAGGGCCAAGGGGCTGCCGTCGCTGTCGTCCACCTCGTAGACCTTCATGTCGGGATGATAGACGGGGATATCCGTGCGCTCCTTGAAGGAGATTCCGTAGACGCGGCTGGCGGCATAGAACACACCGTTCACCAACACGCTGTCGATGTTGAAATAGGGCTTCACCTCGTCGTCGCTGATGTTGAGCTGTTCTTTCTTCATCTTAGCGGAATAGTAGAAGCGGTCGTAGGGCTGCAGTTGGAAGTCGGCTCCCATCTGCTGGCGTGCGTAAGCTTCGATGGCCTTCGTCTCGGCATCGGCTTTGGGGGCGTATCCCACGATGAGCTGGCGCAGGAAGGCATAGACACGCTCGGGAGTCTTCGCCATGGAATTCTCCAGCGAGTAGGCGGAGTAGTTGTCGTACCCCATCAGCTTTGCCTTCTCGGCCCGCAGCTTGGCCATCTCGCTGACGATGGGGAAGGTATTGAAGTCGGCGTTGGTGCCGTCGGCCCGGTGCACGGATGCCTCGTAGACTCTGCGGCGCAGGTCGCGGTTGTCGAGGCTCGCGAGCAGTGGCTGTTGGGTGGTGTTGACGATGACGATGCAGTAGGGTGCTTTGCTGCCGTGGGTCTCGGCATCCTTGGCGCACTGGGCGATGTCGGCGTCGCTAAGGCCCGCCAGCTCGGCTTTGTCCTTCACCCACACCACGGCACCGTTGGTGGCGGCCGTCAGCAGGTTGCCCCACTGCAATTGCAGTTCGGAGAGGCGAAGGTTTATCTGCTTCATGCGTTCCATCTTGTCCGCCGTCAGCATGGCACCGGAGCGCACGAACGACTTATAGACCTCCTCCAAGAGGCGTTTGTCCTCACCCTGCAGGGCGTCGTGCTCGTGGTCGTAGACGTACTTCACGCGCTCAAAGAGCTTTTGGTTGAAGGACATCTCGTTGTCGAGCTCCGTCAGCAGGGGCATCACCTTGTCCTCTACCTCGGTGAGGCCGGGGGTCTTGTCGGCCTCTGTCAGGGCAAAGAAGATGGCTGTCACTCGGTCGAGCATCACGCCACTCTCCTCATACGCCACGATGGTGTTGCAGAAGGTGGGCGCCTCGGGGTTGTTCACTATCTTGTCCACGTTGTCGCGCTGACTGCGGATGGCGGCCTCTATGGCGGGCAGATAGTCCGTCTCTTGTATCTTACTGAAGTCCGGCGCGCCAAAGGGCAGCGTGCTCTGCTTCAACAGGGGATTTTCTCTCGAGCCCGATGTTTGGGCCGACGACGGGAGCGGAGCATGCAGCATGCTTAAGGACAGCCCGATCGTCAAAAAGGTTTGATTCAGCTTCATAGTTTATAGTTTTCTGCAAAAGTAATGATTCCCGCCGACATTGCAAAGTCCAAGGGCAGTTTCTGACTTTTTGTCGTCCAGAGGTTACGCCTTGCGCGGCATTATTCATAAAAGATGACACTTCCACGGCTACGGCATTGGTTTTGTTGAGACAATGCTGAAAGGAGACTTGACAATATGGCATACGTTGATTACTACAAGGTGTTGGGCGTGAACAAGAGCGCTACCCAAGACGAGATAAAGAAGGCTTACCTGAAGCTGGCGTTGAAGTATCACCCGGATAAGAACCCGGGCGACAAAGCGGCGGAGGAGAAGTTCAAAGAGATAAACGAGGCGAAGGCAGTGCTCAGCGACCCCGAGAAGCGTAAGAAGTACGACGAGTATGGCGAGAACTGGAAGCACGCTGACGAGTATGAAGCCCAACGGAAGGCTTACGAGCAACAACAGGCGGGGCGGGGCGGACAATGGTACTCCGGCGGTGGCTTCGGTGACGGCGACTTCAGCGGAGGCTTCGGCGAGTTCGGCGGCGGCTATCATAGCGGCAACGCGGAGGGCTTCTCGGACTTCTTCGAGGAGTTGTTCGGCAGCGGCAGACACCGCACGCGCGGCGCGGAGATGAAGGGCGAGGACTACACCGCCAACTTGAACCTCACCCTGCGCGAGGCTGCCACCACCCACAAGCAGATACTCAACATCAACGGCAAGAGCGTGCGTATCACCGTGCCGGCTGGCATCGCCAACGGACAGATTATCAAGCTGAAAGGTTATGGTGCACCGGGATACAACGGCGCTCCGGCGGGCGACCTCTACATCACCTTCGTCATTGCCGACGACCCGGCCTTCACACGCAACGGCAACGACCTCTACGTGGACGCGCACATCGACCTCTACACAGCCATCCTCGGCGGCGAGGCACTGGTGAACACCCTCGACGGACAAGTGAAACTGAAGGTGAAACCCGAGACGGACAACGACACCAAGGTGCGGCTGAAGGGCAAAGGCTTCCCCATCTACCGGCAGCCAGGTTGCTTCGGCGACCTCATCGTCACCCTCAAGGTGAATATACCCAAAGGCCTCAGCGAGCGACAGCGGGAGCTCTTCCGCCAGCTGCGGCAGAGCGTTTAAAAAGAGCCTTCGGCCGTAGGAAGATAGTTCTTTGGCCGTAGATAGATGGAAAGTCCTTGGCCAAAGATAGATGGAAGCGGAACATCGAAGGACGTAGACCTTTGACGGGAGAGTGCCATGGGTGGAATAAAGAGGAGGACAAGAAGGCGTCGAAGGGATTATAGACAATGGACAAGAAAACGACAAGGAGTCGTAGAAAGGAGAAGATAAAGTACAAAGAAGGGGCGAAGTTGTCTGACAGCAAAGCGCTTACGGAACCGTGGAACCGTGGACGCACAGCGAAACAGACAGATTCGCCCCTCTTTTGTGACCATACATTCATTATAATGCACTACTTTTGCAGAGAAACAGTTCCCCACGGGAGAGACACGCCGCGCAGAGCCCTTTGCCCTACCCCACTCCTCCCCGGTGAACGATAAAGCCAAGTAAGAAAGATGGAAACGACTCAGAACGCACAGACCTATTGGTTCGTATTTTGTCAGGACCAACTCCTGCTCCATAAGGATAGCAACGGAGGCTTACAGGTGCCCCTGCAACAACAACCGCCCGTGGCGGTGAACGAATGGACCCACATCCACGAGCTAGCCTTGTTCGACGGTGTCCCCTTCAAGGCCTTCGCCTTGGAACAGCCCGTGGCGGAGGACGACCACCAGCTGATGATGGGGCTGCGACGCTCGTTCGACTACCTGCCCCACGACCTCTACCTGATGGCGGGCAAGGCCCACGAGATTATCTTCTGGGACCGCAACAACCGCTTCTGCCCCGTGTGCGGTACTCCCATGAACTTTCACACCTCCATCAGTAAGCTTTGCCCCAACTGCGGCAAAGAGATATGGCCAGTGGTGTCCACCGCCATCATCGTGCTCATCCACCGGGGCGAGGAGATTCTGCTGGTGCACGCCCGCAACTTCCGTGGCGACTATTACGGCCTCGTGGCGGGGTTTGTGGAGACGGGCGAGACGCTGGAGGAGTGTGTGCAGCGCGAGGTGTTCGAGGAGACAGGTCTGCGTGTGAAGAACATACGTTACTTCGGGAGCCAACCGTGGCCGTATCCGTGCGGTTTGATGGTGGGGTTCACCGCCGACTATCAGAGTGGCGACATCCGGTTACAGGCCTCGGAGCTAAGTGCCGGGAAGTTCTTCTCCCGCGACAATCTGCCGGAGATTCCCGGCAAAATGAGCATGGCGAGGATGTTGATAGATGATTGGTTGGAGAACGGATATCGGCCGGAATCAGTGGACGAACATGCTCCGCTATCTTAACAGCTCTGACAATGACCTCTTCCTTGTTTACTTCACGCCCGTAGCGTTGCCTTACTGAAACACTTCACTCGTCATCAATTTCTTTACCGGGTATACCTATTATATATAGTAATCACACCACATTCCGGAAGGGGCTTTTAAGGATCAATCTGACCGGTAATCAATTTCAAGTCGAACTGCAGCAGAAGAGGGAGATGGTCGCTATATCCACCCTGGTAGCGGGCACCGTAATAGGTGCGCAATGGTATCTTGCCTCCGTAGCGGGCATCGTCGGTCAGCAGGAAGGGAAGTTTCAGAATCCGGGCTTGCCCCTGGGAGGTATGGAATGGCGCACACGGGTCCAGCAGGGCTCCGGTCACCATCAGTTGGTCGATAATCTCCCATTCTCCTTGGTAATAATAGGAGCCCTCGTCCGTTCTATCCGCCAAGAGGTTATAGAGTCGCTTCGCCTCCACCTTTTCCACGGGAGCGTACGCACCCACCACTTCGCGCAACGTCTTGCTCTCGGGAGTGTCATTGAAGTCGCCCGTCACCACGATGCGCGGCACCTGCCGCACCCTCACAAGGGAATCTATCTGTGCACGCAACACGGTGGCGGCGCAGATGCGGAAAGGTTCGGTGCGCCTTTTCCCGCCGGAGCGTGAGGGGAAGTGACACACAAACACGTCCAGCGTGTCGCCGGTCATCACGCGACCAACGACGTGCAGTATGTCGCGTGTCGGCTTCTGGTCTTTGTATTTCAAGGGGATACGCACGCTGCGGTGTGTGATGAGACGGAATGTGGCAGGTTGATAGAGCAGCGCCACATCGATGCCTCGACGGTCGGGCGACTCCGTCATCACATAGCGGTATCCGGCATGCTTCAAGGATGAATAACGAGTTAAGTCACGCATCACATGGTCGTTCTCCACCTCGCAGAGCGCCACCAGGTCGGGCAACTGACTCTCACCCACCGCGGCTATCACCTTGGCAATATTGGTCAACTTTTGCCGATAGCGCCGGTAAGTCCACTTGCGTGTGGCGCCAGGCAGGAACTCGGTGTCTTCCTTCAGACTATCGTGGCGACAGTCGAAGAGGTTCTCCACATTATACTCCATCAGGCTAAACCGCTCCTGGGCAGTGGCACACGTGTGGGAAGCACAAGCCAAACTGAGAAACAACAGGAACCAAACGGTCTGCCGTTTCCAAGAATGAATCGTGCCCAAACGGCTTTGCAGATTACTCCGGTGAGACATATTTATTCCTTTTGAGATGAACAAGTATAAAATGATGGCTATAATGAGAGCGGGTTCTTCGTCACCCCACCGGGGCCTTTGTCAAATGAAGTATACTTCAACAGCCATCGAAGTATACTTCATCGGCACTTGAGGTATACTTCATCGCCCATTGAGGTATACCGCATTCAGGGGCTCACTAAATTTCTCTAGTCAGGGAAAATTATTTTCCTAGTCAGCAAAAAATATTTTCCCAGTCAGCAAAATAAAAAGGCGCGGCAAGCCGCCCGGCTCTTGAAACCATGAGTGCCCGCCGCGCCCGTATACGTTATTCCCCTTTCTTCGGAATCCGGCGAAGAATCTCCAGCAGATGGCGCCAGAACTTGTCCACGGTGGGGATGAGCATGCGCTCGTCGGGAGAGTGCACACCACGGAGCGTAGGACCGAAGGAGACCATGTCCAACGAGGGGTACTTCTCCAGGAAGAGGCCGCACTCCAAGCCGGCATGGATGGCTTTCACCTTGGGCTCCTCGTGGAAGAGCTCGCGGTAGGTCTCCACGGCAAGACGCAGAATCTCGGAGTTCGGGTTGGGCTTCCAACCGGGATAGCCCTCGCCCACATCCACAGAGGCGCCGGCAAGCTGGAAGACCGCCTTCACGGTGTCCGACATGTGCTGACGGGCGGAGAGGATGGAGCTGCGCTGACTGCTGGTGACGACGATGCGGTGGTCAGACATCATCTTGATGGCGGCGAGGTTGGAAGAGGTCTCCACCAAGCCGGGGATGTCCTGACTCATAGCCAACACGCCGTTGTGGACGCCATGGATGGCGAGCAACAGACGACGGATGGTGTCGCGGTCGATGGCCTCGGGCTGCGGTTCCTCGGAAGAGAGGGACATGTCGATGGAGGGCTCGGTCTGGCTGAACTCGTCCTCTATCTGAGCCACGAAGACGTTGAGGTCCACACGCACATGCTCCTTGTCTGCCATGGGCACGGCGCAGACGGCCTCGGCCACGCGGGGGATGGCGTTGTGAAGATTGCCGCCGGTGATGGAGCAGACGTAGAGGTCGTAGCGCTCGGCGAGCTGGCAGAGGAAGCGGTTCATCACCTTGTTGGCGTTGGCGCGCTCCTTGTTGATATCGTCGCCGGAATGGCCACCGGTGAGGCCCTTCAGCGCGACGCGGAAGAAGAAATAGCCTGCGGGCACAGCCACGGGAGTGTAGGTGAAGGTGGCCTCGGTGCGCACACCGCCGGCACAGCCGATGAAGAGTTCGCCCTCGTCCTCAGAGTCGAGGTTGAGCAGGATGTCGCCGCTCATGAAGCCGCTCTGTAGCGAGAAGGCACCGGTGAGGCCGGTCTCCTCGTCGACGGTGAAGAGGCACTCCACGGGTCCGTGCTGGATGTCGTCGGCAGCCAGGACGGCGAGCTCGGTGGCGACGCCGATGCCGTTGTCAGCGCCCAGGGTGGTGCCGTTGGCGCGCATCCACTCACCATCGACGATGG
>CAYZVH010000126.1:0-9492 GCA_964481755.1 uncultured Bacteroides sp. | reverse complement strand
ATTGCCGCGACGAAGGTCTGCGCAAATATTGGGACGAGTACAGCTATCCGTTCCACAAGGAGGGCGAAGGCAACAGCGAATACCTCTCCACAGTGACCAATCTGAAGAAGAGAGGTATGGATGCCCGCAACTATAACCACAACCAAGATATGTTCACCGTGGAGTTGGTACGCCGCTGGTACGACTACTGGCGAGAGCGTCCAGGCACAGGCGAGCGTGTCAGCTCTGGTGGAACGAAGATTATCTTCTCCGACTCCAATACCCACTACCGTGGCGTGGAGAACTACCGTCGCAGTGGTGTGACCGATCCTTTGCGCATCCCTAAGGATGGATTCTTCGCTCATCAGGTGATGTGGAACGGATGGGTGGACACTGAGGCCTACCAGACCTACATCGTGGGCCATTGGAACTACGACGAAGGAACCGTGAAACCCGTCTATGTGGTATCCAACGGCGACGAGGTGGAACTGTCGCTCAACGGCAAGTCCCTCGGTAAGGGCAAACGTGAGTACGACTTCCTCTTCACCTTCGACAAGGTGACCTACGCTCCGGGCAAACTGGAGGCTGTAAGCTACAAAGACGGCAAAGAAGTGAGCCGCTATGCGTTGACTACGGCTGGTGAGCCTGTGGCCATCAAGCTGACCACCATTCAGAACCCCGAAGGCTTCCATGCCGACGGTGCCGACTTAGCTCTCGTACAGGTAGAGGTGGTGGATGCCGAGGGTCGTCGTTGCCCGTTGGACAACCGCACCATCAACTTCTCCTTGAAGGGTGAGGGCGAATGGCGTGGTGGTCTTGCCCAAGGACCAGACAACTACATCCTCAGCAAGCAACTGCCCGTGGAGTGTGGTGTGAACCGTGCCATCATCCGCAGTACCCGCCGTGCCGGCAAGATTGTGGTGAAGGCTTCCGCCAAAGGACTGCCCACCGCAACCATAGAACTCAAGACCGTGCCGGTGGAGGTGAAGAACGGATTGAGCGAATACATCCCCGGGGAGACTCTGAAGGGTTGGCTCACGAGGGGTGAGACACCTGCGACTCCGTCCTATACCGACACCAAACGTGCCGTGCCCATCCTCGGTGCTACTGCTGGCAGCAACCAGGACAATGCGTTCCTCAGTTTCGACGACAACGAGTTGAGCGAGTGGAGCAGCGATGGTCAGCTGAACTCTGCATGGATTACCTACACCCTTGCCGAGAAGGCTGCGGTGGACGACATCTGCATTAAACTGACCGGATGGCGCCAGCGCTCTTATCCCCTCGAAGTCTATGCCGGTGAGACCCTCATTTGGAAAGGCGATACCGAGAAGAGCCTGGGCTACGTGCATCTGAATATAGAGAAGCCCGTCAGCACCGACCAGATAACCATCCGCCTGAAAGGCGCTACCACCGACCGCGATGCCTTCGGACAGATTGTGGAGGTGGCTGGTGGTCCTGCCAACGAACTCGACCGCAGACAAACCAGCAAACAAGAACTGCGCATCGTGGAGGTAGAGTTCCTGCAGCACATCGCGAAGTAAATCATATTGGATTCCCAACCGGCCGTCATACATAGGTTGGTTGGGAATCTTTGTATTATCATAAACCATAGTGAAACACAATACAACGATGAAATTCCGTCTTATTATATGGATGGCTGCCCTCTTGCTGTTACCACAATTCCTGTCGGCAAAGTCGGACGGCAACCGCCAACGTTACAACTTCAATCCCCAGTGGCTGCTCCATGTCGGCGATGCGTCCGGTGCAGAGCGATCCGGCTTCGACGATGCCGAATGGAAGCGTATATCCCTACCCCATGCCTTCAACGAGGACGAGGCCTTCAAGGTACACATTTGGCAGATGACCGACACGGTGGCCTGGTACCGCAAGCACTTCCGTTTGCCAGCCTCGGCAAAGGGCAAGAAGGTGTTTATCGAGTTCGAAGGCGTGCGCCAAGGTGCGGACTTCTACCTGAACGGCAAACACATCGGCCTGCACGAGAATGGTGTGATGGCTGTTGGCTTCGACTTGACACCTTATATTAAATATGGTGGCGAGAATGTTATCGCTGTCCGCACGGACAACGACTGGAAGTATAAGGAGCGCGCCACCGACAGCGTATTCCAGTGGAACGACCGCAACTTCAACGCCAACTATGGCGGCATCCCCAAGAACGTCTGGTTGCACATTACTGACAAACTCTATCAGACGCTCCCTCTCTACAGCAATCTGCAGACAACGGGTGTCTACGTCTATGCCTCCGACATCCAGGTGAAGAGCCGCACGGCTGTCATCCACGCGGAGTCGCAAGTGAAGAACGAATACAAGAAAGCCGTAGAGGCAGGCTACCAGGTGACTGTCTACGATTACGACGGCAAGCAGGTGGCTTCCTTCCAAGGCGAGCCTGTGACGATGCAACCGGGTGAGACGACGGTGTTGAAAGCCTCTTCGCCACTGACAGACCTCCACTTCTGGAGCTGGGGTTATGGCTATCTCTATAAGGTGAAGACTCAACTCATCGTGGAAAACAAGGTGGTGGACGAGGTAGTTACCACCACGGGCTTCCGCAAGACACGCTTCGGTGAGGGCAAGGTGTGGCTCAACGACCGCGTGCTGCAACTCAAGGGTTATGCCCAACGCTCCAGCAACGAGTGGCCTGGCGTGGGTATGTCCGTGCCGGCATGGCTCAGCGACTACAGCAACGGACTGATGATAGACCACAACGCCAACCTATTCCGTTGGATGCACGTGACCCCCTGGAAACAGGATGTGGAGTCGTGCGACCGCATGGGTGTGCTGCAGATGTTCCCTGCAGGCGATGCCGAGCGCGACATCAGTGGCCGTCGGTGGGAACAACGCAAGGAGTTGATGCGCGACGCTATCATCTACTGTCGCAACAACCCCAGCGTGATCTTCATTGAGTCGGGCAACGAGAGCATCAGCCGCGAACACATGTTGGAGATGCGCGCCATACGCGACCAGTATGACCCCTATGGCGGACGTGCCATCGGCTCGCGTGAGATGCTCGACATCCGCGAGGCGGAGTATGGCGGCGAGATGCTCTATGTGAACAAGAGCGAGCATAGCCCGATGATTCAGACCGAATATTGTCGCGACGAAGCCTTGCGCAAGTATTGGGACGAGTATAGCTATCCGTTCCACAAACAGGGCGACGGTCCCTTGCACAAGGGCAAGGATGCCAGCGCCTACAACCAGAACCAAGACCAACTCACCATAGAGTTCGTTCGCCGCTGGTACGACCTGTGGCGTGAACGCCCGGGTACGGGTCGACGCGTGAACTCTGGTGGTGCCAAGATTGTCTTCTCCGACACACAGACCTACGGCCGTGGTGCCGAGAACTACCGTCGTAGCGGTGTGGTAGACCCTCTACGTATTCCCAAAGACGGCTTCTATGCCCACCGGGTGATGTGGGATGGCTGGGTAGATGTGGAAAACCAACACACCCACATCATCGGTCACTGGAACTATCCCGAGGGGACGGTGAAGCCAGTCTACGTGGTGTCCGCTGGCGACCGAGTGGAGCTATTTGTCAATGGTAAGAGTAAAGGCTATGGCGAGCAGAGCTACCGCTTCCTCTATACCTTTAATAATATAGCGTACGAACCCGGCACCATCGAGGCCGTCTCCTACGATGAGGCTGGTCGCGAGGTGAGTCGCCACTCTATAGAGACCGCCGGCGAACCGAAGCACTTGAAGTTGACGCTGATGCACGGACCGAAGGGTGTCTTTGCCGATGGGGCGGACTTGGCACTGGTACAAGTGGAGGTGGTCGATGCCCAAGGTCGTCGTTGCCCGCTAGCTAATGATATGGTGAAGTTCACCTTGCAAGGCGAGGTGGAATGGCGGGGCGGCATTGCCCAAGGCGAGGACAACTATGCCGGCAAGACCGAGTTGCCCGTGGAGTGTGGCATCAATCGTGTGATGCTCCGCTCTACCGACAAAGCCGGCAAGGTGACCCTGACAGCCGAGGCCAAGGGGTTGGGTAGCGAGACGGTCAGCTTCGAGACACAATCCGTGGAGGTGAAGGACGGACTGAGCACCTACTTCCCTGCGGACGGACTGCCCAGTCGCTTCGATAGGGGAGAGACACCCCTCACACCATCCTACAAGGATACCAAAGTGGATGTGCGCATCGACAGCGTGCAGACCGGTGTGAACCAAGCTGATGCATACAAGAGCTACGATGACAATGAACTGAGTGAGTGGAAGAACGACGGTCGCCGCAGCACCGCATGGATAACCTATAAGTTGGAACGCCGTGCCCTCATCGACGACATCTGCATCAAATTGACCGGATGGCGTCAGCGCTCTTATCCGTTGGAAATCTTTGCCGGCGACACGCTGATATGGAGCGGCAACACCGAGCGCAGCTTGGGCTACGTGCATCTTACTGTAGACCATCCCGTGCTCTCCGACCGCATCACCATTCGGCTGAAAGGCAGTACCCAGGACTCCGATGCCTTCGGACAGATTATTGAGGTGGCAGTACCCCAGGCTGGCGAGTTGGACCTCTTCAAGGCAAAGAACGGCGAGAAGACCAACAACGAGCTACGCATCGTGGAGGTGGAGTTTCTGGAAACATTGAATCAGTAATCAGTACCATTGTCATGGTGAAAAGAATAGCCTCCATACTTTTAGTATTTGTGATGTCTCTTGGGTTGAACGCTCAAGAACCATCTCTTACGTTCCGTAACCCCATACTGGCGGGCTTCAACCCCGACCCATCCATCTGTCGGGTGGGCGAGGACTATTACATGGTCACCTCCTCCTTCACGTGGTACCCAGGCATTCCTGTGTACCATAGCAAGGACTTGGTGAACTGGGAACTGATAGGCCATGCTCTCGACCGACCGGGTATGGTTGACATGGAGGGACTGAATGATAACGACGGAATATGGGCCACGACCATTCGCTATCACGAGGGTACCTATTACTTGATAACCACAGCCTCCAAGGCGGGAGGTAACTTCTACCTGACAGCTAAAGACCCACGGGGTCCGTGGTCCGACCCTGTCTGGCTGAAGGAGACCACAGGCATAGACCCCTCCCTCTTCTGGGACGACGACGGTCGATGCTACTACGTGGGCAATGCCTGGGATTTCAAAAAATCATGGCCAGCCCAGTGCGCCGTGTGGATGCAGGAACTGGACTTGCAGAAGCGACAACTCGTAGGCGAGCGCAAGATTCTGACCTATGGTCACGCCAACAATGCCACCTATGCTGAGGGACCGCACCTCTACAAGATTGAAGGTAAATACCTGCTGTTGATGGCGGAAGGCGGATCGAGCTACCACCATGCCGTGACGGCACACCACAGCAAGACCCTGTGGGGACCCTATGTAGCCGATAAGGTGAACCCCGTGCTGACCCATCGTCACCTCGGACGCGACTATCCTATCCAGAATCTCGGCCATGCCGACCTGGTGCAGACGCAGAGCGGGGAGTGGTATGCCGTAGCGCTGGGCATCCGTAACGTCGACGGACATAACCCGCTGGCACGCGAGACCTTCCTTGCCAAAGTGAAGCTCGAGGACGGAACGCCCCTCTTCAACCCCGGATACGGCATTATGCGTAGCGAACAGGAACGTCCCTCGCTCCCCTGGACACCCTACCGCCAGCCATCGCCCACCGATGAATTCATGGGCGACCAACTGGACGCGCGCTGGCACACGGTACGCATCCCCTCTGCACCGTTCCAGGCATTGAGGAATGGTAAATTAGAACTATCTTTGCAACCGACAGTGGTAGATAGTCTCTCCTGTGCGGCCATGCTGATACAGCGCATTCGGCATCATCGGTTTGTGGCGACCACCTCACTGGAGTTCAAGACCCGGAAGGAGAACGAGCAGGCCGGATTGGTGGTGTACCGCACGGCCAATGGCTACTACACCCTGATGAAGGGGAAGGACTCCATCACGCTGGCCCGCAAACACCTGGGACAGAAGACGGTGGTGGCCCAGTGCCCTTATGCCGACGACCGGGTCTGCCTGAAAGTGGAGGCGGCTGGCATGAAGCTGACCTTCAGCTACGGACCGACACCCGAGGAGATGACTGCCATAGGAGGTACGCAAAGTCAGGATGCCCTGTCGGACAACAAGATGAACAAGTTCAACGGTCCGGGCGTGGGTGTCTATGCTACCTCTTCGGGGAAGCCGTCGAAGAAGGTGGCCTCGTATGAATACTTCCGCTACGATGCTGTGGATAGTGAAATGAAATAACAATTATAAATGAAATACCTATGAAACGAACACTCTCAATACTGTTGGGCACTACGCTGGCGACCCTTGCGCTTGCACAACCGATGCCCGAACGGGTAGCCAACTATCAACCGGACGGACGAGCCTTCGTCTCAGTGAACGGAAACAACCGCTACACGCGGGCCTTGTATGGCAGTTATGCCGACTACCGCATAGAGACGAGCGACCGCCCCATCTTCGCACTCTACCGGAAGGTGAACAACAAGAATATCCGCTTCCGGGTGACCTACAAGGGGGAAACCTTCCAGCTGGACTCCGCCGCCTATTGCGAGGCCCGCTACGAGGCAGGTCGCCGCGACTATCTGTTGCGCGACCCGCGTTGGACAGACGCCGAATTGCGCCTCTCCGTCCTGTCCTATCACGACACGGAAGGTGCCGTGTGGAAGTTCTCCACGAAAGGTTTCACCGCCCCCCTGCAATTGCAAGGACTCATCTGCGAGACCTCCGCGGACAAGTTTGTGCGCTACGGCGACATCGGTAAGATGGAGAAGCCAGGTGGCTTCGAGGCACCTCAACAGCCGAAGCAACTGCGGATTATAGAAGGAACAATTGATAGTGACGTAGATTTCTACGTGTCGCTCGACGGCGATGCGCTGACCATGAGCTCCGACTACGCCGACCGCTATGCGCGAGCTGAGCAGGACCGCGAGCAGCTGGCTTCTATGGTCACCTTCGATACCCCCGACCCGTATATGAATACCATTGGTGGCGCCATGGTGATGGCTGCCGACGGGGCTTGGAGCGGCCAGGTATGGCTCCATGGCGCTGTGGGTTGGCGCATGCCGTTGCCCGGTTGGCGGGCCGCCTACATGGGCGACTTCCTGGGCATGCCAGACCGTCAGCGCATCCACTTCAATGCATACGCCAAGAGCCAGGTGACCGGTGTGCCCGTGACGAAACCTCACCTGATGGATGCCGAGCACAACCTCTCGCGCGGAGCCTATAAGTGGGGCACACCCATGTACAGCAACGGATACATCTGCCGCAACCCCGAGCGCAACGACCAGTTCCACCACTACGACATGAACCTGGTCTACATCGACGAACTCCTGTGGCACTTCTCCTTCGATGCCGACACGGCCTACATGCGCCAGATGTGGCCCGTCATCAAGAGCCACCTGGCCTGGGAGAAACAGACATGGGACCCCGATAACGACGGACTCTACGATGCCTATTGCTGCATCTGGGCCAGCGACGCCCTACAGTATCACAGTGGTGCCGTAGCCCACTCGTCGGCCTACAACTACCGCGGTAACCGCTTGGCTGCACGCATCGCCGAACTGATAGGCGAAGACCCCAAGCCTTACCAGGAAGAAGCCGACCGGATAGAGAAAGCCATGAACGAACGCCTGTGGTTGCCCGAAGGACATTGGGCAGAGTTCCAGGACTTCATGGGGCTCCGACGCCTGCACAAGAGCGCTGCCCTGTGGAGCGTCTACACACCCGTAGATTGCGGACCTTGCACCCCCGAGCAGGCCTACAGCGCCACACGCTACGTGGATGCCTGCATCCCCCACATCCCCTACCGCTACGACGGAAAGGTGTATGCTACGGTGGCCACCTCCAACTGGGCTCCCTACGAATGGAGTCTGAACAATGTGGCCATGGCGGAGGTGATGCACACCATCCTGGCCTACTACCAGGCAGGTCGGCCCAATGCCGCCTACCGGTTGCTGAAGAGCAACATACTCGACTTCATGTACCTCGGCTCCAGTCCAGGCAACTTCGGACAGATTTCCCAACTGGACTGCTCCATCGGTGAGGCTTACCGCGACTTCTCCGACGTGACTGGCATTTCCTCGCGCACCCTGATAGAAGGACTCTATGGCATCACGCCCGACGCCCTCTATGGCCGGTGCATCATCCGTCCGGGATTCCCCGACGAGTGGAAGGAGGCTTCGGTGCACACGCCCTACCTCGACTATACCTTCAAGCGTGAGAACGGTAAGGAAATCTACACGATCAAGCAAAACTTCAAACGTCCGTTGCAGATTGTGATTCGCCAGAACCGCGAGAATGGTCAGTATGTGGAGACTGTTTGCAGTAGCAACAAAGAGCAACGCATCGTGCTCGCGGCTACCGGTTACGTGGAGCCCGCTGAGGCTGAACCGCAGCAGCCACGTCCTGCTGAAGGTACCGCCTTCGATGAGGTGGAGACGAAGAGCTGCCGCATGGTGAACATCGATGAGGCTTTCAACTCCAACGTGACGGACATCTTCCAAAACAAATACTTGTCGCCGCGCTCGCCCTACACCACCCTCTGTCTGCCCACGCAAGGCATAGGCGACTGGTGCTCCACCAAGCGCACGGCGAAGATTGACGACAGCGGTTTGCGCCAGCAAGCCTTGGGTGATGTGTTCACGGCTGTGGGCGTTCCCTTCCGCACCCCGCAGGTCGGCAAGAACATTGCCTACACCAGTCTGTGGGACAACTACCCGGATAGCATCACCATTCCCTTGAAGGGCAAGGCCAGTCATGCCTACTTGCTGATGGCGGGCAGCACCAATACCATGCAGAGTCGCTTCGAGAATGGCGTGGTACGCATAGCCTACAGCGACGGCAGTTGCGAGATGCTTACGCTGCAGAACCCCGAGAATTGGTGCCCCATAGAGCAGGACTACGACGATGTACCTGCATTCGCCCTCTCTCATCCACGGCCCTATCGGGTAGGACTGATGACGGGCAAGGTGAGCCGTACCCTCGCCCTTGACCTCGGCGCGGAGCGTAAGGCCCAGTCGGCTGACATTCCCGAGAATAAAGTGCCCTCGCTACAGATAGAGGGTGGGGCGGCCCAGCTGATAGACATTCCGCTGAACCCGAAGAAGAAACTGAGTAGTCTCACCCTGCGGTCTACCGCCAACGATGTGGTGATAGGTCTGATGAGCGTCACTCTACAGAAGTGAACGAGATGAAGCGACTGAGATATACTATATATATAATAGGTATACTGGCGAGTTGCTGCTGGACCACTGCGTCCGCCAAACGCATCGAATTCCCCAAAGGGGAGACAATTCGTTATGCGCTCGTCGGTGACAACGAACCGCAGGTGGTGCAGTCTGCCTTACAACTCTTTGCTGAGGATGCCAAGGCAGTGTTGGAAGCCAATCTACAGCAGACTGATGCCACGTCGGCTCAACTGGTGATAGCTACGCTGTCGCATGACAGCCAGGATTCGTTGGCTGAGCATTCCCAAGGCTTCCGCGTGGAAGAGAAGGACGGACAACTCTGTGTGACA
>CAYZVH010000125.1:6857-9497 GCA_964481755.1 uncultured Bacteroides sp. | reverse complement strand
CCGAAGGACCTTTAACCTTCAACATTCCGTGGCGGGGAGATTTTCGAAAAAAGAACCTCTGAGAACCTCGAGACTAAGAGACAAAGAGGCCTCCTTGGAAGACTAAGAGACTAGAGTCGAAAAGTCGCCAGAAGGTCTTATGTGAAGAGTCTGAGACACTTGTAACACAATACTATCGATAGCATTCTCGAATTTTCCACTCACTGTGTGGAAAATGTTTGGCCATGCTTGAAGTAATGGATGGTTAACTCCATAAAAGGAGAAAGGAGCCTCCTCCCCACAACAGGAAGGCCCTCATTTGCACAATGGTGAAAAGCCCCTCCTGCACAGGAGAAAAACACTCTCTCCCCCTCCCCTACCGATACTCAAACCTCAACGTGTGGCGGACATCCTCGGCGGAAGCCGCCAGATAGACACGGAACTTGCCGGGCTCGACAACCCACTGATGACGGTCGGCGTCGAAGAAACGCAGAGCATCGGGGGTGACGCTGAAATGCACCTCCTGCTCCTCGCCGGGAGCCAACGACACCTTGCGGAAACCCTTCAGCTCCTTCAGCGGGCGAAGCACACTGCAACGCTCGTCGCCGATGTAGAGCTGCACGGTCTCCTTGCCGGCTACAGGGCCCACGTTCTTCACCTTCACACTGACCTCGAGCGTGTCGCCGGCGGTGAGCACCTTGCCGCTGAGCCGAGGGTCGGAGTACTGGAAGCGGGTGTAGCTCAGGCCATAGCCGAAGGGGAACTGCGTCTTTATCTTCTTGGTGTCGTACCAACGGTAGCCCACGAGGATGTCCTCCTTATACTCCTGGCGGATGCTGTCGCCGGGATAGCTGAGGGGGCCCATGGCGATGGCAGGACAGTCCTCCAACTTAGCGGGATAGGAGAACGGCAGACGGCCACTGGGACAGACGGCGCCGCTGAGCACGTCCACCAGCGCGGGACCGCTCATGGTGCCCAGGTACCACGACTGCACCACGGCTGGCACTCGGCTGAGCCAAGGCATCTCTATGGCGTTGCCGCTGACGATGACCGTCACCAGGGGTTTGCCGGTGGCTATGAGGCCCTCTATCAGCTCGGGCTGACCGAAGGGGAGGCCGTAGGTGATGCGGTCGCCTGCCTCGCAGTCCTGCTGGTGGTTCTTGTTGAGACCGCCAACGAAGATGATGAGGTCGGCATCGGCGGCCTGGCGCAGGGCGTCGGCGCGCAGCGAGTCGGTCCGCTCCTGCGGCACAGGGTGCACCTTGCCGTACTGCGGACGACCGGCGGCATAGCCTTGGGCGTAGGTCACCACGTGGGCACCGTAGTGTTGGCGCAGAGCCTCCAGGGGTGTGTATTCGTGCTTGGGCTTCAGCTCCGAGGAGCCGCCGCCTTGGGTGAGCGAGCGCGTGGCGTTGTCGCCCACCACCAGGATCTTCTTATAGCGGCCTTCCTCCAGGGGGAGCAGCGTACGGCCCTGACGGTCGGCCTCGTTGCGCAGCAGCACGATGCCCTCGGTGGCCACGTCGCGCGCCACTTGGTAGTGCTCGGCGGTGGCCACGCAACCGTAGGGGCGCTGGCGGTTCATCACCGTGCGGAAGAGCAGACGCAGCATGCGCGTGGCCTTCTCGTCGACCACGGACATGGGAATCTCACCGGCGCGGATGAGGCGCAGGTATTCGTCGCCCAGGTAGTACTTATTATAAGGTATGCCGGCGTCGGTGGTGAGGCCGTTGGTCTTGGTGCCCATCTCCAGGTCGAGCCCATAGATGGCGGACTCGTAGGTGGTGTGGCACGAGCCCCAGTCGGTGACCAGGCAGCCGTCGAAGCCGAACTCGCCCTTGAGGATGTCCACGTTGAGCAGCTTGTTGTTGGAGCAATAGGCACCGCGCACCTTGTTGTAGGCGTTCATCACGCTCCACACACCGCCGCGCTTGACGGCGGCCTCGAAGGCAGGCAGGTAGATCTCGTAGAGGGCACGGTCGCTCACGTACACATCGATGTGTCCACGCCACAGCTCTTGGTTGTTGAGGGCGAAGTGCTTCACGCAGGCGGAGACACCGTTGCTCTGCACACCTCGGATGTAAGGCACGCACATCTCGGAGGCGAGGTAAGGGTCCTCGCCCAGATACTCGAAGTTGCGGCCGTTGAGGGGTGTGCGGCAGATGTTGACGCCAGGGCCCAGCAGCATGTCCTTCTTGCGGTAGCGTGCCTCCTGGCCCACGGCCACGCCGTAGCGCAGGGCCAGCTCGGGGTTCCACGTGGCCGCCAGGCAGGTGAGCGCGGGGAAGGCGGTGACGCTGTCGTTGTTCCACTTGGCGTAGTTCCAGTCGTTCCAGTTGATCTCGGCGCGCACGCCGTGGGGTCCGTCGCTCATCCACAGCTCGGGGATGCCCAAGCGCGGACAGCCGGGTGAGCTGAACTTGCCTTGGGCGTAGCTGAGTCGCACCTTCTCCTCCAGGGTCATGCGGCTGAGGGCGTCCTCCACGCGCCGCTCCAGGGGCTGTGTATCATCTAGGTAGATGGGCAGCTCTTGTGCCGTCAGCGGCAGGACGGCGGCGCAACAGCCCACCAGCAACGCTGTCCATCTCTTTATTCGTTTCAGTTTCATAGTGTTTCTTCCGTTTGTATTAGTTCGTATTCAGTTTAAATGTTCTCAGTTCG
>CAYZVH010000125.1:0-6757 GCA_964481755.1 uncultured Bacteroides sp. | reverse complement strand
GTTCTTAGTTCGTGTACACCTTCAGATTAACCATCCTCAGTCGGCATCGGGAGCGCCCAGCTTTAGGGCTGCTCCTCTTCCGCCTCAGCCTTCTTCTGCTGGGACGAACCCTTCAGCACATTCACCCGCGTGAAGCCATGGGCATGGACGTCGAAGGGCTGTGGACTGACCTCGTTCACCGTCACCGTCTTCATGCGGATGGTGTCGGGAGTCTCCGCGCCGCCGATGAGGTTCACATCGTAGGAGAGGTCGCCCCAGTGGTCGATGTTCAGCTGAATCTCCACGTGGCTGTTGCTCACGGTCTCGCCGTCGTCCTCGTAGATGGTGAAGGTGTCGCCTTCGTTCACGCCGTAGAGGAACACCACATAGTCGTAGGTGGGCTTGCCGCAGGTGTGCTGCACTGGCAGCTGTGCGGGGATGATGGAGCCCGAGCGCACGAACAGGGGCATGCGGCCGTAGGGAGCGTCCACGGTGAGGGTCTGTCCGCCCTCGTAGAAGTTGCCTGTGTAGAAGTCGAACCATCCGGTGCCTGCGGGCAGGTACACCTGGCGTGTGCGTGCGCCGTACTCATAGACAGGGGCCACCAGGAAGGCAGGGCCGAACATATATTGGTCGCCGATGTCACGCACCTGCGGGTCGTTGGCGAAGTCCATCACCAGCGGACGCATGATGGTGTAGCCCTTGCGGGTGACCATCTGCGCCAGGGTGTAGATGTAGGGCATGAGCGAGTAGCGCAGGTTGATGTAGTAGAGCATCGACTCGTAGGCGGGATGTCCCGCGGGGGCGATGTTCCACGGCTCGCGGTAGGGATACTGTCCGTGGGAGCGGAACAGGGGGCAGAAGGCTCCGAACTGGAACCAGCGGGTGTTCAGCTCGCGCCACTCGTCGTAGTCGGCGGTCACCTCGCCCGACTCGTTCCACAGCCGCTGTGCCTTCGTGAAGCGGTTCTCCACCGAGAAGCCGCCGATGTCGGTGGTCCAGTAGGGGATACCGCTGAGAGCGAAGTTGAGTCCGGCGGGGATCTGTGCCTTCAGGTCCTCCCAGCGGGAGGCGATGTCGCCGCTCCACGTGGCTGCGGAGTAGCGCTGCAGTCCGGCGAATCCCGAGCGGGTGAGTTGGAACACGCGCTTGTTGGAGTCGGCCTGTTGCAGACCTTCGTAGATGGCCTGCGCGTTCATCAGGGCGTAGGCGTTGAAGTATTGGGTGGAGGATCCCAGTGCGGTAGGTCCGCAGAGGGCCTTGCGGTAGTCCATGTCGGTGCAGTCGCGCACGTTGGGCTCGGTGGCGTCCATCCACCAGGCGTCGATGCCCAGGGGATAGAGGTTCTGGTAGATCTGTCGCCAGAAGATGCGGCGTGCCTCTTCGGAGTAGGCGTCGTAGAAGCCGTAGTGGTAGCCCTGGCCTATCCAGTCGCGCAGGTTGTCCTGCACGGACTGGCGGTAGATCATGGCGCGCTCGTCCAGCTCGCGGTAGTTGTCGGTGCCCACGTAGAACTTGGGCCATACGGAGATCATGAAGTGTGCGTTCATGTCGTGTATGGAGTCGACCATGGCCTGCGGATGCGGGAATCGGTCACGGTCGAAGTTGTGGGTGCCCCACTCTGCCTCGGGCCAGTAGCTCCAGTCGAGCACGATGTTGTCAATCGGTATCTGGCGGCGGCGGAACTCGCTGAGCACGCCCAGCAGCTCGGCGGAGGTCTTGTAGCGCTCGCGGCTCTGCCAGTAGCCCAAGGCCCACTTGGGCACCAGGGGCGCCTCGCCGGTGAGCTTGCGGTAGCCCTTCACCACGTCGTCCATGTTGCGGCCGGAGATGAAGTAATAGTCCAGCTGGGGTGTCATCTCGCTCCAGAGGGAGAGCTTGCCCTGCTCCTCGTCGTCCACGGGAGCCATGGCGCGCAGGCCGATGTACGACTCGTTGCCGTCGGGCTTCCACTCTATGCGGAGGCTGACAGGCTTGTCGGCCTTCATGGGCAGGGAGAACTTATAGCTGTTGGGGTTCCACGGCGCGCGCCAGCGCTTGGGCACCATCAGGCTGTCGTCCATGTAGACGGTCACGTAGCCGGCGTAGTAGAGCATGAAGCGGTACTGGCCGTCCTCCTTCGCGCGGAGCTGTCCCTCGTAGGTGATGCGGGAGTTCTTCAGGGGGAAGTCGGCAGGCAGGTTCTTCACCGCCTTCTGGTTCTCGAAGTAGAGGGAGTCCTCATTGCGCACGAGGGTGTCGCCGCGCTTGGGCACGTAGGTGCCGGTGAGGGAGCCTTCCACGCCCTCCTTATTATATAAGGTGAAGAGTTGGTTCAGCTGCGAATAGTCGGCAGGGTTGCCGAAGCGGCAGAACGAATAGCTGTCGAGCAGGATGCCGTAGTTGCGCGAGGAGACCACGAAGGGCACGGAGACCTTGGTGTTGTACTGGAACAGCTCCTCGTTCTTGCCCTTGTAGTTGAAGTCGCCTGCCTGGTGTTGCCCGAGGCCGTAGAAGGCTTCGTCGTCGGGCGACTCGAACACCTGGCGGATGGTGTATCCCGTGATGACGCCCTGCTTGATGGGCGTGTAGGACTTGCCTCCGCCGCGTTGCTCCTGCAGGTAGACTTGGTCGAAGAGGTCGGAGAACCACACCTCGCCGGTGGTCATCTTCACGCCCGCCTTCAGCAGGTCGGTGGAGAGGATGACGCTGTCGCCCCGTTGCATCACGTTGTAGTGCACAGGGTCGTCCTGAGGCACCGTCATCAGTGAGGTGACGTCCGCCAGGCGCCGTTCGGGCGTGGCGCTGACGTGGATGATGTTGTTGCTGATGACCTCCAGGCGCACGAGGCGGTTCCCGTTGGACGAGCTGGGGAGAGTCTTCACAACGATTCCCCTGGGATATTCTTCATAGGGTGCACAACCGATGGTTGCCGTCAACATGAATCCGGCGATGAGCAGCGGACAGATATTCTTCATACAGTAAAAAATTGAGTTTATGGGGCAAAGATAATACAAATGGAACGCAAATTACCAAGCTTGGCCCTAATAAATCGCTAAGATGCCGCTTATCTTCGTTGAAGAGAAGGAAAATTTATATCTTTGCCCACCATTCGACAGGAAACTGTCGCAACTAAAGATATTGACTACGTTATGAAGAACTTACTGAAACGGCTGTTCTCGGGAGAGACGGCCACACCGGAGGAGAAGAAAACGCAAGACGACCAGAAGCGTTTCGACATACTGAAGTACGACGGCATACGTGCCCTGCGCATCGGCAAGGCGGACTATGCCAAGAAGTGCCTCGAGGGCGCCTACGCCCTGCGCGACGACGACGCCGAGCTGCGCCACTACCTGCTCACCGCCTACCTGCAGCTGGGCGAGCTGGAGAGCGCCCTCAGCCTGGAGCAGGCCATACTGCAACGCGAGCCGGAGAACATACAGGCCTACGTGGCCCTGGGCAACATCTACTTCATGCAGGAGAACTACGCCGACATGATAACCGCCCTGAAGCAAGGCGAGGCCGTGGACAGCAAGCAGGAGCAGATTCACTTCCTGCTGGGAAAGGCCTACCACGGCACACACGACGAGCTGCAGGCCATCGCCGAGCTGACACGTGCCATCACCCTGAAGGAGGACTTCTTCGAGGCCTATCTGCTGCGAGGCACCATCCTGCAGGAGATGAAGCAGGTGGAGGAGGCCGCCGCCGACGCCGCCAAGGTGCTTGCGCTGGCACCCGAGGACGAGCAGGCGCTGATGCTGGGCGGCACGGTGGCCTGTCTGAAGGGTGAGGGCGAAGAGGCCTGCCGCTACTTCAGCAAGGTGACAGAGGTGAACCCCTTCAACCAGAAGGCCTACGAATACCTGGTGCAGGTGCTCGTGAGCCAGCAGAAGACCGACGAGGCCATGGCGACACTCAACGAAGCGATAGAGGTGCACCCGAGCGCCGCCAACTTCTACCGACTGCGCGGACAGCTGAAGCTGCAGACAGGCGACGAGGCAGGCTCCGCCGACGACCTGAAGAAGTCCCTGGAGCTGAACCCCGAGCAGGAAAAAGAGGTGAGCGGACAATACCGCAACTACGAAGAGCCCTTCCGCATAGACATCTTCCGCATGGGATAAGGGACACACTTATATACTTACACACACCACTATGAAAAAAGGCATTTTACTATTAACCATCGTCGCCACGGCGCTGCTGACAGCCTGCGGCGGCTCAAAACGTAACAATATGGACAACGAAACCATTCTCTCGATAGAGACCAACAAGGGCGACATCAAAGTGAAGCTCTACAACGAGACCCCACGCCACCGCGACAACTTCGTGAAGCTGGTGCGCGAGGGATTCTACAACGGAACCCTGTTCCACCGCGTGATAAACGACTTCATGATACAAGGCGGCGACCCCGACTCGAAGAACGCACCCGCGGACAAGATGCTGGGCGAGGGCGACACGGGATACACCGTGCCGGCGGAATTCGTCTTCCCGCGCTACTTCCACAAGAAAGGCGCCCTGGCGGCGGCTCGCATGGGCGACGACGTGAACCCCGAGAAAGCCTCATCGGGCTGCCAGTTCTACATCGTCACCGGCACCGTCTTCACCGACGAGTCGCTCGCCCAGATGGAGGAGAACATCAACCGCGGCATCGTGAAGGCGAAGTTCGACTCGCTGGCACGCCCCCACATGAAGGAGATCTACCTGCTGCGCAAGGCCAACGACATCGACTCCCTGGCAGCCCTGCAGGAGCGCCTGGTGGCCGAGGCCGAGGCTGAAGCCGCCAAGACACCCTTCCGCTTCACCGACGAGCAGCGCAAGGCCTACACCACCGTGGGCGGCACACCCCACCTGGACGGCAGCTACACGGTATTCGGCGAGGTGACCGAAGGCATGGACGTGGTGGAGAAAATCCAGAAGGTGAAGACCAACCGTGCGGACCGCCCCACGGAGGATGTCGTCATCGAGAAAATAACCATTGAGGAGTAAGGCCACGTGACAACGATACAGAGACACACCCTGGCCAACGGCCTGCGCCTGGTGCACCACGAGGACAAGACCACACGCATGGTGGCGGTGAACATCGTCTACAACGTGGGCGCACGCGACGAGGACGAGAACCACACCGGATTCGCGCACCTCTTCGAACACCTGATGTTCGGCGGCTCGGTGCACATCGCCGACTACGACACGCCCATGCAGCTGGCAGGGGGCGAGAACAACGCCTGGACCAACAACGACATCACCAACTACTACCTCACCCTGCCGGCGCAGAACGTCGAGACGGCCTTCTGGCTGGAGTCCGACCGCATGATGGAGCTCGACTTCAACCCCCACAGTCTGGAGGTGCAGCGCCAGGTGGTGACAGAGGAGTTCAAGCAACGCTGCCTCAACCGCCCCTACGGCGACACGTCGCACCTGATCCGCCAGCTGGCCTACACCACACACCCCTACCGCTGGCCTACCATCGGGCGGGATATCTCACACATCGCCAACGCCACCATGGAGGAGGTGAAGGACTTCTTCTTCCGCTTCTACGCGCCCAACAACGCGGTGATGGCCGTCACCGGCAACATACCCTTCGACGAGACGGTGCGCCTGGTGGAGAAGTGGTTCGCCGACATCCCACGCCGCGACGTGCCACAGCGCCACCTGCCCAAGGAACCTGTGCAGACCGCCCCACGGCGGATGGAGGTGGAGCGCGACGTGCCCGTGGACGCCATCTACATGGCCTTCCACATGTGCGACCGCCTCAGCCCGGAGTACTATGTGTGCGACATGCTGTCGGACATCCTCTCCAACGGCAGCTCGAGCCGCCTGGAGCAGGAGCTGGTGCAGAAGCGACAGGTATGCTCCTACGTGGAAGCCTTCATCACCGGCAGTGTGGACGATGGACTGTTCTTCGTCTCGGCAAAGCCCGTGGACGGCGTGAGCCTGCAGCAGGTGGAGCAGGAGATATGGACCGAGCTGCGCCGACTGCAAGATACGCCCCTGGCGGAGGAGGAGCTGGAGAAGGTGAAGAACCGATTCGAGTCGGACTTTCTCATCAGCAACGTCAACTACCAGAACGTGGCCGCCAACCTGGCCTACTTCGAGACCGTAGACCGTGCGGAGGCCATCAACGAACAGGTAGGTCACTATCGCTCCGTGACGGCCGCCCAGCTGCAACAGACCGCCCAGCGCTGCTTCGTGGAGAACAATTGCAGTACCTTATATTATAGGGCGAAAAAGTAGGACTCCTCTATCGTGCATCTTGCAGACCCCGATGAAACGTCTACCGTACAGAGCAAGTTCTATTTTTAAGAGCCTAGATGAAGCTGCGCGACAGCGAACCGCTTGAAGAGACTAGATGAAGTTCTATCGAATAGAGCTGAATGAAGGTGCGACAGCGAACCGCTTGAAGAGCCGATTGAAGTTCTATCGAAAAGAGCCTAGATGAAGCGAGCGACGGCGAACCGCTTTAAGGGATTAGATGAAGTTCTATCGAACAGAGCCTAGATGAAGCGAGCGACGACGAACCGCTTGAAGAGATTAGAATAAAGTTCTATCGAATTAGAGCCTAGATGAAGCGAGCGACGACGAACCGCTTGAAGAGCCGATTGAAGTTCTATCGAATTAGAGCTGAATGAAGTGAAGAGAACAGATGAAGTATAAACTAAATTTATTTCGAGTCCAATGACTTATCAACCTATCTCATACAGAAACCATTACAAGGAACTGATTACCTTGGGCTTCCCTATCGTCGTGGGACAGATAGGCCTCATCGTGCTGGGCTTTGCCGACACACTGATGATAGGACACCACA
>CAYZVH010000124.1:0-9576 GCA_964481755.1 uncultured Bacteroides sp. | reverse complement strand
GGTCACTCATGGCCAAGGCGGTGTCGGGCATCTGTCCGATGCCGGGACCTATGGCCACAGCGCTGAAGTTGGTCTTGTCGCTCACGCTGGTGAAGTACTCCTCGTTCGTGTCGTGTTCCAGGATAGCCTCCGGCACGGCCGTCTGCAGGATGTCGTTGTTGCGCGTGGGGGTGTGTACGGTCAGCAGGCCCACGCCGCAGCGCAGACAGGCTTTGGCTGCGAGTACCGAAGCCCCAGCCATGCCGTACTTGCCGGCTATCAGCAAGGCGTGGCCGAAGTCGCCCTTGTGAGCGAACCGCTTACGCGGCCGGATGAGCGACTGTATCTCGTACGCCTCGGTGATGCGGTATGGGGTCTCCACCCCGTCGAGCCACTGGGGCAGCAGGTGGATGTCCAGCACCTCCAGCTCGCCTATCACCTCCTGGTTCTCGGCGAAGAGGAAGGCAAGTTTAGGCTTCTGCAGGGTCAGCGTCACGTCGGCCTGTATGATGTGGTTGCGCACGTTGTACGAGTTGTCCTCGCACATCAACCCCGACGGCACGTCGATGGACACCACCGTAGCCTCCGACTGGTTGATGTACTTCACCACCATGGCATAGCCGCCGTTCAGTGGCTTGTTCAGTCCCGACCCGAAGAGTCCGTCCACCACCAAGCAGCCTTTTGGCAGTTGGGGTGGGGTGAACTGGGTGGTGATCTCCGTGAACGAGCCTGCGCATCCCCGCAGCCGTTCCTTGTTGGCGGCACAGTCCGCCGACAGTTTGCCTGCCGTGTTGAACAGGTAAGTGTATGTCTTATACCCCTCTTGCGACAGCATGCGGGCTATGGCCAGCGTGTCGCCGCCGTTGTTGCCTGGGCCGGCAAAGAGGTACACGGGTACGAAAGTGCTCCACCGTCTCTTGATGGCATCCGTCAGGGCGCGTGCCGCCCGTTCCATCAGGTCGATGGAGGGGACAGGCTCATGCTCGATGGTGTACTTGTCCCATTCTTTGATTTGTGTAGTCGTCAGTATTTTCACAATTATTTACATCTAAGTTCTTTCGGGGTTCAAAATTACGATTTTCGTGGCAAACGTTGTCGTCATTGCGGGAAAAAACTTATTTTTGCAGTCTATTTTGCAAACCTAACTATTTATGGATGTTTTAGAGATAAAGGATAAAACCTTTGCTGTTTCTATTTCCGCGGAGGAGATACAGAAGCAGGTGAAACGCGTAGCCGAAGAAATCACGTCCGACTTGCAGGGGAAGGACCCTATTTTCTTAGGTATTCTGAATGGCTCGTTCATGTTCATGGCCGACCTGATGAAGTATGTGAATATCCCCAGTGAACTTTGCTTCGTGAAGTTCTCCTCGTACGTGGGCACACAGTCCACGGGCGAGATGAAGGAATTTCTGGGTCTGACGCAGAATGTGACAGGCCGTACGGTGGTGATTGTGGAGGACATCGTTGAGTCCGGCTTCACCATGCAGTATATGATAGACTACCTCGCCAAGCGCGGACCGAAGGAGATAAAGGTGGCCACTCTGTTGGTGAAGCCCGAGCTGCTGAAGGCCGACGTACACATCGACTACCGCGCCTTCGACATTCCCAACGACTTCATCGTGGGCTACGGGTTGGACTACGACGGCTATGGCCGCAACTATCCGGACATCTACACGTTGGTGAGTAAATGATTGATGGACATCTAAATTGAGATTCTATATTATAAGGTATAAAGTTTTATGTTGAACATTGTAATTTTTGGAGCTCCGGGTTCGGGCAAAGGAACCCAAAGTGAGCGTATTGTAGCGAAGTTTGGTATTAACCACATCTCCACCGGCGACGTGCTGCGTGCCGAGATGAAGAACGGTACAGAGCTGGGTAAGACAGCGAAGGGATACATCGACCAGGGTCAGCTCATCCCCGATGAGTTGATGATCAACATCCTGGCCAGCGTGCTCGACTCGTTCAAGGACAGCAAAGGCGTCATCTTCGACGGCTTCCCCCGTACCATCGCCCAGGCTGAGGCTCTGAAGAAGATGCTGGCTGAGCGTGGACAGGAGGTTTCCATCATGCTCGATCTGGAAGTGCCCGAGGACGAACTGATGGTGCGCCTCATCAAGCGCGGCAAAGACTCTGGCCGTGCCGACGACAACGAGGAGACCATCAAGAAACGTCTGGTGGTGTACCACTCACAGACAGCTCCGCTCATCGACTGGTTCAAGAACGAGGGCAAATATCAACACATCAATGGGCTGGGAACAATGGACGCCATCTTCGCGGACATTGTCGCAGCCATCGAGAAGTTGTAAACAAGAAATCCTGACGGGAGTCGCACAGGGGCGGTGGCTGACAGCTCACCCCGGGGTGCGACTCCCTTTTTTATATTCTACAGTTAAAGTTAATTCGAAGAGATATGGCAGAATCCAATTTTGTTGATTACGTGAAAATCTATTGTCGCTCGGGCAAGGGAGGACGAGGCTCCGCCCACATGCGCCGGGCTAAGTACATTCCCAACGGAGGGCCCGACGGTGGCGACGGCGGCAGGGGTGGCCATGTCATTCTCCGAGGCAACCGCAACTACTGGACCCTGCTCCACCTGAAGTATGACCGTCACGTGTTCGCCGGCCATGGCGGCAACGGCTCGTCCAGCCGCAGCTTCGGCAAGGATGGACAGGACAAGGTGATAGAGGTGCCGTGCGGCACTGTGGCCTTCAATGCCGAGACCGGCGAGTATCTGTGCGACATCACCGAGCACGGTCAGGAGGTGGTGCTGCTGAAGGGCGGTCGTGGCGGACTGGGCAACTGGCACTTCAAGACCGCTACCCGACAGGCCCCGCGCTTTGCCCAGCCGGGCGAGCCCATGCAGGAGCTCACCGTGGTGCTCGAGCTGAAGTTGCTGGCCGACGTCGGTCTGGTGGGATTCCCCAACGCGGGCAAGTCCACCCTGCTCTCCGTGGTGTCGTCGGCCCGTCCCAAGATAGCCAACTACCCCTTCACCACGCTGGAGCCCAACTTGGGCATCGTGGCCTACCGTGACGGCAAGTCGTTCGTCATGGCTGACATCCCCGGCATCATCGAGGGGGCCAGCGAAGGCAAGGGCCTGGGCCTGCGCTTCCTGCGCCACATCGAGCGAAACTCTCTGTTGCTCTTCATGGTTCCGGCCGATGCCGACGACATCCGCAAGGAGTACGACGTGCTGCTCAACGAGCTCACCAAGTTCAACCCCGAGATGCTCGATAAGCAACGCGTGTTGGCCATCACCAAGTGCGACATGATAGACGAGGAACTGATGGGCATGCTGGAGCCCAGCCTGCCGGACAACATCCCCCACGTGTTCATCTCCTCCATCACCAAGATGGGCATACAGGAGCTGAAGGACGTGCTGTGGACCGCCCTCAACAGCGAGAGCAACAAGTTGGAGGCCGTTTCCCAGCGCATCGTCCACAAGAACAAGGATGTGAACGCCCTGAAGAACGAGCTGGTGGCCATGGGCGAGGATGGCGACATCTCCTACGACGACGAGGAGGTGGAGGATCTGGACGACTTCGACTATGAGTACGACGAGGAGGACTGGGACGAGGATGACTCCGCCCCGCAAAAGTAGCCCCCCCTCTGCGCTATATATAATAAGGTATACCAAACAGAAAATCGTTTACGACTATGGATATAGAAAAAGCCATGATTGAGGGCCTCGTGTTCAAGGGTGCCAAGAAGAAGGTGGCCGCCGAGCCCAAGGTGAAGACCAAAGCCAAGAAGAAAGCCTACATCACCGGCCAGCACGGTTCCGGCTCTGCCATGATGAAGGCTGAGTATCGCCGTCGGCGCGCCAACCGGCACAAGGACAAATAACAATGGCTATGCAATAAACACAGAGCCGCCCATCTTCCTGCATCGAGTAGATGGACGGCTTCGGCATTTAATGGTATGGTAAGTGTTATCTCTTAGAGACAGATTTTGATGCCGGCGCTCACTTTCACCCCATAGTATTCAACCTGCATCGTGCGGTTCTTCTCGCCCTGGTAGTAGCGGAGCGGTTGGTTGAGCAGGTTGTTGGCATTGGCATAGATGGTGAACTTGTGGTTCTTACCCCAGGTGTAGCTGGCGTTCAGGTCGAGGTAGTCTACACTGTCGTAGTAGCGGTCCAGTGCGCGGCTGTTGCTCATCTGGTCGATGAAGGCCGACGCATAGTTATACGAGAGACGGATGTTGAGGCCCCACTTGTCGAAGAAGAGGGAGGTGTTGGCGGTGTGTTCGGGTGAGCCTGCCACTTTCACGTCGTCGCCGTCGGCCATGCCCAGGCGCTCGTTGAAGTTGCGCGTTGTGCTATGGGTGTAGGTGTAGTTGCCATAGAATCCGATGCACTTCAGAGCGGGGCTGATGAAACCGAAGTCGCGTTGGTAAGCCACCTCTGCACCCATCACGCGGGCATCGTAGGCGTTGATGTTCTGTGTCACCTCAAACTGTGTGTCGGCATAGTTGCCAGTCAGTCCCAGGTCGCTGCCGAGGTATTTGTTCGATGCCCACTCCACATTCACATTCTTGATGTCTTTGTAGAAGAGTCCAGCGCTCACCAGACCCACGCTCTTGAAGTAGTGGTCGATGGAGAGGTCCACGTTGATGGCTCTTGCCGGCTTGGTGTTCGGGTCGCCGATGGTGGCCTCCTCGTCCTGTATGTTGAAGGTCTTGTTGGCGATGAGGGCCGAATATTTCGGACGCGAGATGCTCTTGGTGATGGAAGCGCGCACGCTGCCGTCGTCGCAGTATTTGTATTTCAGTAGCAGGCTGGGCAACAGGTCGGTGTAGTGACTCTTTCTGTCGCCGGTGGGCTCCATGGTGGTGTCGCCTTCCTCGGGCACGTTCACCGTGTAGCCGCAGGTCTTCAGGTCGGTACGCTCCACACGCAGACCGATGGTGGCGGACAGACGCTTGCCGAACTTCTGGTCGAAGCGGAGGTATCCGGCAGTGATTTGCTCACGTATTTTGTAGTTGCCTGCCTCTTCCTCCAGGTTCTCTGTACCGTCGAGTTTGCTGAAGTCGATGGATCCCAGTTGCTTGATGGTGATGAACGGCGATGCGATGGGGTATTGGCTGCCCGGCATGAAGTCCTTGCGAATCTGGTTGCTGGTAAGTCTGCGCCAGTCGTCGCCCAACACTTCGTCGGCATCGTATTCGTAGTAGCTCATCGTGCGGGTCTTGTCCTTGCTGGTATATTTGGCACCGAACTTCAGTGTGTTGCCGTATTTGCCTTGTGTCAACGGCAGGGTGAAGTTGAGACGGCCTTTCCATTCGTTCTCCACGATGTCCTGGTCGGAGTTGGTCAGCTCATTGAGTTGCCAGTGGCTGTCGTCGAGCGAGGGCAGTGCCTTGCTGTAGTAGGGCTGGCGTTCACCCACATCCTTGAAGTCGTCGGCGAAATCGATGTAGTCTTTCTCCTTCTTGCCATAAGTGTATTTGTAGGAAGCGTAGCGTTCGTTCGGACGCTCCTCGGTTGCGCGTGAGTAGCTGGCTGCCCAGTCTACCTTCAGGTTGCCGAAGAGGTGCTCGCCGTCCAGCGTATAGTCCATGGTCTGCTGCAATTCCAAACGGGCGTTCTTGTTGTTGGACGATCCTGCCTTGGTCTGCATCACCACGTTTTGCTTCTTGGCAGCGCTGCTCAGTTTCTTGTACGATACGCGGTAGCGGTTTTCCCAGTCCGCGCGGCGGTTGTAGATGCCTTTGAACGAGATTTTGTGCAGTGGATTGAACTTATAGTCCAGCGCGAGGGAGTAACTCTGACGTTCGCGGGTCACGTAGTACTGGCGCACCTGTGCTTCCTTCAGTACCACGTTCTTGTCGTCATCCTCTTCGTACTCAAACTCTGTGTTGTCCGAGCCTCCGGGATTGTACTGGTACGAGGCGGCAACCATCACACCCAGTTTCTGGTTGAAGTAGCGGTCGCCCCATGTGGCGCCCAGGTCCCACAGCGGCTTGCCGCTGATCCATGAGTAGCCAGAGCCGATGTTGAAGCTCAGCACGCGGTTGCTCGGTGTGTTCTTTGTTACGAGATTGATCTCACCACCGATGGCGTCGCCGTCCATGTCGGAGGTCACCACCTTGTTGAGCTCTATGGTCTGAATCATGTCCGCGGGGATGAGGTCCAGCTGCACGTTACGCGTGTCGCCCTCGGCTGAAGGCAGACGGTTACCGTTGATGGTCACCGAGGTGAGGTCGGCCGATGTGCCGCGTACCTGACCGAAGCGTGCCTCGCCCTGGTCGTACTGCACGTTCACACCGTTGATGCGCTTCAGTGCGTCGCCGATGTTGGAGTCGGGGAACTTGCCAACTTGGTCAGCGCTCACCACGTTGGTGACGCCCATATTCTCTTTCTGCACTTGCAGGGCCTTGCGCTGTCCGTAGAAGGCGCCGTTCACCACCACCTCGCTCAGCATAGCGCTTTCGGAGAGCTCGAAGTTGCGCTCCGTGGCGTTGCCGCTCACGCGGATGGTGTATGTTTTTGCCTCGTAGCCCACGTAGGATACCTTCACGTGGTATGTTCCTGGCTTCAGGTTCGTCAGTGTGTAGAAGCCGTTGATGTCGCTTGTCACACCCGTGTGCAGATCCTCTATCACGATGGTAGCTCCGGGCAGTACCTGTTTGTCCGACCCCATGATGCGGCCACGCAGGCTGCTTGTGGCGGCGGACTCGTTGCCCGTCAAGTCGTTGGCGTTCTTGTCAGTTAGTTGAGATGCGTTCACTGTTGTGCCCATGGCCATGGCCATCAAGAGGGCTGATGCAATAAATGTTCTTTTTCTCATATGTATCTAGTTGATATCTATTCAGTAGTGTGTCATTTCGTTCGGGTGATGGTGTGTAGCACCTGTCCGTTCTTGTTTATCAGGGACATGCGCAGTTGCTTCTTGTCCACGCTGAAGACTGCAAATCCCTCTGCCGGCGAGCAGAACACCGTTCCCTCCACCGCCTCCACGGGGCGTGCCAGCGAGGCGGAACTATTCACCACGTAGTCGATGTCATCGCCCTTCATCTTGAAATGTTGGAAGTTGTGTATGTGGCCTGAGGCATAGATGCTCACGTTGTGGTATTTCCGCAGGATGGTCTGCACGCGCTTCTGCATGTCAAGCCGTTCCGTCTCGCTCTTGTCGGTGTAGGCATACATCGGGTGATGTCCCAGCACGATGACCCAGTCCTCCTGGGCCTGGCCCAGGGTTTGGTCCAACCATTTCAGCTGAGCCTCCACGTCTTGCTTGGCAGCGTCGGGGTAGGTCTCCGTGTCCTTGCGGTATTTGTCTATCAGTGGGGTAGTGTCCAGAAATACCAGCCGTACTGTGGTGCCTTTCTTCTTGTACACCCTTGTATAATATTTGGCAGGCATCATCCATCGGCGGCTTACCTGCCCGTAGTCCAGCACGGCTTGTGTGTTGCCGCGGTACTCGTGGTTGCCGCAGACGGGCAGCCAGTCAATCATCAGTTCGGGGTGGGAGTAGATGAGTTCATAATTGGTTATCCACAGCGGGTCGTGTGTGGAGGCCACGCCGTTGAAGTGGTGCACGTCGCCGATGGCGAGTATACATTCCGGTCCTATCACGTCCGCCATCTCGCCCATCAGTTCGGCGATGGGCTTCTGTTCGTAGTATCCGTTGCGCCCCAGGTCGTTGGCCATAAAGAAGGTCAGCTGACCGTCCAGCTCCTTCCAGGCCTTGCGTGTGGCATCGTCGTAGTTTACCAGTGATTTGCCGCAACAGTCGCACAACCTTTCGCCCTTGTTGTACGTTGCGGCCTGTGCATAGCTCTGCCCATTGCCAGCCAGCAGCAGTGTCAGTGCCACCATGGCTGAGCGTTTAATTCCTCGTGAGATAATGTTCTCCTTCATACACTTTTTACCTTATTATATATATGTATATATGTGTGCCGTTTTATTTTTCGGTGGCAAAGGTATGGGTGTCGTATGACAAAGCTATTTCAATCGGTTGAAGATGCTGTGTAGCCGGGTAGGGTGATGGCAGAAACAAAGAGTCCCGACTGCCTTGTGGCAATCGGGACTATATCGTGTGTGCGCCTGATAGGACTCGAACCTACACGTCGTGAGACACCAGATCCTAAGTCTGGCGCGGCTACCAATTACGCCACAAGCGCGTGCTTACACATTTCACCGCAAAGATACTACATTTTTTGTGAGGTATGCAACACTCTGCCGATATTTCGTTCGCCGAAGACATTTCGAAAGAGAAAGTAGGGGGCGGATGAGGCGAGGCCTGCCGGAATATTTGTATATTTGCAGGGTAAACTTCAGACAACAGGAGGAGAATCATATCATGGAGAATGTACTCTTCAATGAGTTGAAGGCGCGTGGCTTCAGTGTGGATGTCGGCGTGGTCCCCGTACGTTGGAAGGACGACGAGGGAAAAATGAAAGCTTCGCAACTTGAGGTGGACTTCGTCCTCAACAAGGGGGAGAAACGTTACTACATACAATCCGCCCTCACTGTGGCCGAGGAGGCGAAGCGGATGCAAGAGGTCAACTCGCTTAACCGTATTGATGACAACTTCTCCAAGATTGTCGTCATAAAGGACGAGGTGTTGCCCTGGACCGATGAGCATGGCGTGAAATACATCAATGTGGAGGACTTCCTGCTGAAGGAAGTTAATGCTTTGTAGGTCTCATGTGAGTGTTCTAGAGGGTAAAATACGTAATATTACGTGTTTTACCCTCTAGAACACTTCCGCTAACTCCTCGGGAGGGCTACTTACAGTACTGCCTGACCTTAACTAAGAAAGGTTGACACTTTAGAGGCGTGGATACCGTTCGCTCAATCGCGTCACAACTCTTCGCGGATGATCCAGTCGCTGATGGTGCGCTGCTCACTGTCGTAGTTCACACCTATTTTATATAGGCGCTTGCCGTCGGCAGTGTAGGGGATGAGGTAACCTTTCTCGTCTATCTGTCGGATGGCCTCCTCGGCGGAGCCGTCGAACTTCAGTTCGAACACGTAGACGGCGTCGGGGAAGTAGAGCACAGCGTCGGCACGGCCGATGGCGCTGTCCTCCTCCACACGAATCATAGCCCCCATGAGGTTGAAGACGAGGAAGAACACCGTCTGGAAATCCTTCTCGTCCTTGTTGGCGAGGCGGTTGGAGATGCTGGCGAGGTAGGCCCGCAGGCGCTGCAGGGCACCCTCCATGTCGCGGTCGTAGAGTTTCTCCACGAAGTCAGCCACCACCGAGCTGTTGTCCAACGAGACAGGCGACAGGTAGTTGGGAGCCAAACTTTCCAACATGCCGAGTTTCACCTCCATGTTGGGATAGCCGAGGCTGTAACGGCTTAACAACGGATTGTACTTCTTGATGGTGAGGTATCCGCTCTGGTAGAGCAACGGCAGAGCGGAGGTCATCAGCTCGGGCGACACGTCGAAGTCGGACACCGACGCACTCTTCTTCTCGATGTCCATCACGTTGACGTGGTATTTCTTCAGTAGCTTCACGATGTAAGTCGGCGTGCCGGAGCCGAACCAGTAGGGGGCGATTTTCTGCCCGTTCAGCGCTTTGATAAGACTGAAAGGATTGAACACGTCTTCCGATTGCTCGCTGAAGTGGTAGCCGTCGT
>CAYZVH010000123.1:0-9630 GCA_964481755.1 uncultured Bacteroides sp. | reverse complement strand
TGCTTTATGCTTACAAATAGTACACCGAAACCTTTGGCAACACACGAAACATTACATACTTTTGCGAATAATTGGCGAGAGAAACGGCCACAAACTAATTTAAGATATTAAAAACATGGAATGCATCATCATAGTTATACTTATATTGCTCAACGGACTGTTGTCCATGTCGGAAATCGCACTCGTGTCCGCACGCAAGACAAAGTTAGAGAACGAGGCGAAGAAGGGCAAGAAAGCGGCTAAAACAGCACTGGAACTGAGTGAGGATCCCGACCGATTCCTGTCGACGGTACAGATAGGAATCACCCTCATCGGCATCCTCACAGGTCTCTATTCGGGCGAGACGCTAGCGGGAGACCTGGCGCGACTGCTGAGCGGCATCCCTGCCCTCGGTCCGTATGCCTTCGCCATAGCAAAGACAGTGATAGTGGTGGCGGTGACCTACCTCACGCTGGTGTTCGGCGAGCTGGTGCCCAAACGCGTCAGCATGGGCAATCCCGAACGTGTGGCGCTGATAGTGGCACGCCCCATGCAATGGCTGTCGGTGTGCGCCGCTCCATTCGTGTGGCTGCTGTCGAAGAGCACGTCCATGGCGGTGAGGATGATGGGACTGGACAAGGGCAACAAGTCGAAGGTGACGGAGGAGGACATAAAAGCCTTCGTCCAGGAAGGCTACGAGGACGGTGAGGTGCAGGAGGTAGAGCAGGACATCGTAGAGCGCGCATTCAACCTGGGCGACCGCCACGTCGACTCCATCATGACACACCGCGGCGAGCTGGTGTGGCTGGACGTGGCCGACAGCATAGACCAGATAAAGGAGAAAGTGAAAGACAACCTGTTCGACATCTACCCCGTGTCGGCAGGGAATCTGGACGACTTCCGCGGAATAGTGTACCTGAAAGACCTGTTCCTGGCCATCGACCAACCGGGATTCTCCCTGGAAAAGGTGGTGCATGAGGCGCAGTTCATCCCCGAGAACCAGAGCGTGTACGCCACACTGAAGCAGTTGAAGACCACGCGACTGAAATACGCCATCGTCACCGATGAGTTCGGCGGAATACAGGGTATGGTCACCCTGAAAGACATCATGGAAGGACTGGTGGGACAAGTGCCGGAACAGGGAGAGGAGAGCGACGCGGTGAAGAGGGATGACGGCACGTGGCTCTTCGACGGCCAATACAGCTTCTATGACTTCCTCGCCCACTTTGACCACGAAGACCTGTACGCCGACCACGACTACAACACCCTCAGCGGACTGATACTGGAAGAGCTGGGCCGACTGCCAAAGACAGGCGAGAAACTCAGATGGATGGATTTCGAATTCGAGATTGTGGACATGGACGGTCCACGCATAGACAAAGTGATGGTGAAGCAGCTTGACGACAAGGAAGGCCACTAAACAGAACACCCATCTCCGCCCCTATAGGCCTCGTCGGCATCCGCGCCTGACAGGGACAGATGGCCTCCCCACGACATTTGTACGCCGAAATGTTTGGCGACGTACGGAATAATGCATACCTTTGCAAATGATTAGCGGGGAAATGGCAAAATGAAAGGCTTCTGAAGAGAACGGAAGCGGAGTGTAAACAATAAAAGAGAGACCGCGCACAAAAGGGAGAATCATCTGAGCCAAAGGACGCGCTAAAGGAAAGAGAACCGGAACCGACAAAGGCCGGTGCTCATGTAGATGAAGAAGAACGGACAAAGTATAACTTACATACATGAGATTATGAAACATAAGTTTTTATCGACTCTGATGCTGATGGTCGCACTGGTGGGACCCATGACAGCACAAACGACCAACACGGTCGGAGGAAAAGTCGTGGACGAGAACGGAGAGCCCGTAATGGGTGCTCAGATTCAACTGAAGGGCACCAAGACAGGCACAGTGACCGACATCGACGGCAACTTCACCCTCCCCAAAGCCAAACGGGGAGACATCATCGTAATCAACTTCCTGGGCATGGGCACGCAGACACTGAAGGCCGCGCCCAACATGAAAATCAGCCTACAACCGGAGAACATCAACCTCGACGAGGTGATAGTGGTGGCCTTCGGCGAACAGAAGAAGTCATCGTTCACCGGATCGGCCGGAGTGGTGGACTCGAAAAACATCTCCATGCGACCGGTGAACAACGTGGCCAGCGCGTTGGAGGGACAGGTGGCCGGTCTGCAGATGTATAAATCGTCCGGCGACCCATCGGCCACACCTACATTCCTCATCCGAGGCATCAGCTCCATCAACGCCAGCGTGACGCCGCTCATCATCGTGGACGGAGCGCCCTTCGCCGGATCGTGGAACGACATCAACCCTAACGACGTGGCCTCCATCACCGTGCTGAAGGACGCCGCCAGCAACGCCCTCTACGGCGCACGCGGCGCCAATGGCGTCATCATGGTGACGACGAAGAACCCTCAGAAAGGCAAGACACTAGTGACATTGGACGCCAAATGGGGTTGGGTGAGCCGCGCCTCGCAGGAGTATGACATGATAACCGACCCGGGACAGTACTACGAGATGCAGTACGCCGCCGTCTACCGCAAAAACATAGCCAACGGCATGACACCCTACGCCGCGCACGTGAGCGCCAACACCAGCATACTGGGCAACGAAGCCGCATCGGGCGGACTGGGATACAACTGCTACTCAGTACCCGAGGGACAGTACCTGATAGGCGACAACGGCAAGCTGAACCCCAACGCCAAACTGGGCAACGTGGTGGAGTATAACGGTCAGAAGTACACCATCATGCCCGACGACTGGCTCGACGAGTCGATGCGCAACACACTGCGCCAAGAGTACAACGTGAACGTGAACGGCGGCAACGACGCGGCACAGATATACGCCTCGCTGGGATATCTGGACGAGCCGGGCATAGCCTACGGATCGGGCATGGAACGCTACACCGCACGACTGAAGTCCACACTGAAGGCCAACGACTGGCTGAAGATAGGCGGCAACGTGAACTACGCCCACACCGAGTCCGACGCGGCAGGCAGCGGCTCGGGCTACAACGTGTTCTACGCAGCCAGCCGCGTGGCACCCATCTATCCGCTCTACATTCGCGACGGCGAGGGCAACATCATGACCGATGCCAACGGCAAGATGTACGACTACGGCGAGGGCACCAACGCGGGACTGACACGCCAGTCGGTGGAGAAGAACACCAACCCCCTGAAGGACGACCGCATACAGACCAACAACACGGTGGCCAACAGCTTCTCGCTGACGGGATTCGCCGACATCACGCCGACCTTCGTCAAGGGACTGAAGATCACACTGAACGGCACGGTGAACGACTATGAGTACCGCTACACCAGCACCACACAGCCGTTCTACGGATGGAGCGCGGCATCGTACCCCGAGGGATACGTGTCGAAGACGCACTACCGCTCGTTCGCGGTGAACTTCCAGCAGTTGGTGAACTACACACGCAGCTTCGGCAACCACAACATGACGCTGTTGCTGGGCCACGAGAACAACCGCTCCACCACGGAGGACGTGATAGCCTCGCGCACGGGCATGTTCTCGTATTACCAGAACCAGGAGTTGAGCGGTGCCGTGAAGGAGAACTCCGGTACCTCGGACCAGACGAAGTACAACACCGAGGGATACTTCTTCCGCGGCATGTACGACTACGACGGCAAGTACTACGGACAGGTGTCGTACCGCCGCGACGCCTCCTCGCGCTTCCATCCGGACAACCGCTGGGGCGACTTCTACAGCTTCGGCGGCGCGTGGATTATCACCAAGGAATCGTGGATGGAGAGTTCGAAGAAGTGGCTCGACATGCTGAAGCTGAAGGTGTCCTTCGGTCAGCAGGGCAACGACGGCATAGGCGACAACCTCTACATGAACCTCTACAAGATACGCAACAGCAGCGGCGAGGCAGCCATCACCGTGAAGTCGAAAGGTAACCCCGACATCACCTGGGAGACCAACACGAACGTGAACGCCGGCGTGGAGTTCGCCATGCTGGGCAACCGGCTGACAGGTAGCTTGGAGTACTTCTACCGCAAGACCACCGATATGCTGAGCTACGTCTACTTCCCCAAATCGTACGGCTACGACGGACGCTACGAGAACGTGGGCGACATGGTGAACCAGGGCATCGAGGTGTCGCTGGCCTATGACATCGTACGCACGAAGGACCTCACCTGGAACGTGAACCTGAACGCCACACACTACAGCAACGAGATTGTGAAGCTGAACGCGCAGAACAAGAGCGCCACGCTGGACGGACATCCGGGCTACGTGTCGGAGTACTACTTCTACGGCGAGGGACTGCCCATCTACAGCTGGCGACTGCCCCGCTACGCAGGTGTGGCCGACGACGGCCAGTCGATGTGGTATGTGACCGACAAGGAGGGCAACCTATCGACCACCACTACCTACAGCGAGGCCACCTACTACAGCTGCGGCGACCCTACGCCCGACCTCTACGGAGGCTTCGGCACCACGCTCAACTGGAAGGGCATCGACCTGGGTGTGAGCCTCTCCTACTCCATCGGCGGCAAGGTGTTCGACTACGGCTACCAGAACCTGATGGCCTGCCCCAGCGGCTCGGGCGGTGTGGGATATAACTTCCACAAGGACCTGCTCAACGCCTGGTCCGAGGAGAACGCCACATCGAACATCCCGCGCCTGCAGTTCGGCGACAGCTACGCCAACTCGGCTTCCGACCGGTTCCTGACCGACGGCAGCTGGCTGAGCCTGCAGAACATCACCTTGGGCTACACACTGCCCGCCAAGTGGACCAACCGCTGGGGACTGGGCAAGGTGCGCGTCTATGCCAACGCCGACAACGTGTGGCTCTGGAGCAAACGCCAGGGTCTGGATCCCCGCACCAGCTCATCCGGAGCGCCGGGCACACAAAACTACTCATTCACCCGCACCGTTTCCGGTGGTATAACACTCCAGTTCTAAACCTATATAATAAGGAGAAACGAATATGAAGAAGATATCGATGAAAAAGGCACTTGTGCCGATGATGATATGGGCCGCCTCGATGCCCATGATGCAAAGTTGCATCGACGAGGTGCAGCCTACAAACTATGCCACGGACGAGCAGATAGAACAGTCGGCCACCGCGGCACAGACCCTGCTGAACGGACTGAACGCCATGATGGTGGACCAGTTTACCTACAACGGCGACCAAGTGGCCTACGACTGGGGATACCCCAGCCAGATGGTGCTGCGCGACGTGCTCGGCGGTGACATGCCCGTGGTGGGAAACTACGACGACGGTTCCTCGAACGACTACCTCTACTGGATCGCCAACGGCGGATGGCTGTCGGTGTTCCCGCTCTACACCTACTCCTACTACTACGACCTGATAGCCAACGCCAACAGTATGGTGGAGAAGTACGCCAGCGACGACTCGGCCTACAAGGAGTACGGCGGCATGGCTCTGGCCTACCGCGCGCTGGCCTATCTGGACCTGGCACGCATGTTCGAGTACCGCACGACGGGATTCGAGACCCTCGATGGTAAGGCCGAGGCCGTGATGGGACTGACGGTGCCCATCGTGACGGAGAATACCACGCTGGACGAGGCGAAGAACAACCCGCGCGCACCGTTCTACACGATGTACCGCTTCATCATGAGCGACCTGAACAAGGCTGAGACCCTGCTGGCCGACTACACACGCCAGTCGAAGACCGCGCCCGACGTGAGCGTGGTGTACGGACTGAAGGCACGCCTGTGGCTGGAGATGGCATCGCGCTTCGACAAGAGCGCCGACGACCTGGCCACCTTCACGCAGCATAAGAGCGACGCCGACGGCTACGACGCCATCGACATCAGCAGCGCCAACGACTGCTTCAAGCAGGCCAAGACGTACGCCGAGAGAGCCATCAACTTCCCCGGATACTCGCCCTTGACGAAAGAGGACTGGTACGGCAGCCTCACAGGCTTCAACACCGCCAACCACGCTTGGATGTGGGCCGCATCGATGCGCAGCAAGGAGATGATCTCCTATGAGTGGTACACCTGGATGTGTTGGATGAACAACGAGGCCGACATCTGCTGGGGCCCCTACTTCGACAGCTACCGCGCCATAGACGCCTACCTCTACAGCTGCATCAGCGACACCGACTGGCGCAAGAAGACCTGGGTGGACCCCGCCGACGCCCACGCCGAGGAGGTGCCCGAGGGATACAGCACCATCCTGACTAACAGCGAGTGGAACCTGCCGGGATACGCCAGCCTTAAGTATAAGCTGAACGGTGGCGAGCGAAACGACTACCAGACGGCATTCCTGTGCGACATCCCGCTGATGCGTATCGAGGAGATGTACTTCATTGCCGCCGAGGCAGAGGCACACGTCAGCGGACTGGCAGCCGGACGCTCTTACCTAGAGTACTTCGTCAACACCTACCGCGACGCCGACTTCACAGCTTTCGACTCGAGCATGGACAATTTCAACTGGTCGTTGCTGACACAGAAGCGCATCGAGTTCTGGGGCGAGGGCCTGGTGTTCTTCGACAACAAACGCCTGTCACAGAAGATCACGCGCTGGTACTGGGGCACCAACTACCCGACGAGCTACCAGCTCAACTCGAAGACGGGCTATGTGGCTCCGTGGCTCAACTACTACATCTACGACTACGAACGCGACAACAACCCGGCCGTGGTGCTAAACCCCGACCCCACGGACGCTGTGGCATCTCAGACGGAATATGACTATTAACCATCAAACAAAGAAGGGAATAACGATGAAGAAGTTATCATTCATGAAATACGCGGCAGGCATGCTCGGTGTGTGCCTGACCTTGGCACTCGCCGCCTGCAGCGACGACGACAACTACACCCCCGGTGAACCGACCGCAGCCGGTGCCGTGGGCGCTTACTTCGACAGTACGAACTCCACAGACTTCATCCTCACTCCGGACCAGGAGAGCATAGAGCTGACGGTGTCGCGCAACAAGACAGAGTCGGCTGTGGAGGTGCCCATCACAGCCACAGGCGACGCGGCGACGGCCGTGGAAGTGCCCGCCACTGTGAGCTTCGCCGCCGGTGAGGCAACGCAGACGCTGACCATCGGCGTGAAGGGGTTGGAGACGAAGAAACAGTACACACTGAACCTGGCCATCGGTGAGTCGCAAGCCGACCACTACGCCATACAGGACGGCACCACGGCATTCAGCTGCACGGTGGCCGTGTCTGAATGGAAGAAACTGAAGGAGAACATCCAGTTCTACTACTACTCACCCTATCTGGGATTGCCAAGCGTCTACTCCGACCTGTGGCAGCTCGATGGCGTGAACAACTTCTACCTGACGAACTTCCTGGGCTCGGGCACGGACTTCTACTTCACCCTCAACGGCACACAGATTGACTTCGACGACCCCGCGACATTCACAGGCGAGGTGGTACCGGTGGAAGGCAAGGGCGCCACGGTGTACGACTACGGCGACTACGGCTACAAACTGAACTACGTGGTGACAGGCACCGACGACCGGGGCTACAACATCTATTCCTGGAACTACGAGGGCGCCACGGTGAACTACTTCGACTGGTATGGCGGCTACAACTACAAGACCTACTCGTGGCTGAACTACAGCGAGGAGTACTTCTACTTCTACGGCTACGCCAGCTCCAGTGCCTTCGAGGACTACGCCATCGTGTACGGCGTGTGGGAATAAAACAGACTCTATGGGGTTACCCATATACACAGCAAAGGGAGGAATCCGCGGAGGGTTCCTCCCTTTTGCTGTGTATATGGGATACGTTGATGAAATTCCGAGGAGAGTGATACTCCACAGTACACACAGTATGACGAACAAAAATAAATTTAGGAATGTAAATAAAAAGGTGTAGCTTTGCGGTCGGAAGAATGGAGGGTGGCCCGCGTGAGGCAGACAACCTGCGGCAGGCCCACCACACCCCGTAAACCGCTTAAATAAACACGACTCGGAATATGGCACTGAAATTATACCCCGTAGGAATACAGACGTTCAGCGAGATTGTGAACCGCGACCTGCTCTACGTCGACAAGACGGAGTACGTCTACCGCATGACACACATGGGAGGGAAACACCTCTTCCTAAGCCGCCCGCGACGCTTCGGCAAGAGTCTACTCGTCTCCACCCTGCAAAGCTACTTCGAAGGCAGGCGGGAACTCTTCAAGGGGCTAGTCCTGGAGAAGCTAGAGACGGAGTGGACGCGGTATCCGGTGCTCCACTTCGACATGAGTGGCGGCAAGCACATGGATGCGGAGCAACTGCAGCGCTACCTCGACGCCATACTGCGAAAGCCGGAGAAGGCGTTCGGCATCTCCACCCCGGCCATAGACCCAAACACCCGCTTGATAGACCTCATCACCAAAGCCTACAACAAGACAGGCAAACAGGTGGTGGTCCTCATCGACGAGTACGACGCACCCCTGCTCGACGTGGGGCACGACGAGGAGAACTTGCCTGCCCTGCTAGGCGTGATGCGCAACTTCTACAGCCCGCTGAAGTACTGCGAAGGCATGCTGCGCTTCGTGTTTCTCACCGGCATAACGAAATTCTCGCAACTGAGCATCTTCAGCGAATTAAACAACATCCTCAATATCTCTATGAACCCGGCGTACGCCGGCATCTGTGGCATCACCAAGGAAGAGCTGCTCACCGCCATGTCCGCCGACATCGACATGCTGGCCGCCGAGCACTCCCTCACACGCCAACAGACCATCGACAAGTTACAGGAGCACTATGACGGATACCATTTCGCGTGGCCCTCGTCGGACGTCTTCAACCCCTACTCGCTGCTCTGTTGTTTCTCCGAGCGAAAGTTCGGCTCCTACTGGTTCGCCTCCGGCACACCCACCTACCTGATAAACATGCTCAGGAAGTTCGACGTGCTACCCGCCGACATAGCGCCCATTGAGGCCCAATCGACCGCCTTTGACGCACCCACCGAGAGCATGGCCACCATCACACCGTTGCTCTACCAAAGCGGCTACGTCACCATCAAGAACTACGACGAGTACATCGACCTCTACACCCTCGACCTCCCCAACAAGGAGATCCGCGTGGGTCTCTACGGTAGCCTGCTGCCCTATTACCTCGATGGCATTCACGCCCAGCGGGGTGGCACCACCATAGCGAAGATGTCAGGCCTCATCCGCAAGCGCGACATGGACGGTGCCTTGCGTCTGCTGCAGGATTTCATGGGCACCGTTCCCTACTGCCACGTGCGCAACTACGAGGGGCACTATCAGCAGATGCTGTTCATAGTCTTTTCGTTGCTGACGAGCCAGCTGGTGGACGTGGAGGTGCACACCCCCAAAGGCCGCGTGGACATGGTGCTCCTCACCCGCACGGACCTCTATCTGATAGAGTTGAAACTTGACAAAGATGCCCAGCAAGCCATCAGGCAGATAGACCTGAAGAACTATCGCCAGCGTTTCGCCCTCTGCGGCCTCCCCGTGACGAAGGTTGGCATCAACTTCGACTCCACCACCGGCAACCTCACCGACTGGGCGATAGAAAAGTAGGGCAGTTCGACAAAGTATTTGAAGTTCGACATATAGCCTCCGTAACTCCGCAATACGGGGTTTACCGATAGATTACCAACAGAGGAGCAGCACATCTGTGCTTCCCCTCTGTAACTGTCTTGACGGAATAACCGTCACTTCTCGT
>CAYZVH010000122.1:0-9674 GCA_964481755.1 uncultured Bacteroides sp. | reverse complement strand
TAATTGCGGAAATAGCTCAGTTGGTAGAGCACAACCTTGCCAAGGTTGGGGTCGCGAGTTCGAGTCTCGTTTTCCGCTCTTACAAAAGAGATCTTTCATGTTTGTGATGTTTGCAAATGCCCAGGTGGCGGAATGGTAGACGCGCTCGTTTCAGGTGCGAGTGGTTAATAGCCGTGCAAGTTCGACTCTTGTTCTGGGCACTATAGCAAACATGTTTGGAGAGATGGCGGAATTGGTAGACGCGCTACTTTGAGGGGGTAGTGACAAATTAATGTCGTGTGAGTTCGAGTCTCATTCTCTTCACGGTCTCTTCTTTATGCGGAAATAGCTCAGTTGGTAGAGCACAACCTTGCCAAGGTTGGGGTCGCGAGTTCGAGTCTCGTTTTCCGCTCTCGAAGGAGTTCTCATCTAGAGGACTCCTTTTTTCATACCCTTACTCGAAGAACCGGCTGCCCAATTCCAAGGTTCTCTATACCTTATTATATATATGTATAGCGGGACAGAATCCCGACTGAATACTTATCGTAAAAAGACCTATACACTCAAGTGCCAACGAGGTATATACTCAATAGGCAATGAGGTATATACTCAATGGCCGATGAGCTATATACTCAATCTGCAACTACTTGGATGTTCTACCAACAACGACCTGGATGCTCTACTGATAATGACTTGGTAGGGCGTGTATCAACGAGCCATGGCTCAACCCCCAATGAGCCTAGGCTCATCTGCCATTGACCCATGGCTCATTTATCCTCATCCCTGCGGACACGGAATGGAAGGTGTCAGTTGCAGCGTCAATCCCCTAGTGAGAGCAGTATCTGCACGATGCGCTCGGCGGACTTGCCGTCCCAACGCTCAGGGATGGAACCTTGTTTCCATTGGTTGTGCTTCAAGGTCATCAGGGCGAGACGAAGCTCCTCAGCATCGGTGCCTACCAAACGGTTGGTGCCGATGGTCACGGTCTCGGGATGCTCGGCATAGTTGCTCAGCGTGATGCAGGGGATGCCAAGGAACGTGGCCTCCTCGGCTATGTTGCCGGAGTCTGTGACGATGCACTTGGCGTGGCTCTCGATGTAGCCGAACTGCAGATAGGGCTGCGACGGGAGCAGGTGGAAGTTGGGGGCTGTGAGTCCCAGTTCCGTCAACCGCTGTGCCACGTACTCGTGCACGGGGGCCACTATCGGCATGTAGTTCACCTTATCGAACAGCGTCTGCATAAGCTCGCGGATGGTGGTCTCGTCCTCGAGCAACGCTCGGCGGTTGAGGGTGAGCAGAAGGTACTCCCCGTCCTGCACACTGTGCTCTGCCATGCAGGCGGGACGCACGAAGCGGCTGTGGTTATGTCGCAGCGTGTCCATCAACAGGTTGCCCACGAAGTAGACTTGCTCCTGCTCGGTGCCCGTCTGGTTGAGGTTGCGGTTGGCCACCATGCCGGCGGTGAACAGATAGTCCGACAGACCGTCGGTGATCATGCGGTTGAGTTCCTTGGGCATGTCCATGTCGAAGGAGCGGGTGCCGGCGGCGATGTGTGCCACCTTCAGTCCCATCTTCTTGGCTACCAGCGAGCAGGCCATGGTGGGTGTCATGTCGTCCACCACCACCACCATGTCCGTGGGGTTGGCTCTCAACTCTTCGGCAAAGGTCACCAGGATGCCTGCCATACGCTTGAAGAAGTCCGTGCCGTCCACGTTGAGGCAGACATCCGGTTGGGGCATACCCAGGTCGGTGAACAGTGAAGGCTCTATGCTCTTGTCGTTCTGTGGACCGACGTACACCAGTCGGTAGTGGAGGTCGCGGCCCTGCGCCTCGGCGTCGTTGATGGCTCTGACCAGTGGAGCTATCTTCATGAAGTTGGGACGTGCTCCGGCGATAATCGTTACTTTCATACGTTATAATCTTTTCATTGTTAGGTTGTGCCCCGAACGGCCTGCCGCCTACTCACCGCGGTCCGTGGACACACGGGTGATAGTCAGCCGGTTATCGGGGCATCGTTAAGTCGCGGCAAACTTACGTAAAATGCGTGATATGGCGAATGCTTTCGGGTGAAAATATATCAGCCCACGCGTTTATGACTGGCAGAAGTCCTTCAGCTCGCAGTATTCGCAGGAGTCCTTGAACTCGGTCTGGCTGAAGGGAATCCGGTCGTCGAATATCTCGTTGATGAGGCTGTGGAGCCTGTCGCGGAACTCCTCGTTGTAGGGCTTGAAGTCCGTCACTAGCCTCTTCTCCTTGTAAGTGCCCAGACTGAGGGTGGGCGAGTAGTTCTCCTGCGCCGACTTGTGGATGTAGAACAGGGCGGGCGACACGGGCAATGGCTGCCGTGCCGTGAGTATGGCGGCATAGAGGAACGTCTGGAACACGTGCCCCGCATGGTCCTTCGAGGGGACGAACAGCTGCTCGATGTTGCTCACCGTGTGCGGCGTGCCTCCGGTCTTGTAGTCCACCACCCGCAGGGTGCCGTCCTTGCAGTCCAGGCGGTCGATGATGCCACCCACGCGTACCCTTGCCGTTTCGTCGCCTGCGGGCACTTCGAAGAGCTCTTCCACCCAATGTTCCGTACCCTCGATGGTGAACGGGGCGTAGGACGCGTCGCACTGGAGCAACTGCCGCAGGTACTTCGTCAGCACCTCGGAGTTGATGAGTTGCAGGCCGTTGTACTCGGGCCGCTCATCGGGGCCTATCTTGAAGAACAGCTCCTTGAAGGCGTCGTCCACATAGCTCTGCAGGCGGACGCGGTCCTTCAGCAGGGCCTCTATGTCGCTCTTCGTAATCAGATTGTTCGCGGCGGACAGGTCTTTGTAAACCCGCTCTGCCGCCTTGTGGAAGATGTTTCCGAACATGGCGCTGTCTATCTCCACGGTGGCGTCGTCCTTCTCGCGCAGTCCTGCCACGTGGAGGAAGAAGAACTTCAGCTGGCAGGTGAGGTAGGTGTTGAGCGCCGATGGGGAGAGTACCTTCGCCTTTTCGCCAGTGAATCTATCGAGCAGGCGCCGCATCACTTCCGGTGTCTTCGCCACGCTGAGGCTGTCGGCCAACTGCGGGAACTGTCCTGCCGTGATGAACTCCTTCTGTATCTCGTGCATGCTGCCCTCCACATCCATCTGCAGCATGAAGCGCGACTTCTCGCCCTTGCTGCTCTCCGTGGTGGTGGAGTTGTAGAGTAGCGACACCTTCTCCGCCCGTTGCATCAGGCGGTAGAAGTAGTAGGCGTAGACGGCGTTCTTGTGCTCCACCAGGGTCATGCCGAAGGCCTTGCGCAGGTTGTAGGGGATGAACGAGGTCTCGCCGCCCGCCTTCGGCAGGTTCCCTTCGTTGAGCGAGAGCACCGCCACGTGGCGGAAGTCGAGGTTACGGGTCTCCAGCACACCCATCACCTGCAGTCCGATGGCGGGCTCGCCGTGGAAGGGGATGGAGAGCGATGCCAGGTAGCGTGACAATAATCGCAGGAAGGTGGCGGACTGCAGTTGCAGCTCGCCCGCCTCGAGCAACATGCGGAAGCGGCCGATGGCGGTGTAGACCTTGAAGAGCGACTCCTCGTAGAGGGGGTTCAGGAAGTCCGTCTTCCGGCGCTCGTCGTCCTGCTGGCGGAAGGCCGCGGCCAGCGACTTCAGTATATTCTCTAGATAGACGCAGAGTTGCAGGTTGCCTTGGCAGGGGGTGAAGAGCGTTGTGAGCACCTCGTCAGCCTGCAGCTCCGAGGGGAAGGGGTAGAAGCGGTTGCGCGAGGTCAGGCCGTCGAGTAGCTCCTGCGTCTTGGCGGAGAGCTGTTGTGTGTAGGCATGCTTCAGCACTGCCGCCACGGCCTGGTAGTTGTAGCGTCCCGTCTCGGCGTTGAAGCCCTGCAGCTGCAGGTTCACCAAGTTGTTGACGAAACTGTAGACCGGCGTCTGCACCAAGGGGAATCCCATGGTGATGTTCACATGCTTCACCACATCGCCCGGCAGGGAGTGGAACACGGGCTGCAGCAACGACTCGTCGCACAGCACCACGGCCGTCTCCGACTCCTTCTCGGTGAGGTTCTCGCGCAGCCACGTGGAGAGGTAGCGGGCCTGTATGTTCTCGCTCGCCGCCTCCACGAAGTGTATCTCCTTGGGCTGGGCGTAGTTGTCGAAACATTCCTCGGGCAGGGCGGAGGGGAACTCCCGCAGGTTGCGCCGTATGAACTCCGCCGCCTCGTGGTTGGGGGTGCGCAGGTAGGTGACGTCGTAGTCCCAGTAGAACAGGGCGCGGTCCATCTTCTGCAGGGTGCGAAACAGGCGTTGCTCCACTTTGTTGAGCACATTGAAGCCCACAAACACGTAGGTGTCGTAGGCCAGATGGCCCTCCTCGAGGTGTTCGGACGCCTCGCGGTAGAGCATGCCCTCGTAGGCGATGCCTTTCTGTTGCAGCCGTTGGCGGAAGCCCTCGTAGATGTCGCCCAGCACGTTCCACAGCGAGATGAAGCGTTGCTTCAGCTCCGTCACCTTGCTGAGCGAGAAGTTCTGGAAGAACTGTTGGATGGCCTCCTCCTGTTCCTTGGTGAGGAAGTCGAGCCCCTCGAGGTCCTTCAGTGCCTGCAGGTTGCCGAAGAGGCGCTTGGAGTCCACCAGGTTCTTGTCCACATCGTCGAAGTCGGCTATCAGCAGCTCACCCCAGAAGTAGAAGTCGTCCAGCGTCTCCTGGTTGTGGGTGCATTCGACAAACACTTTGTAGAGTTCGCACACCAGCTCGATGCTGTCCGCTATCTCCCACTGGGACAGGGAGTGGAACATCTCGCTGATGGTGATATAGTTGGGTGCCCACACCGGACGTCCGGCCTGCTGGGCAAGATATTCGTTGAAGAAGAGTCCGGCACGTTTGTTTGGGAACACGATGGCCACGTGCGACAGGTCGTTGCCGTACTTTTCGTATAGGTCTTTCGCTACTAGTTTCAAGAAGGGTTCCATAGTTCGCTCTTGTTTATTGTTGGGGATTGACGTTCTCTATCTCGTTCTTGTAGACATACCACAGGTAGCCCTCCACGTGGGCATAGCCCATCTGGCTGAGCAGCTGCATGTACTCCGCTACCTGATGGCGATACTCCTCGCGGCGCTTGCCGAACTTGAAGTCCACCACCACCACCTTGTCGCCTTGCGTCATCACGCGGTCGGGCCGGCGGGTCAGCAGTCCCTCGGGGGTGTATCGCAGGATGGAGCACTCGTTGTAGAGCTTCCATTCGCGGCTGAACCAGTGTGCCACGTTGCTGTCCGTCACGGCTTTGCGCACCAGCTGCCGCATCTCGTCCAGCGACCGGCTGGTGTCTATCACGCCCTCGAACTGCAGTTGGCGCAGCACCCCGTCCACATCGTCCAGCGTGTGGATGGCGGAGAAGATGCGGTGCAGCAGTTTGCCTCGGCGGATGTATTCCTCCTGCTGTTCGGTCTCGTCGTCGCTGTGGATGAACTGCGCCGACTTGTTCGACTGGCGAAACTCGATGGCTTTCGTGTACGAGGTCATCGCCACCTCCGTCTTCACCGAGGGCTGCAGCAGGCGGTTCGTCACCGTCTGTTCGCGCCGCGGCTTCGAGGTCACCAGCTCGCCTATCGTGTACTGCTTTCCCTCCGGCGCGTGCAGTGCGTTGAATATCAGCTCGGAGGCGATGTAGCGGTCGTCCTTGTGGGGCTTGGTCCACACGATGAGGTTTTTGCCGGCACGGGTGAAGGCCACGTAGAGCAGGTTCAGATTGTCTATCCACAGCTGCAGGCGCTCGTAGGTGTACTCGTCCTTGAAGACGGAGTCGTTCATGGCCGCGGAGTAGCCCACCGGTATGAGGTCCAGCTCGTTGAAGGGCGCTTGGTCGGTGGAGCACCACAGCAGGTTCTGCTTGCCCACCTCGGCCTCCAGGGTCCAGTCGCAGAAGGGGATGAGCACGGTGTGAAACTCCAGTCCCTTCGACTTGTGGATGGAGAGGATGCGTATGCCGTTGAGCTCGCCCGAGGGGATGGTGGCGGAGGACAGCTTCTCGTCCCAGTAGGTGAGGAACGCCGTCAGGTCCGACGAGTGGTCCTGCAGGTAGGTCGTCACGCGGTCGAGGAAGGCATAGAGGTAGGCATCCTGCTTGGGGAGTTTGGTGAGCTGGAACAACTCGATAATCTTCTCCGTCAGCTCATACAGAGGCATCAGCCGCAGCAACCGTTCGTTGGCGGTGAACTCCACCGGCAAGTAGCTGTCCAGCTCCTCTTCCCAGAACATCTGTGGGGTGAGCTCCACGCCGCGTATGGCCTGTTGGTAAGCCACCGTCAGTTGCGCCTTCGAGATGGTGTCGCTGCTGTCCGCCAGGTAGCGGAGGGCTTTGATGATGAGGTTCACCGCCTTGGAACTGTCCAGCCGGAAAGCCAGGTCGGAGACGATGGGATAGTCGGGATAGTGTTGGCTGAAGTAGTCGGCTATGACGGGGATGAACTTGTTCTTGCGTATCAGTATGGCGATGTCGCTGAGCGCCACGCCTCCTTCCACCAGCTCGTTCACCTTCTCGCCCAGGTCTTGCAGTGTCTGTCCGTTGTAGTCGGTGTCCTCTCCGGGCTCCACGAAGTTGACTTCCACGTAGCCCTTCCGTTCCGTCTTGGGCGAGCTCTGTTCCAGTTCGTTGTAGGCGGAGATGAGTGTGTCGCAGGGTTCGCCCGTCTCATACTCGTACATCCCCTCCAGCCAGTTGCAGGCTTCGCGGAAGAAGGCGTTGTTGAAGTCGATGATGTTCGTCTCGCTGCGGCGGTTCACGGTGAGCCCTTTCTGACAGATGGGGAAGGGGCCCAGCGTGGACTTCAGTCCGTTGAGGATGCTCCAGTCGCCGTTGCGCCAGCGGTAGATGGACTGCTTCACGTCGCCCACGATGAGACTGTTGGTGCCTTGCGACAGACCCTCCATCAGCAGCATCTTGAAGTTGACCCACTGCATGCGCGACGTGTCCTGGAACTCGTCTATCATCACGTGGTGTATGTTGGTGCCTATCTTCTCGAATACGAACGACGAGTCGCCGTCGTCCATCAGCTTGCAGAGCAGGTTGTTGGTGTCGGACAGCAGGAAGCGGTTCTGCTCGTGGTTCAGCGTGCGCACGGCCTCGTCGATGTAGCCCAGCAGGCGCAGCTGGTTGAGGTAGCGCAGCGACAGGTTGCACGAGTTGATGGTGGTCAGGTGTTCCACCCGGTAGCTCTCCGCCTTGCGGAGCAACGGCATCAGGGTGTTGGCCGCCAGTGGGATGATGACGTCCCGCATGGGTGATTTCTTGGTGCACCAGGCCTCCTCGTCCTCGTAGCAGGCGGCCATGGTCTTGTTCACAAGGTCGTTGCCGTAGAGTCCGTTGCGCAGCTTGTTGAAGTAGCTGGCTATGCCCGTCTTGCCGCGGATGAGGTCGTCCACCTGCAGGCCGTTGTTCTCCAGCAGGGTGAAGAACCGCTCGCCGTATGCCTTCAGGTTGGCGGTGATTTCCTTGGTGGTCAGCGTCAGTGTCTTCTTGTAGTCGGTGATGAACTGCGGGTTCTGCAGTTTCTGGCGCAGGGCGTTGCCCCGCTCCTTGTACACCTCGTTGAAGATGTTGCGTCCGAACTCCTTTATCTCTTTGTCCACGTGCCACTTCTTGTCGTCGGCCAGCTTCTCGTCGATGAACTCCATCAGCCATTGCAGCACGGGCGAGTTGCGCTGCAGGTTCTCTATCAGCTGGTCCACGGCGGTGTTGAGCACGTCGTTGTCGTCCAGCGAGATCTCCAGGTTGTGCCCCAGCCCCAGCTCGCGCGAGAGGTTCTTCATCACCGACTGGAAGAATGAGTCGATGGTCTCCACGCGGAAGAAGTTGTAGTCGTGGATGAGGAGCGACAGGGCTGTCTCCGCCTTCTGTCGGATGGTCTCCTCGGAGAGTCCCGTCTCCGCTCGGAGCACGCCCAGGTAGGCTTCCGAGCCTTCGTCGTGCACAGCGATGCCGTACAGTTGGCTCAGTATGCGTTCCTTCATCTCCGCCGTCGCCTTGTTGGTGAAGGTCACAGCCAGTATGTTGCGGTATCCGTGCGGGTTCTCTATCAGCAGTTTGATGTACTCCACCGCCAGTGTGAAGGTCTTGCCCGACCCTGCGGACGCTTTGTAAACGATAAGTTCAGAGGTACTGTTCATGGTCTGTCCCGTTGCTTTTTCTTTTATTCACAAAGGTAACAAACTACCGCCACCCGCTGAAGCCCTGCCGGGTTAATTACGGAATATTAACAGCAGGGGTGGCGCGATACGATACCATTGTTTGGGCTTATACAATCGGTTGTATAGGCCAAAACAATCGATTGTTTTGGCCAACACAACCGATTGTCTTTGGGCTTTCGTACTATTGCCTCCGCGGGAGCCTGGAATGCTGATTTTCCATCGCTATTCAGGGGCGATGCCTTTCGTATCTCGCTTTTTACGTTTACCTTTGCGAGGTGAAACCAAATTAAATGATACAATCATGGAGAGTGTAAAACAAAGAAGATCGATACGTAAATATGCCGACCGGGATGTGGAACCGGCATTGTTGAACCAGCTGCTGGAGGAGGCCTCGCGGGCTTCCACCATGGGAAACCTGCAGCTCTATAGCGTGGTGGTGACGCGCGACAAGGCGATGAAGGAGCGCTTGGCTCCGGCCCACTTCAACCAACCCATGGTGACGCAAGCCCCGGTGGTGCTGACGTTCTGCGCGGACTTCCACCGCACCACTGTGTGGTGCAACGAGCGCAAGGCGGTGCCGGGCTACGACAACTTCCTCTCGTTCGTCAATGCCTCCATCGACACGCTGCTGTTGGCACAGACCTTCTGCACCTTGGCGGAGGAGAAAGGTCTCGGCCTCTGTTACTTAGGAACGACGGTTTACTGTCCCGACCTCATCATCAAGGAACTGCAGCTTCCTCGGTTGGTGATGCCGCTCACCACCGTCACCGTAGGCTATCCTGCCGAGCATCCCGCTCAGACGGACCGCTTGCCCTTGGAGTCTTTCGTTCATGAGGAGACTTACCGCGACTATACCCGTGCCGACATCGACCGGCTCTACGCCTACAAGGAGTCGCTCGAGGAGAACAAGTTCTTCGTCCGCGAGAACCAGAAGGAAACCTTGGCGCAGGTCTTCACCGACATCCGCTACACCAAGAAGGACAACGAGGCTATGTCCGCCACCTTCCTGCAGACCCTCCGTCAGCAAGGATTCCTGGATTGACAGTCCGTCGGGTACTGTCATAAAACAGAGAGAGGAAGCCATCAAGCTTCCTCTTGTTGCTTATTTCGGATTAACTCTTCTACCGCACGGAGAAACGGGGTCGCTGACGTCACCATGGAAAAGTTAGCCCCATAGCGTTATTCCTTCTTGTTCAATGTTTTTATAGAATGGAGAGATTTTGTATTTGTTCCATTCTTGGGCGGAATACATCACCGGATTGATTTCCTTCACGAGCTCCCAGCCGAGTTCGGTAAGAGGATAGGTTACGCTATCGTAATCCGAGGGAAGGAGTTTGTCTTTGTCGAGGATTACCAGAATGTCCCAGTCACTATTCTCCCTGGCGGTACCTCTGGCCTGCGAGCCGAACAGTATCGCTTTCCCGTATGGCGGCATATTCTGTGCCAAGCATCTACGGATGGCGTTCAGTGTGGAATCGTTGGTATTCATTTCTCTACAAAGGAATACAATAATAATGGAATCTCCAAATAAT
>CAYZVH010000121.1:0-9675 GCA_964481755.1 uncultured Bacteroides sp. | reverse complement strand
GACTGTAAATCTGCTGGCTTACGCCTTCGGTGGTTCGAATCCATCTTTGCCCACAGGACTTGCGGAAGTAGCTCAGTTGATAGAGCATTAGCCTTCCAAGCTGAGGGTCGCGGGTTTGAGTCCCGTCTTCCGCTCTAAAAGATATAGAAATGCTGTTATAGCTCAGTGGTAGAGCACTTCCTTGGTAAGGAAGAGGTCACGAGTTCAAGTCTCGTTAACAGCTCTAAAGTAACGGAGACGTTAATTAGCAAATTAGAAAAATTACTAATCGATAAAAATAAGTAAGCTATGGCTAAAGAGAAATTTGAACGTACAAAACCGCACGTTAACATTGGTACTATTGGCCACGTTGACCACGGTAAGACTACTTTGACAGCTGCTATCACAACAGTATTGGCAAAGAAGGGTCTTTCAGAAGTTAAGTCATTCGACCAGATCGATAACGCTCCTGAAGAGAAAGAAAGAGGTATTACAATCAATACTTCACACGTAGAATATGAAACAGCAAACCGTCACTACGCACACGTAGACTGCCCGGGACACGCCGACTATGTGAAGAACATGGTAACTGGTGCCGCTCAGATGGATGGTGCCATCATCGTAGTAGCCGCTACTGATGGTCCGATGCCTCAGACTCGTGAGCACATCCTGTTGGCCCGTCAGGTAAACGTACCTCGCTTGGTAGTGTTCTTGAACAAGTGCGATATGGTTGACGACGAAGAGATGTTGGAGCTCGTTGAGATGGAAATGCGCGAGTTGCTGACATTCTATAACTTCGATGGCGACAATACTCCTATCATCCGTGGTTCTGCCCTCGGCGCATTGAACGGTGTACCTGAGTGGGAAGAGAAGGTAATGGAGTTGATGGACGCTGTTGACACATGGATTCCTCTGCCTCCGCGCGATGTTGATAAACCTTTCTTGATGCCTGTTGAGGACGTGTTCTCAATCACAGGTCGTGGTACAGTGGCTACTGGCCGTATCGAGAGCGGTGTTATCAAGGTAGGTGACGAAGTTGAGATCTTGGGCTTGGGCGAAGACAAGAAGTCTGTCGTAACAGGCGTTGAGATGTTCCGCAAATTGTTGGATCAGGGCGAGGCCGGTGATAACGTTGGTCTGTTGCTCCGCGGTATCGACAAGAACGAGGTTAAGCGTGGTATGATTCTCTGCCACCCGGGACAGGTTAAGGCTCACTCTAAGTTCAAAGCTGAGGTTTATATCTTGAAGAAAGAGGAAGGTGGACGTCACACTCCGTTCCACAACAAATACCGTCCTCAGTTCTACCTCCGTACAATGGACTGCACAGGTGAGATCACCTTGCCGGAAGGAACTGAAATGGTAATGCCGGGTGATAACGTAACTATCACAGTAGAGTTGATTTATCCGGTTGCATTGAACGTAGGTTTGCGTTTCGCTATCCGCGAGGGTGGACGTACAGTAGGTGCTGGTCAGATTACAGAGATTCTGGACTAATACAGATACGTGGGTTCTCCTGTCAAGGGGAACCCATTCTACGGGAATAGCTCAGTTGGTAGAGCACTGGTCTCCAAAACCAGGTGTCGGGAGTTCGAGCCTCTCTTCCCGTGCTAATAAAGAAAAGGACTATGTCTAAGATAGGAAATTTTAGCAAGAAACTTGTCAACAGTTGCGTGGGATACTGCAAAGAATCCTACGATGAACTTGTGCATAAAGTGTCATGGCCAAGCCGCTCTGAGCTATCTAACAGTGCAGTAGTTGTATTGTATGCTTCCCTACTTATTGCATTGGTAGTGTTCGCCATGGATTCATTCTTCCAGTTTGTAATGGAAAACGTCTATCCACATTAACATTCTAAAGCATGTCTGAGATTGAAAAGAAATGGTACGTAATGCGTGCCGTAAGCGGTAAAGAAGCTAAGGTCAAAGAGTATCTTGAAGCAGATATCAAGAACAGCGACCTCGGCGATTACGTGTCTCAGGTATTGATCCCTACGGAAAAAGTATATCAGGTTCGCAATGGCAAAAAGATTGTGAAAGAAAGATGTTATCTTCCTGGTTATGTTTTGGTAGAGGCAGCTTTGGTGGGTGAGGTTACTCATCATCTGAGAAACACACCTAATGTGTTAGGTTTCCTTGGAGGTATGGACAATCCTACGCCCCTGCGTCAGGCTGAGATCAATCGAATATTGGGAACAGTCGACGAGTTACAAGAGACGGGTGATGACATGACAATCCCCTATGTAGTAGGTGAAACGGTGAAAGTCACTGAGGGTCCCTTCAGTGGATTCAGCGGGCTCATAGAGGAGATAAACAGCGAGAAGAAAAAGCTGAAGGTCATGGTGAAGATATTCGGACGGAAGACTCCGCTCGAATTGGGCTTTATGCAAGTTGAAAAGGAATAATGTTGCACGCAGCATTGTTCCAACGTTAAATCCAAAATAAAAATCAAAGAAAATGGCTAAAGAAGTTGCTGGACTAATCAAGTTACAGATTAAAGGAGGCGCTGCAAACCCATCACCTCCCGTAGGACCTGCTTTGGGTTCCAAGGGTATCAACATCATGGAGTTTTGCAAGCAATTCAACGCCAGAACCCAAGACAAAGCAGGCAAGGTATTGCCTGTGATTATTACTTACTACACAGATAAGTCTTTCGATTTCGTAGTAAAGACTCCGCCCGTGGCAATCCAGTTGCTCGAAGCAGCAAAGATCAAGAGCGGATCTGCAGAGCCTAACCGTAACAAGGTTGCCGAGTTGACTTGGGACCAAGTTCGCGCTATCGCTCAGGACAAGATTGTAGACTTGAACTGTTTTACTGTGGAAGCAGCCATGTCAATGGTAGCCGGCACAGCAAGAAGTATGGGTATCGCTGTAAAAGGGGAATTCCCGGGTAATAAATAATAAACTTCAATTGTAATGGGTAAACTGACAAAAAATCAGAAGTTGGCTGCAGCAAAGATTGAAGCAGGAAAGGCTTACTCACTGAAAGAGGCTTCAGAGTTGGTGAAGGAGATTTCATTTACCAAGTTTGACGCTTCTTTGGACATTGACGTTCGCTTGGGAGTTGACCCTCGTAAGGCGAACCAGATGGTGAGAGGCGTGGTTTCCCTCCCGAACGGTACAGGTAAAGTCACCAGAGTGTTGGTACTTTGTACACAAGAGATGGAAGCAGCTGCTAAAGAAGCTGGCGCTGACTATGTAGGTCTGGACGAATATATCGAAAAGATCAAAGGTGGATGGACAGACGTGGATGTGATTATCACCATGCCTTCTATCATGGGTAAAATTGGTGCCCTGGGTCGTGTGTTAGGTCCTCGTGGATTGATGCCTAACCCGAAGAGCGGTACTGTAACAATGGATGTTGCTAAAGCTGTCAAAGAGGTGAAGCAAGGTAAGATTGACTTTAAGGTAGACAAGAGCGGTATCGTTCACACATCTATCGGTAAGGTGTCTTTCACTGCTGAGGCTATCCGTGAGAATGCCAAGGAATTCCTGGCAATGATCAACAAGCTGAAACCGTCTGCAGCAAAAGGAACATATATCAAGAGCATTTATCTTTCAAGTACAATGAGTGCTGGTATTAAAGTCGATCCGAAGACGATAGAGGAAATCTAAAATTAAGGAGAAATCATGAGAAAGGAAGATAAAAACGCTATTATAACGAAACTCACCGAGACAATCAAGGAATACGGTCATTTCTACTTGGTAGACGTTACAGCCATGAACGCTGCTGACACTACGAAGATGAGAAAAGCCTGCTTCGAGAAAGAGATTAAGATGGTTGTAGTGAAGAACAAACTGCTTCACAAAGCCATGGAGTCTTTGGACACAGACTTCTCTCCGTTGTATGGTTGCTTGAAGGGCACGACAGCTGTGTTGTTTACCAACGTGGCTAACGTTCCGGCCAAGTTGATCAAGGAACTGACAAACGACGGTATCCCCGGATTGAAGGGTGCGTACGCAGAAGAGAGTTTCTACGTAGGAGCCGACCAATTGGACGCTCTTACAAGCATCAAGAGCAAGGAAGAGGTTATCGCAGACGTTATCGCACTGTTGCAATCACCTGCTAAGAACGTCGTATCCGCTCTGCAGTCTGGTGCTAACACAATTCACGGAGTATTGAAGACACTCGGTGAGAGACAATAAACAATTTCAAACAAGTATTTAACAATAAAAATTATACAAAAATGGCAGATTTAAAAGCTTTTGCAGAACAATTAGTTAACTTGACAGTAAAAGAAGTTAATGAACTTGCAACTATCCTTAAAGAAGAGTACGGTATTGAACCTGCTGCTGCAGCTGTTGCTGTTGCTGCTGGTCCTGCTGCAGGTGGTGCAGCCGCAGCTGAGGAGAAAACTTCATTCGACGTTGTATTGAAGAGCGCCGGTGCAGCTAAATTGCAGGTGGTTAAAGCCGTTAAGGAGGCTTGCGGTCTTGGCTTGAAAGAGGCAAAAGACTTGGTTGACGGTGCTCCTAGCACATTGAAAGAGGGTCTTTCTAAGGACGACGCAGAATCTTTGAAGAAAACTTTGGAAGAAGCTGGAGCTGAAGTTGAACTTAAATAAAACAAATAACCTGTTTGATCAGGTAGTTCGGTTAAGAACCACATTGGGTGGTTCTTAACCTTTTTGTGTCTATAATTAAATTAAGTTCTTCTAATTCCACTGACAGATGTCTTCAAATACTGTAAATCAAAGAGTTAATTTTGCTTCTATAAAGAATCCGATGCCTTATCCGGATTTCTTGGAAGTACAATTAAAGTCATTCCGGGACTTTTTGCAACTGGATACACCGCCTGAAATGCGTAAGAACGACGGGTTGTACAAAGTGTTTGCTGAAAACTTTCCGATAGCAGACACCAGGAACAACTTCGTGCTTGAATTCTTGGATTATTACATTGATCCCCCGCGCTACACAATAGCTGAATGTTTAGAGCGTGGGCTCACTTATAGTGTTCCATTAAAAGCCAAGTTGAAGCTGTACTGTACAGACCCCGACCACGAGGATTTCGATACGGTCATCCAAGATGTATTTCTTGGGCCTATCCCCTACATGACGGACAATGGTACGTTTATCATCAACGGAGCAGAACGTGTGGTAGTTTCACAGTTGCACCGTTCACCGGGCGTATTCTTCGGACAGAGCGTTCACGCAAACGGAACTCAACTCTATTCAGCTAGAATCATACCTTTCAAGGGTTCGTGGATAGAGTTCGCTACCGACATCAACAATGTGATGTACGCTTACATCGACAGAAAGAAGAAGTTGCCGGTAACAACGCTGCTCAGAGCTATTGGCTTCGAGAATGATAGAGACATCCTTGAGATATTCAATTTGGCCGAGGAGGTGAAGGTGACGAAAGCCAACCTCAAGAAGTACGTCGGCCGCAAATTGGCTGCCCGTGTATTGAAGACATGGGTCGAGGATTTTGTAGATGAAGATACGGGTGAAGTTGTTTCCATCGAGCGTAACGAAGTTATCATCGACCGCGAGACAACATTGGAAGCAGAGCACATCGATGAGATTATCGAGTCAGGTGTTCAGTCAATATTGATACATAAGGAAGAGGCGAACCAGTCTGATTACTCCATCATCTTCAACACGCTTCAGAAGGACCCAAGTAACTCCGAGAAAGAAGCAGTGCTCTACATCTACCGCCAGCTGCGTAACGCAGACCCGGCCGATGATGCCAGTGCACGTGAGGTAATCAACAACTTGTTCTTCTCCGAGAAAAGATATGACCTTGGCGACGTAGGCCGTTACAGAATCAACAAGAAGTTGAACCTGACGACGGACATGGACGTGAGAGTCCTCACCAAGGAAGACATTATCGAGATCATCAAGTACCTGATTGAGTTGGTTAACTCGAAAGCGGTAGTTGACGATATCGACCACTTGAGCAACAGACGTGTACGTACCGTCGGCGAGCAGCTGTCGAACCAATTCGCTATTGGTTTGGCCCGCATGTCACGCACGATACGTGAACGTATGAATGTTCGCGACAACGAGGTATTCACTCCGACGGACTTGATCAATGCGAAGACAATTTCTTCAGTCATCAACTCCTTCTTCGGAACGAACGCCTTGTCACAGTTTATGGACCAGACCAACCCGTTGGCTGAGATCACTCACAAGAGACGTCTCTCCGCCCTGGGTCCTGGAGGTCTGTCGAGAGAGCGCGCCGGATTCGAGGTACGTGACGTACACTACACTCACTACGGTCGTCTCTGCCCTATCGAGACTCCTGAAGGTCCTAACATCGGTTTGATTTCTTCTCTCTGCGTATATGCGAAGATCAACAACCTCGGATTCATCGAGACTCCGTACCGCAAAGTAAGCGATGGTAAGGTAGACTTGAAGAACGAGGACATCGTTTACATGACCGCTGAGGAGGAAGAGAACAAGATTATCGCACAGGGTAACGCGCCGTTGAACGACGACGGAACCTTTATACGCGATAAAGTAAAAGCCCGTCAGGATGCCGACTACCCTGTTGTGCAGCCTAACCAGGTTGAGTTGATGGACGTGTCACCGCAGCAGATTGCCTCCATCGCCGCATCCTTGATTCCTTTCCTCGAGCACGACGACGCTAACCGTGCGTTGATGGGATCGAACATGATGCGCCAGGCAGTGCCTTTGCTGAAGACCGAGGCTCCTATCGTGGGTACCGGTATCGAGAAGCAACTTTGCGAAGACTCCCGTACACAGATTACAGCTGAGGGCGAAGGCGTTATCGACTTTGTGGACGCTACAACCATCCGCATCCTTTACGACCGCACCGAGGACGAAGAGTTCGTAAGCTTCGAGCCGGCCTTGAAGGAGTACAAGATACCTAAGTTCCGCCGTACCAACCAGAACATGACCATCGACCTCCGTCCTATCTGCGACAAAGGTCAGCGTGTGAAGAAGGGCGACATCCTTACCGAAGGTTACTCGACGGCAAACGGCGAGTTGGCACTGGGTAAGAACCTCTTGGTTGCCTACATGCCTTGGAAGGGTTACAACTACGAGGACGCCATCGTGCTCAACGAGCGCGTGGTACGCGAAGATATCTTGACATCCGTACACGTGGAGGAGTTCTCACTGGAAGTACGTGAGACCAAGCGCGGTATGGAAGAGTTGACCTCCGACATTCCTAACGTGAGCGAGGACGCTACGAAGGACCTCGACGAGAACGGTATCGTACGTATCGGTGCCTGCATCCAGCCGGGCGACATCTTGATTGGTAAAATCACTCCGAAGGGAGAGTCAGACCCCTCACCTGAAGAGAAGTTGCTGCGCGCCATCTTTGGTGACAAGGCCGGCGATGTGAAGGATGCTTCACTGAAGGCCTCTCCGTCATTGAAGGGTGTCATCATCGACAAGAAACTCTTCTCACGCGTCATAAAGACTCGTTCCTCAAAGATGGCAGACAAGGCATTGCTGCCGAAGATCGACGAGGAGTTCGAGAGCAAGGTTGCCGACCTGAAGGCTATCCTGATAGACAAGCTGATGGTGCTGACCGACGGCAAGACCTCACAAGGCGTGAAGGACTACTTGGGTCAGGACGTGATTGCCAAAGGCGCTCACTTCACCAGGAAAGACCTGATGGGTCTGGACTACACAGCCGTGCAGCTTAGCAAGTGGACCAACGACGCACACAAGAACGAGATGATTCGCGATTTGATTATCAACTTCTTGAAGAAATACAAACTGCTGGATGCCGAGCTGAAACGTAAGAAGTTCGCTATCACCATCGGTGATGAGCTTCCTGCCGGTATCATTCAGATGGCTAAGGTTTACGTTGCCAAGAAGCGTAAGATTGGCGTAGGTGATAAGATGGCTGGACGTCACGGTAACAAGGGTATTGTATCGCGCGTGGTTCGTCAGGAGGACATGCCGTTCTTGGCTGATGGTACTCCGGTTGACATCGTGTTGAACCCGCTGGGTGTGCCTTCGCGTATGAACATCGGACAGATCTTCGAGGCCGTTTTGGGACGTGCGGGAAAAGAGTTGGGCGTGAAGTTCGCCACTCCTATCTTCGACGGAGCTACTATGGACGACTTGAACGAATGGACCGACAAAGCCGGTCTGCCGAGATATTGCAAGACCTACCTTTACGATGGTGGCACAGGCGACCGCTTCGACCAACCCGCAACCGTAGGTGTCACCTACATGTTGAAGTTGGGCCACATGGTTGAGGACAAGATGCACGCCCGTTCCATCGGACCGTACTCACTCATTACCCAACAGCCGCTTGGAGGTAAGGCACAATTCGGAGGCCAACGTTTCGGAGAAATGGAGGTTTGGGCACTCGAGGCATTCGGTGCAGCCCACATCCTGCAGGAGATCCTGACCATCAAGTCCGATGATGTGGTAGGCCGTTCGAAGGCTTACGAGGCCATTGTCAAGGGCGAACCGATGCCGACACCGGGTATACCAGAATCTCTGAACGTGTTGCTCCACGAGTTGAAGGGACTTTGCTTAAGCATCAACCTCGAATAAATTAGTAACTCTTTACATTATATATAATATGGCTTTTAGAAAAGAAACAAAGATAAAGAGTAATTTTACAAAGATCTCCATCGGATTGGCTTCGCCAGAAGAGATTCTGGAGAACTCAAGCGGTGAGGTATTGAAGCCGGAGACCATCAATTACCGTACCTACAAGCCTGAACGTGACGGTTTGTTCTGCGAGCGCATCTTCGGTCCGGTAAAGGATTACGAATGCCATTGCGGTAAGTACAAACGCATTCGTTACAAAGGTATCGTCTGCGACCGATGCGGTGTGGAGGTAACCGAGAAGAAAGTCCGTCGTGAGCGGATGGGACATATCCAGTTGGTAGTGCCCGTGGCACACATCTGGTATTTCCGCTCATTACCTAATAAGATAGGCTACCTGTTGGGATTGCCGACCAAGAAACTCGACGCCATCATCTACTACGAGAAGTATGTGGTGATTCAGCCGGGTGAAGCAGGAAAAGAAGGCGTGCAGCCTCTGGACCTGCTGTCCGAGGAGGAATACCTCGACCTCATGGACAAGTTGCCGAAGGACAACGTGTACCTCGAGGACACCGACCCCAACAAGTTTATAGCCAAGATGGGTGCTGAGGCAATCTACGAATTGCTGTGCAACCTCGACCTCGACGCCCTCTCCTACGAGTTGCGCGACAAGGCAGGCAGCGACTCATCGCAGCAACGCAAGACAGAGGCGCTGAAACGTCTGCAAGTCGTAGAGTCGTTCCGTGCTTCCCGCGGCCGTAACAAACCGGAATGGATGATCATCAAGAACGTCCCTGTCACTCCGCCTGAGTTGCGTCCGTTGGTACCGTTGGATGGTGGACGTTTCGCCACATCCGACCTCAACGACCTCTATCGTCGTGTCATCATCCGCAACAACCGTCTTAAGAGACTGATTGAGATAAAAGCTCCTGACGTGATTCTCCGTAACGAGAAGCGTATGTTGCAGGAGGCTGTTGACTCCTTGTTCGACAACTCGCGCAAGTCGAGTGCCGTGAAGACAGACGCCAACAGACCGTTGAAGTCACTCTCCGACAGCTTGAAGGGTAAGCAAGGACGTTTCCGTCAGAACCTGTTGGGTAAACGTGTTGACTACTCAGCCCGTTCGGTTATCGTCGTTGGTCCTGAGCTGAAGATGGGCGAATGCGGCATTCCTAAGCTGATGGCCGCCGAGCTCTACAAGCCGTTCATCATCCGCAAG
>CAYZVH010000120.1:0-9770 GCA_964481755.1 uncultured Bacteroides sp. | reverse complement strand
GAGAAGGCATCTCACGGAAATAGCTCGGCATCTGAATGCCCATAACTCGGCATGCGGCGGAAGCGGGGTTTGTCTTATCCCGTCTATGGTTGATTGGAACCGCCGCTGTTGTTAATCTGTCACCCTAATCTAGTCGGTGGCGTGGCAAGCTGGCTGCCTCTTCACCCCGCACAAGGTGAAATAGTGGGGATAGTTGTACGATTTGTATAGAAAGAGCGGAAAAGATGCGGAGAGTTACGGAAATTATGTGTACTTTTGACGCTTGTATGAAATTAGAACAATGCCATTCATGAGCAAATATTTAGAACAGACCCGATTAACTCGCATATCACGCTGCGAAGGCGTGACGCTCTATAGGCTTGAGACCCCCAAGCTACTCAACCAGTATTTCGTTACCAGTTACGAACTCTCGCGTCGGCTGCTGATGCGACCCGAAGAGGTGGGATTCCAAACCTACCTCGACACGATGCCGCCCACCGTGGAGGCCATGAAGTACTTCAAGGAACACGGACTGGCCGAGAGCGTGGACATACTCACCATCCTCCGCGGCGGACTCAACTACTCCATCGAGGAGAGCTGCTTCCGGGCAGGCATACAGGTGGACAACATGAACTTCCTCTCCTGCGAGCGGATCATCAAGGACAAGAAGATAACCGGACTGGACATCAAATACCAAAAATATAATATAGTGAACGACGGCACAATGGTCATCGGCGACATCATCGCCACCGGCGACACCATGAAGTTGTGCTTCGACTACATCATCGACAAGTACCGCAAGCGCGGGGCCAAGCTCCGCCGCGTGATATTCTTCACCATCGGCGGCACACGAGCCTTCGACATGATGGAGAACTTCACCCGCGAGATACGCCAGTATTGGCCGGACTTCGAAGGCTTCACCTGCATCTTCTACGAAGGCATCTTCAGCGTGTACACCACACGCGGAGTGACCGGCATCAACGTGCCCAACATCGACTTCTACTGGAACGACAGCGTCCTCTCACCCGAATACCGCAAGGCAGTGCTCACCAGCGACGACGTCATCTTCGAGAAGTGCATCATCTACGACGGCGGTGCCCGACGCTACGAGGTGCCCGAGCACTACGACGAGGTGATGGAATACTGGCGCGACCTGAACCACGTGGCCGACAGCGTGAACATGAAGGCCTTCACCGACGAGAAGATAGGCTACGCCCAGCCTGCCTCCTACGAGGAGTGGCTCGCCATCAACCACTATGAGGAGGGCGCGACCGACGAGGCGGACAACCTGCTGTCGCTCTACCATCAGGAGGAGGTGTTCCGCACGAAGAGCTACAAGCGCAACCTGAAGCACATCACCGAGGTGCGCCTGCGCGAGATAGAGGGCGAACTGAGTAAATACAAGAAATAAATAAGGTAAATAGACAAACAATAACTTACGCTTTAATTATGGGAAAAAAGAACAACGACATTGATTTCCAGTCGGCTCCGGTGAACAGGAGATCTCGCTCGAGCAACATGAGCATGTTTATGGTCCTGATGGGTTTCACCTTCTTCTCCGCCAGCATGTGGGTAGGACAGAAGATGGCCGAAGGACTCGATTTTTATGGTTTCATCTGGGCAATGCTGCTGGGTGGCGTCATCCTGGGTGCCTACACAGGGGCCTTGGGATACATCGGAGGCAAGAGCGGACTGAGCCTCGACCTGTTGGCCGTGCGCACGTTCGGCACGAAGGGTAGCTATCTGCCCAGCGCCATGATCAGTTTCACGCAGATGGGTTGGTTCGGTGTCGGTCTGGCCATGTTCGCCATTCCCATTGCCAAGGTGTTCTTCGACGACAGCATGACGGCTACCTACACGATGGTGGCCATCGCCGGTGTCTGCATGACGGCCTCGGCCTACTTCGGCATCAAGGGTCTGACCGTGGTCAGCTACGTGGCCGTGCCGTGTGTGGCCATCCTGGGCTCCATCGCCATGGTGATGGCTGTGATGCAGGGCGACAAGGGACTGATAGACCAGTTTGCCGAAGGTGAGAAGGGCCTCGGCGTGATAGCCGGCGCAGGTCTGGTGGTCGGCAGTTTCGTCAGCGGCGGTACGGCCACGCCCAACTTCACCCGCTTTGCCAAGAACGCCAAGGTGGGCTGCATACTCACCGTCATCGCCTTCTTCATCGGCAACAGCCTGATGTTCCTCTTCGGCGCGGTGAGCTCCATCTATGTGGGCGGCAACGACATCTTCGACGTGATGATCAACCTCAACCTCTTCTATTTGGCCATCCTCGTGCTGGGACTCAACATCTGGACCACCAACGACAACGCCCTCTACTCAACCGGTCTTGGTTTGGGCAACATCTTCCACTGCGGCAAGCGCCCCATGGTGTTGCTGAGCGGACTCATCGGAACGTTGGCTGCCGTGTGGCTCTACAATAACTTCTGCACCTACCTCAACATCCTCAACTGTACACTGCCGCCCGTAGGCATCATCCTCATCGTGGGCTATTTCCTCAACTGGAGAAAGCCCGAGTGGGACCGCCCGAAGACCGTGGAGGTGGGCGCCATCGTCGGCGTCGTAGTGGGTGCCGTGGTGGCCAACCTCGTGACGTGGGGCATCCCCTCCATCAACGGTATGGTGACGGCCGTCATCTGTTACCTGCTGGGACGTAAGTTCTCGAAATAAGACACTCTACACAAGGGTTGGTTCCGCGTGCGGACCGACTCTCTGAGAAGATACGACGGAGAATCCCGTGCGGCTCTGCGACGAAGTGGGGCGGCACGGGATTCTTTCTATTATATTATATAGTACGTTCATACGCTTCTTCATCTCCCCTTGCGCGGTCACAAGCTAACGCTCTTTATTTACCCTTGCACGCTCTGGGCTTGTGTCCGTGATTCATCTACCCTTATACGCTTTGGTCGTATTCGGGTTTTATCTCCGCTAACACGCTTTGGTCTCGTATCCGGGCTTTATCTCCCCTTACACGCTCACGCTGTATTCGTGCTTTATCTCTTCCATCACGAAGGTGCTCTGCAGGTTGGCGATGTTCTCGTGGTGGCCTATCACGTTGAGCAGGAACTGCTGGTACGACCGCATGTCGGGCGCCTGCACACGCAGCAGGTAGTCGAAACTGCCCGAGATGTTGTAGCACTCCGTCACTTCGGGGATGGCGTTCACCAGCTCCGTGAACTCGCGGGCACGCTCGCTGTTGATGCTCTTCAGCTTGATGGTGAGGAACACCGCGAAGCCTTTGTTCAGTTTGCCCGCATCCAGTATGGTGGCATACTGCTTGATGAAGCCTAGCTGCTCGAGCCGCCTTACGCGCTCGAAGGTTGGGGTGGTGGAGAGGTGTACCTTGGCCGCCAGCTCTTTGTTGGTGAGCCGTGCGTTCTGTTGCAGCGCCCTCAGCAGGAGCGCGTCCTTCTCGTCTAGTTCGTACGATTCTGTTTTCTGGTTCATATCGGTATATGTTGTGGAATATTGTTCTGTCAGACGGTGCAAAAATAGTGGATGCTTCTGAATATTCAAAACTTCTTTGGCGGATATCGGCGTTGTTGTTCCTTTGCGGCAGAAAAAGTTACTGATAGGTACAGAGTAATAACAATTAAATATATACGATTATGGCAGAAAGAAAACTTCATCTTGAGACATTGGCACTTCACGTAGGACAGGAGACGGCCGACCCGGCGACAGACGCTCGCGCGGTGCCTATTTACCAGACTACTTCGTACGTGTTTCACAACTCGCAGCACGCCGCCGACCGCTTTGGGCTGCGCGATGCCGGTAACATCTATGGCCGACTGACCAACTCCACGCAGGGTGTATTCGAGGAGAGAGTGGCCGCTCTCGAGGGCGGCGTGGCAGGACTGGCAGTGGCTTCGGGCGCGGCGGCTGTCACCTACGCCCTGGAGAACATCGCTAACTGTGGCGACCACATCGTGGCGGCCGACAACCTCTACGGCGGTTCGTTCAATCTCATCACCCACACGCTGACCACCCGCGGCGTGAGCTACGACATCGTTGACTGCAACGACCTGGCGGCGCTGGAGGCGGCCATCCGTCCCAACACCAAAGCTGTCTACATCGAGACGCTGGGCAACCCCAACTCCGACGTGGCCGACATCGACGCTATAGCCGAGGTGGCGCACCGCCATCATACGTTGCTCATCGTGGACAACACCTTCGCGCCACTGCTGATACGTCCCATCGAACACGGAGCGGACGTGGTGGTTCACTCCGCCACCAAGTTCATCGGCGGCCACGGCTCCAGCCTGGGTGGTGTGATAGTGGACGGCGGACGGTTCGACTTCAAGGCCAATGCCGACAAATATCCCACGTTGGCCAAGCCCGACCCTTCGTACCATGGCGCCGTGTTTGCCGACGTGGCCGGAGCTGCGGCCTTCGTCACCCGCATACGTGCCGTACTGCTGCGCGACACAGGTGCCACCATCAGTCCCTTCAACGCCTGGATACTGCTGCAGGGTGTGGAGTCGCTGCCGCTGCGCATCGAGCGCCACGTCTACAATGCCCTCCGGGTGGTGGACTATCTCTCTCATCATCCGAAGGTGAAGAGCGTGTCGCACCCCTCGTTGCCCACGCATCCCGACCACGCGCTCTATCAGAAGTATTTCCCCCATGGGGCGGCTTCCATCTTCACGTTCGAGATAGCCGGCACGCAGGAGGATGCCTGGCGGTTCATCGACTCCCTCCGGATCTTCTCCCTGTTGGCCAACGTGGCCGATGTGAAGAGCCTCGTGATACACCCTGCCACCACCACTCACTCGCAGATGAGCGCCGAGGAGCTGGCCGCACAGCACATCACGCCCACCACCATACGCCTCTCCATCGGGGTGGAACACATCGACGACATCCTGGCCGACCTGGAGCAGGCCTTCGACCAAATCTGACAGCCCATCCCGCTTCGCGGGAACAGATATTCAAGTTTCGCAAGTATAATGGGATAAAAGTAGGGTCGGCTCACGAGCTTTAACTCTTTGCCACAAGAGCCATGGTTCAAGTGGCATTAAGCCATGGCTCATCGACCATTGAGCCAAGGCTCATTTTAGGGACTTGCGGAACTTGAATAAGAATAGTTTCAATAGGAATTCGTAGAGAGAGAACGTTCCATGCCGAGCGCCTCACGCCCAATGTGTGGACAAAAGGAATCCCCCGCGGCCAGCACGGCTACGGGGGATTTATCTAGAATATCGTTTCCTTTAAATTGTGAGGGCATTACCTCACCATAGTGTTATTATCTTTTTATTATAGTATTATTTCTCTGCTTCACCGCCGGCGATTTCAGTTCCCTTGTCCCAGCCGTTGACAGTGACACCGTTGACGGTCAGTTCGTCGCGACCTACGGTGAGGTTAATGACTGTCGTCTTGCCACTCGCCAGCTTGAAGTCCTCGGAGTGGGTGTAGACGTAGGACTTGCCGTTGACCACGATGGTGATCTTCGTGGCGCCTGTCTGCGGGATGATGACGCTGGCGTATTGCTCGTTGGCTTTCAGCACCGGCAGCGCCACGTCGGCAGTCTTCGCCGATGCCGTCACGGTCTTGGTCACGTAGTTGACCTTGGCCTCCACGGCAACGTCGTTGAATGTCACGCTACTGACGGTCGGTATGCCGCCGAACTCATTCTTGTAGCTCAGGTTCACATAGACCTTTGCCATCATGTGGTCGAAGGCCAGGAGCACAGGGTTGTTGCTGGTCTTCACTCCCGTCAGGTTGGTAGCCACCAACAGGTCGCTCTTCTCCTGGTCGGTCACGTCGAAGGCATAGTCGGCAGCCGTAAGGTCCGCCACGCTGGCCTCGTTGGCAGGGTACACGCCTACGAAGTAGTGCGCGTCCACGGTGTTCTTCCAACGCATCTCCGGGGTGCACGTCCAAGCCGTCGCTGTGCGCACGTTGATGGCGTTGTCCACCACGCGGTCGTTGCCCTTGGCAGGTGTGTTGGCCGAGCCTGTCCATGCGTACACGCTGATCTTGTCGTTCTCGGCAAAGGTCTGTGTGCCGTTCTCGTCGGTGACCACACGGGTCTGGTTAATCTCTGTGGTAACGGAGATGTATTTTGATACGCTTGCCGCGTCGTCGTCGCTGCTGCAGCTGTTGAGACTCAGCATTGCGGTCGCCATAGCTAAAGGAAATATTATCTTCTTCATCTTTTCCATTGAATTAGAAAGTTGCTAATCTTGTGTGTCAGTCTCACTCGTTGGGCAGCGGTGATTCGCCGTCGTAGCTCCATCCGTCCTCCCACTTGTTGATGGTGTTGCCCGTGATGTCGATGTAGGGTCTCATCGTGTGGTAGTCGAGGTTGATCTGGTACTTGCCGTTCGATACCATCACCGGAGCCTCTGTCTCAATGATTTGCTCCTTGCCGTCGGAGGTCTTCAGCACCAGCTTCGCGTGGCTGTTCTCCAGGCTGGAGGCTGTAGGCATCAGGTAGATGGTGCCTGTCTCTATGGTTCCGTTCACCGGAGTGAGGTCTTCGGGCAGACGCAAGGTCTTTGCGCCACTGCTCTCCACACCATACTCGCCGTCGGTGCCTTTCTGCGATGGGTAGAAGCACTCGGCAGTGCTCAGCACCTCGCCGTTGAGCACAGCGCCGCTGGGCACGTTCACTATCGTGACGCTCAGCTCGGCGAAGAGGCGGCGCAGGACGTTGGTTACCTGACACACTGACGTGCCGTCCAGCTCTGCGTCCACAGTTCCGTAGAACATCTGCTGCTCGGGAACCGCTGCACCGTTGACGAAGAAGTTCACGTTATCCAAAGTCTCCACGTCGGCCAGCACTTGGTCGCTCATGTTCACGCCTATCACCACGCGGTATTTGCCTTTGGCCAAGTTGTGACGTTCGTCGGCCAGTGTGCGCGCGTCGGTGTAGGTCAGTTCTTTCTCCAGTTTGCCGCTGTTGGCGTCGTATATCCACAGATGCAGGTTCTTCACTTCTGTGAGCGCATCTTCTTCGTCTTGCCAATCGATGTTGATGGTGAGTCCGCCAATTTCATCGTCGTGAACCTCGTCGAAGCAACCGATTGCGAAGAGGGGTATGCCGACCAGCAACATCCATAGCCATGTGTTATTCTTTAAAATTCTTTTCATCGTCGTATACTTTATATGATGTGTATAAGTTAATGGTATTATTGTTTCTCGGTGTTAGCTCGGCGGGCTTTCGCGGCGTTCGGTTCGTCGTAGTCGCTACCCATACCCACAGTCTCTATTCTGTCGGCGGCGATGCCGTGCTCCACGAGCCAGCTCTTCACTGCGTCGGCACGTCCCTTCGAGAGTGTGTCGTTCACTGCCTTCGTGCCGCTTCTGTCGCACCATCCCTTGATGACGACTTGCACGTCGGGGTTCTCCTGCAGCAACTGACGGATCTGCTCCACCTTCGGTGTCTCGGTCTCATCGAATGACTTCTCGTCGAAGTGGAAGTAGATGGTCGGGAACTCGATAGCCTTGTTCTCTTTCACAGGGGCTTTCGCCACCGGCTCCACTACCACGGGCTCTTTCTTCTTCTCTGTTTTGGGTGCGGGCGCAGGTTCGGGTGCCGGCGCAGGTGTCACGGTCTCAGCCGGAACCACTACAGGCGCGGCGGCGCTCTTCTTGCCCTTGCCCAGGCTGTAGGAGATGCGGAGTCCGGTCTCCCACAGGAAGTTGCTCTTGTGGAGGTGCTTGGGGATGTTGTCTATTCGCTTGCCTGCAACGAGCGTGATGCCCGAGTAGATGCCCAGTTTCCAACGGTCGGCGAAGCGGTAAGCTGCCTGCACGTCGCCTCCGTAGCCCAGATGCCAGGTAGACTCACCCTTGATGAGGTCTTCCTCCGTGGCGATGCTCTGTATGGTAGCTTTGGTGTTCACTGCATAGATGTGGGGCGACAGACCTGCCGACCAACGGCTACCCTTGGCGCTCTTCAGCAGGCTCAGCAGGTTGATGTTCAACCGCGCGCCATACTGTCCCAGGGTCACTTTGCTTCTCACGTCGCTGTATTTCCAGCTGTCCATGCCCAGCACAGAGGAGTAGTAGATCTGGTCGTCGGCGCCGAGCCAGTATCTCTGGTTCACGCAACATTCGCTTGCGCCCAGCGTCATGCCGCCGTACTTGAATGTCAGTTCGGCGGACAAGAGGTCGTTGAACTGATAGCCTGCGAACAGACCGGCTGTCCATCCCACACGTGTCTTGTCGTGGGCGAAACTCGTGAAAGTACTCCATGCCATAGGCACTCCGCCTTCCACGCCGATGTACCATTTGTAATTTGTCAGCGTGTCTGCCGTCGAGGCTTTTACAGGTGCGAAAGGAACTGCCGCCATTGTCAGTGCTGCAATGGCGAGGGCGATAGACCTCTTGTGGTCTGCCTTCTTTGTAAATATATTCTTCATTGCTTTATATTATTTGCAAGCTTTAAACTCTATTCAATAACGGCACAAATATACCACTACTTTTTTAATGCACCCAATTTTTTTCGAGGAAAATGTTCGATGTGAGGTTATTTGTGTGGATTCCTTCCGCCTATCGCATGATTCTGCAAACCTATTTTCGGTGGTGATTCCGCCATAGTTAGTGGATTCGTTACTCCAACTGCAGCAGCTGGTAGGTGGCGTTCCGCCTGCGTTAGCTGTCGTGTCGCCCTTGTGTCTGTCGGCTATGGATGTCTATTTTCCCTTCTGTATGCAGTTTTTTTAAGAAAATGCTTGTTAATTCGGGGGGGGTAATTATCTTTGCCGCATCTTTCTGATTCTATGCGCCTGTGCGTGTCATCGGTCTGTGGATTAGAGTAGTGTGGAATAAATGACTAACATCAACGGGTATTTATACCTTATTATATATAGTATCAATAAATCTAACAAAGAATGAAACAAACATGGCTCTCCATGGCAGCCCTCGCCCTCATCGTGGCAGGCTGCTCGTCCAACGAGGACAACCTCCCCGTGGACCTCACGGACACCCCCATCAAGGTGAACGCGACCGTCAACCCCATCGCAGCCTCGCTGGCATTGCGTAGCGGCGACAACACTGGCGAAAACACTGGCGACACTGGCGGCAGAACCGTAAGCGACATTGCACAGTTCAATCTCACGATCACAAACAAGGACAACGGCAACTACTCGTACGACGTAGTGATGAAACCCAACCCTTCCGGTAGCGATTGGTTGGCCTACGACAAGAGCAACAGTCCGAAGCAGATGCTCTGGCAAAACAGCACCACTAAGGTGAGCGTGAAAGCCTCCACCTTCAACATCTCCGACGATGCCGTCACCCTCTATGCTAAGGCAGACCAATCCGACGCTGACGACGCAGGCTTTAAGGCCAGCGACCACCTGATGTGGGACAACGCCAAGCAGGACCCCCTGAAAGAAGGCATCAACGTGGAGTTCGGCCACATCATGGCGAAGCTCAACATCGACGTCACACTGGGCAACGAGTATAACCTCACAGAGAACCCCATAGAGTCTGTCGTCATCGGCGGCACCAAGATCGAGGGATCCTTCCACCGCACCACCGGATGGACCGTGGCGGACGCCACCGCAGCCACCGAAGTGAAAGCCCACAACACAGGCGCATGGACCACCGGCGACGCTCCCACGGCCAAGTATGAGGCCATCCTCGTGCCGCAGACCCTGAAGGCAGGCAAGTTCAGCGTCACCTTCACCATCACCGTCAATGGCAACAGCAAGGCCTACATCTGGAACTACGCCGGAGACGACAAGCAGATGGAGCAAGGCAAATGCTACACGCTGACGCTGAAAGCCGGTAAGGACAAAGTGGAAGGCGTAAGCCTCACACCCTCCGCATGGGACAAC
>CAYZVH010000119.1:0-9823 GCA_964481755.1 uncultured Bacteroides sp. | reverse complement strand
CTGGTTGGTGACCATCACGAACTCGAAGTCGAGTTTACTGCGGATGAAGGCCAGATTGCTGATGGCACCGGGGTAGAACTCCAACTTCTCCAGCGCGTCGAGTTGGCAGTCCACGGGCGGTTCGATGACCAACGTACCATCGCGGTCAATGAATAGTGCTTTCTTCTTCATCACGCGTTTCCTCCCTCTTTATAGGCACGAAGGACTTCAACCAGAGCGGTGTTTTCGTCGATGGTACCGACGGTGATGCGCAGACAGTTGTGACACAGCGTGACGTGCGTGCGGTTGCGTACGATGATGCCGTTGCGGACTAGGTAGTCGTAAATGTCCTGCGCGTCCGTCACACGGGCCAAGAAGAAGTTGGCGTTGGTCGGATAGACTTGTATGCAGCAGGACAACTGGCGGAACTTCTCCATCAACCGGTCGCGTTCATGGCACAATAACTCCACGCATTGCCTCACCTCGTAGACGCGCTGCAGCCGACTCATGGCGTGTTCCTGCGTCAGTTGGTTGACGTTATAGGGATACTTTACCTTATTAAATAGGGAGATGATGTCGGTGGAGGCGAAGGCCATGCCCAAGCGGATGGCAGCATAACCCCATGCTTTGGAGAAGGTCTGCAGGACGATCATGTTGGGATATTCCGCCAACCGCAGTGCGAAGGAGGGTTCGTCGGCAAAGTCGATGTAGGCTTCGTCCACCACCACCAGGCCCTCGAACCCGCGGAGCAGTTTCTCTATTTCCGTCCGGTGGAGCGCGTTGCCCGTGGGGTTGTTGGGCGAGCAGAGGAACATCACCTTCGTGTGGTCGTCCGCCGCCGCCAACATCTCGTCGGCAGAGAACTGGAAATGCTCGTCGAGCCGCACCTTGCGGTAGGCCACATTGTTGATGTCGGCACACACCTCGTACATGCCGTAGGTGGGGTCGATGGCCACCACATTGTCCACCGCCGGCTCGCAGAAGGTGCGAAACACCAGGTCGATGGCCTCGTCGCTGCCGTTGCCCAAGAAGATGTTCTCGGCAGGCACACCCTTGATGCGCGACAGCTCCACCTTGAGCGACGTCTGCAGGGGGTCGGGGTAGCGGTTGTAAGGTCGGTAATAGGGATTCTCGTTGGCGTCAAGGAAGACGGATGCCGACGCGCCCTTGTACTCATCGCGGGCGGACGAATAGGGCTTCAGACTCCAGATGTTGGGTCGTGTAAGTTCTTGTAAGGATTTCATAAGCATCACTCTTTAATGGATTGGAGACGTACGGTTACGGCATTCATGTGGGCATCCAGCTGCTCGGCCGCGGCCATGCGTTCGATGGCGGGACCTATCTGGCGGATGCCTTCGGCGGTGAGTTCCTGGAAGGTGATCTTGCGCACGAAGCTGTCCAGACAGACGCCGTTGTAGGCCTTCGCATAGCCCTTGGTAGGCAGGGTGTGGTTGGTGCCGGAGGCATAGTCGCCCGCACTCTCGCAGGCATACGAGCCCAGGAATACGGAACCGGCGTTGACCACACGCGCCGCCAGCGACTCGTAGTCCGAGGCCTCCAGTATCAGGTGCTCGGGAGCGTAGAGGTTGGTCAGCGCCATGGCCTCGTCCATGTCGCACACCAACACCAGTTTGCTGTTGGCAAGCGCACGCGCGGCAATTTCCTTGCGGGGGAGCTGCTGCAACTGGCGTTCCACCTCTGCCTGCACGGCTTCTATCAGCGCCTCGGAGGTGGTCACCAGCAGCGTCTGGCTGTCCACGCCATGCTCGGCCTGCGACAGGAGGTCGGCGGCCACGAAGACGGGGTTGGACGTGGCGTCCGCCACCACCTCCACCTCGGACGGACCGGCAGGCATGTCGATGGACACATCGTGAAGCGACACGAGTTGCTTGGCGGCCATCACGTACTGGTTGCCCGGACCGAATATCTTGTACACCTTGGGGATGCTCTCCGTGCCGTAGGCCATGGCACCGATGGCCTGCACACCGCCGGCCTTGAAAATCTTGCTCACGCCGGCCAACTTGGCGGCATAGATGATGGCGGGGTTCACCTTACCCTCTTTGTTGGGAGGGGTGCAGAGGACAATCTCCCGGCATCCGGCCAAGCGGGCGGGGATGGCGAGCATCAGCACGGTGGAGAACAGCGGTGCCGTGCCGCCGGGGATATAGAGGCCCACCTTCTCGATGCCTACGGCTTTCTGCCAGCAGACCACACCGGGGCGGGTCTCCACCTTCTTGCTCTCGAAGCGCTGAGCGGCGTGGAAGGTCTCGATATTGCTCTTCGCCACGGCCATAGCCTCTTTCAGTTCATCGTCCACCAAGGCACAGGCCTCATCCTCCTCGGCTTGGCTCACGCGTAGGGAGACGAGGCGGGCTTTGTCGAACTGCTCCTCGAAGGCCATCACAGCCTTGTCGCCTCCGGTCTTCACCGTCTCCAGGATGCTGCCGACGGTCTGGCGGAGGGTCTCCAGGTCCGCAACGGGACGTTTCACAATGTCGGACCACTCCGACTCTTTGGGGTATCTGATTACGTTCATCTCTTCTTATATGTAATAAGGTATAGTGATAGGTTAGAGAATCATCTTCTCGATGGGCAGCACCAGGATGCCTTGCGCACCCAGCGACTTCAGCTTGCCGATGATCTCCCAGAAACATTTTTCGTCGAGCACCGTGTGTACGGAACTCCATCCCTCCTGCGCCAGGGGCATCACGGTAGGACTCTTCACACCGGGCAACACGCTGATGATATCCTTCAGCCGGTCCGTGGGGGCGTTCATCAGCACGTACTTCTTGTCCTCGGCGCTCTTCACGGCCTCTATGCGGAAGAGCAGTTCCTTCAGCACCTCGCGCTTCTCGTCGCTCAGCTGTTTGTTGCCGATGAGCAGGGCCTCGGACTTCATCACCACTTCCACCTCCTTCAGGTTGTTGCTCACCAGCGTGGAGCCGGAGCTGACGATGTCGAAGATGGCCTGGGCCAAGCCGATGCCCGGAGCAATCTCCACCGAGCCGGTGATGACGTGGATGTCGGCGTTCACCCCGTTGCGGGTCATGTAGTCGCGCAGGATGTTCGGGTAGGAGGTGGCTATCTTCTTGCCGGCGAACCACTGCAGGCCGTTGTACTCCTCCGCCTTGGGGATGGCCAGGGAGAGACGACACTTGCTGAAGCCCAGGCGACGGATGATCTCCGCGTCCTCGGCACGCTCCACAAACTCGTTCTCGCCCACAATGCCTAGGTCGGCCACGCCACCGGCTACCGACTGCGGGATATCATCGTCGCGCAGGAACAACACCTCCACCGGGAAGTTCGACGACTGCACCAGGAGGGTGCGTTTGGAGGTGCTCAACTTGATGTCCGCTTCCTGCAACAAAGCCATTGTATCCTCGTACAAACGGCCTTTCGACTGTACTGCAATTCTCAACATAATTCTTTCTTCTTTTATGATTATTGTTCTTTGTTTCTTTCGCTCACGGATATAGAAACGAAAAGAGGCTCACCTCATCATCGGCAAGCCTCTTCGTATCCCTTATCTGTCACATCAGGTTTCTACATACACCTATCAGCCCACCGAGTCGCTTCGTCAGGATGATGATGATGATGTAAAAACAAGTTGCTCATTCGTTCACTATTATGTTTTCGCTGCAAAAGTACGGAGGTTGATTCAATTGTGCAAGTGTTTCGAATTATTTCTTTGCATTTTTCCACGTACGCCAATAAATGACTATATTTGCATCCACTGTACACACGCTAATACTGAAAAGCATGAAACAGACACCTCACCACATACGGCCCCACGCGGGCCTCCGACGGGCGGCATTGCTCATCGGTCTCGTCGCCTTGCTGACGGCAGCGGGCCTGACAGGTTGCCATGGCGGTAAGTCGTCCGCGCAGGACGACGCCAACCACGACTTACCCCAGATACAGCAGCGGGGCGAGCTGGTGGTGCTCACACTCTACAGTTCCACCACCTACTTCCTCTACCGCGGCGAGCCGATGGGTTACCACTACGAGCTCTGCCGCCAGTTTGCCGAGTCGCTGGGCGTGACGCTGCGCGTGAAAGTGGCCGACAGCCCCGATGAACTGGTGCAGATGTTGCTGCGCGACGAGGGCGACCTGATAGGCTACAACCTGGGTGTCACCAACGAGCGCAAGGACAGCATACGCTACTGCGGCGAGGAAACCATCACCCACCAGGTGATTGTGCAGCGGCGCGGCAAAGAGGCGCTGAAGGATGTGACGGAGCTGATAGGGAAAGAGGTGTACACCACCCCCGGCAAATACCTCGACCGGCTGCAGAACCTCGACAAGGAGCTCGGCGGCGGCATCGTGATTCACGAAATGCCGGCCGACAGTGTCTCCACCGAGGACCTCATCACCCAAGTGGCCACGGGGAAGATAGACTACACGCTGTGCGACAACGACATCGCCCAGCTGAACCGCACCTACTACCCCAGCCTCGACATCTCGCTGCAGGTGAGCTTCGTACAGCGATCGTCGTGGGCCGTGCGCAAGGACCAACCCCTGTTGGCAAAGGCCGCCGATGAGTGGTACAAGGCCAACGTGAAGTCCACCGCCTACCGAGCCAGCACGAAGCGCTACTTCGAGCAGAGCAAACGCCCCGTCTACGGCACCATACTGTCGGTGAAGGACGGCAAGATATCGCACTACGACGAGCTGTTCAAGACCTACGCCAAGGAGATCGGGTGGGACTGGAAGCTGCTGGCCTCGCTGGCCTACACCGAGTCGAACTTCGACACCACCGTGGTGTCGTGGGCAGGCGCCAGGGGACTGATGCAGCTGATGCCTAAGACCGCCCGAAACCTGGGGGTGCCCGAGGGCAAAGAGCAGAACCCCGAGGAGAGCATCAAGGCCGCCACGAAGTACATCGCCCTGATGAACAAGAATTTCCAGAGCATCACTGACGCCGAGGAGCGGTCGTCCTTCATCTTGGCAGCCTACAACGCGGGCTTGGGCCACGTGAAGGACGCCATGGCCCTGGCAAAGAAATATGGCAGCAACCCCAACGTGTGGACCGACAACGTGGAGAAGTACATCCTGCTGAAGAGCCACGAGCAGTACTTCAACGACTCGGTCTGCAAATGCGGATACTTCCGGGGCACGGAGACCTACAACTTCGTGCGCGAGATAAAGGAGCGCTACCAGAACTATAAGGAAAAGATAAAGAACTAACCCCTAGCACCCTGACCCGACGTGAACAATCTATTCGACGAAATAGCGGCGTACCACTTCTCCAATCTGGACTATACGGACAAGTACGCCCACCTACACAGCCTGCTCGACAGACTCTGCAAACAACTGACAGCCGACGAGCCTACCGACTTCTCGAACCTCTTCGCCCGACTCTATTTCCTCTGCGACAAGCGGAAGATAAAGAGCCAGGCCATCGAGGTGTTCCGTATACACGCCCGCCAGACACTGCAGCAACACGCCTTCACGCTGACCCACGAGGACTACCTCTACGACGTGAAGGCACTCTGCGAGACGGTGAGCCAACTGCTGCACGAGCCCGTCCCCACGCGCCTGACCGACGCGCTGCCCGCCCACTGGCGACCGCTGCCGCAGACAGGCTTCCACGGAGAGTGGAGGAAACGCGTACGCATGCTGGTGGACCGCTGGGAAGAGGACATCATCTACGGCATCGACGAGGAGAGCCCCGGGAGCGAACCCCTGCAGGTGGTCTGCCCTGAGGAGTTCGCCTCCGTGCTGGAGACGCTCTACCGCGGAGCACAACTCAACCTGCTGTCGGTGAGCGCCGACGAAGCCGGACTGTTACGACCCGAGCTGATAGTGTTCGAGCCCGATTACCTGATAGACATCAGCTCCCTCGCAGCCTGCTACCAGAACTACGGCGACACGCCGCTCAACTACCTCTACAGCAAGTTCCGCCCCCAGGAGAGCACCCACTACATCCTACTGGGAAACGCCGCCAACCAGTTCCTCGACGACTGCGTCAACCAGACCGAAGAGTCGCCCGCCTCGTACGACATCTCCATACAGAAGGCGTTCCGGGCCGACGTGCTGGCCTACTGCACCACGCCGCAGATTGACCTCAAATACTTCAACTCCGCCAAGGAACAGTTCAGCCACATCCAGCGCACGCTCGAAGTGCTCTTCAGCGAACCCTCCTACGGCTTCGTCGCCGAGAAGGTGATGCTGGAGCCCTCGTTCATCTGCGAGAGTCTGGGACTGCAAGGACGCATGGACCTGCTGCAGAACGACTGGAAGAACCTGATAGAACTGAAGTCGGGCAAGGCGGACGGATGGAACGGCGCGCTGCGCCCCAAGAGCAGCCACTCCCTGCAGATGGCGCTCTACAAAGAGATACTCTACTACAACCTCGGTATGGCGCGGCAGGATGTGCACACCTACCTGTTCTACTCCACCTACCCCAAGCTCTACGCCGAGCGGAGCGCCAAGGGACAGATACAGAAGGCCATTGACCTGCGCAACCGCATCGTGGCCAACGAGCTTCGGCTGAAGCAGGGCGAGGGAGAGGCACTGATAAGCGCGCTCACTCCCAAGGACTTCAACGAGAAGCAGGACATGAGCAAGCTGTGGCGCGACTACCAGTTGCCCCAAATAGCCAGCTGGCTGCAGCCCTTCCACGACGCCACGGACGCGGAGAAGGCCTACTTCTACCGCTTCCTGGCCTTCACCGAGAAGGAGCAGTTCCTCTCGAAGACCGGCGACGCGCAGATAGACTCCACCCGCGGATTCGCCTCGGTGTGGACGGCCGACCTCACCAGCAAGCAGGAGGGAGGCAACATCCTCGTGGAGCTCCGCATCGAGCGACTCGAAGGCGAGGAGGGCATCGACCGCATCGTGCTCAGCGTGCCCACTTACGACGAAGGATTCCTGCCCAACTTCCGCAAGGGAGACATCGTGCTCTTCTATGAGCGCAACGGGCAAGCGGACAACGCCACCAACCGGCAGGTGTTCCGCGGGAGCATCGAGGAGATTGACGACCAGCAGCTCACCATCAAGCTACGCTACGCCCAGCGCAACCGCCAGGTGTTCCGCAAGGAGAGCCGCTACGCCGTGGAGCACGACTTCATGGACGGCTCCTACAACACCATTTACCGAGGGCTCTACACCTTCCTCACCGCCCCCCAGGAGCGCAAGGACCTGCTGTTGGCCGTGCGTCCGCCCCGCCGGGACACCACGCGCACGCTCATCCGTCACTACCTGAACCCACAGATTGACGACATCGTGCTGCAAGCCAAGCAGGCGAAGGACTATTACCTGCTGGTGGGACCACCGGGAACGGGCAAGACCTCCGTGGCGCTGAAGAGCATGGTGGAGGAGTTCCACGCACAGGCCGATTGCCAGATACTGTTGCTCTCCTACACCAACCGGGCGGTGGACGAGATATGCGAGATGCTGGAGAGCATCGACTATCACCCCGACTATCTGCGCATCGGCAGCGAGCTCTCGTGCGAAGCCCGCTTCCGGCCGCACCTCATACAGAACTTCACCGACCGCTACGCCTCGCGGCGCGACATCATCGCGGCACTGAACGACATTCGCATCTTCGTGGGCACCACCGCCTCCATATCGGGTAAGCCGGAGCTGTTCCAGCTGAAGCACTTCCAGGTGGCCATCGTGGACGAGGCGTCGCAGATACTGGAGCCTCAGCTGATGGGCATCCTCGCCGGCCATAGCGGCAACGGGGTGTGCGCCATCGACAAGTTCATCCTGGTGGGCGACCCCAAGCAGTTGCCCGCCGTGGTGCAACAGTCGCCGAAGGACTCCGCCGTGAGCGACCCTCTGCTGCTGGACATCGGGCTGACGGACTGCCGCAACTCCCTCTTCGAACGCATCTACCGTTGGCTCCACGCCCATCCGCAGGAGGGCATCCTGGGAATGCTCAACCGACAAGGGCGCATGCACCCGGTGGTGAACGACTTCTCCAACCACTGCTTCTACGACGGCGTGCTGGACATCGTGCCAGTGAAGCACCAAACCGAGGAGCTGGAGTTCAGCGTCTGCCCCGACGCTGAGCACCCAATGCTGCCCTCGCCGTTCGGAGCCGGTTATTCGCCCTACGTGCAGTTGCTGAGCACCACGCGTGTGGGATTCCTCCCCTCGCCTCCCCCACCGATGGAGGACTCCAACAAGATAAACCGTCACGAGGCGTCCATCATCGCCCAGCTAGTGAAGGGCATCTACGAGCTCTGCGCGCTCAACGGTTTGTCCGTGAACCCCGCCAAGCGCATCGGCATCATCGTACCCTTCCGCAACCAGATAGCCCTCATCGGCAAGGCGCTGAGGGAGCTCCAGCTGCCCCAGGCAGAAGAGATTACCATCGACACGGTGGAGCGCTACCAAGGAAGTCAGCGGGACATCATCCTCTACTCCACCACCATCAGCCAGCCCTATCAGTTGGACATCCTCTCCGTCACCACCACGGACAACGGCGCGCTGATAGACCGCAAGCTGAACGTGGCCCTCACCCGTGCCAAGAAGCAGATGTTCATGGTAGGCAACGAGCGCATACTGCGCCGCAGCCCCCTCTACCAACAGTTCATCGAACAGTATAAAATCACGAATATTTAATGATTGACAATGATGATAGATAACAACAAACCACAATACCTCGACTTTGATTCCTACGAACGTGTGGCGGAACCACATAAACGCGAGAAGGCCTCTACATGGCGCATGGCCATCGGCCTGCAAGATGTGGACGGACTAAAGGTATCCGATTACCTAAAGGAAACGGCTGTCAAACATATTGAGGGCGACATTACCATCGATGATGTACGAGAGCAATTGAAATCGTACTACGTCAACAAGACCGCGCATGACAAGGGAAACGCGGAGCAGGAGGAAGCCGACCGAGTGGCCGCCAACATCACAAAACTATTATGCGAGAAGTCTTTCTCGTTCACCGCTGGGGAATTCTTGAGCATCCACAGACATTTGTTTGAGGGCATCTTCAAGAATGCCGGCGAGGTACGCCCCTACGACATAAGCAAGAAGGAATGGGTGTTGAAAGGCGACACCGTCGTTTATGGACGTGCGGCGGACATCATGATGGCATTAAGATACGACATTCAGACGGAGAAAGACTTTGATTACAGAGGACTTTCTTCAGATGAGATCATAGAGCATATTGTCGATTTCATTACGTTACTGTGGCAGAACCACCCGTTCCGTGAGGGCAATACACGAACAACAGCGGTGTTTGTCATCAAATATCTGCGGTCTATAGGATTCAAGGTGGACAACGACCTGTTTGCCGACAACTCATGGTATTTCCGTAATGCACTTGTTCGAGCCAATTATCGCAACCCGTTGAAAGGCATAGAGCCGGACAAGTCGTTCCTCATCAAGTTCTTCCGGAATCTGATGTTGGGTGAGCATTATGAGTTGAAGAATCGCTACATGCTGATAGGATATTCCGACGCCACCCCCACAAGTACCCCCACAAGTACCCCCACAAGTACCCCCACAAGTTCAAAGTTGCTATCAGAGTCTTTGCCGGAAGCCGTCGGGCGATTGGTGCTCGTTGTGGGGCAGGAAGAGAAGAGCGTAAAGGAGATGATGGATGCGATTGGATTGAAAGACAGGAAAAACTTTCTGGAGTATTCTCTGATGCCTGCCCTCACCGAAGGCCTAGTGAGAATGAAATTTCCCGATTCGCCTCGTCATCCCAGACAAAAGTATCTGCTGACAGTAAGAGGCCTAGCCATATATAATGAATTGAGCCACAAACCTTAGTACACTTCTATAAACGGTACAATCAGCATTTCGAAGAATCGAATAAAGTGCCGATAGCGCTGTATCGGTACCATGCGTAGCGGTGCAATCGGTACCATGATAT
>CAYZVH010000118.1:0-9885 GCA_964481755.1 uncultured Bacteroides sp. | reverse complement strand
CTCCGTTCTTTGGGTCGAACCGATAGAGGTAGTTGTCGTAGTTGAGTATCCAGAAGTAGCCGTGCTTGTCCTCCTTCAGCAGGTTGATGTGGTTGCTCGACAGGCTGATGGAGTCCGTCGGGTGGGCGCGGAAGTTGGTGAAGTTGATGCCGTCGAACCGGCTGATGCCGTTGCCGGTGGCGAACCACATGTAGCCGCTATGGTCCTGCTGCACAGAGTTTATGGTCTTCTGCGGCAGTCCGTCCTGCGTGCTGTATTGGGTGACGATGTATTTGTTTTGTGCACACGCGCTGCCTGTCGACAACCATGCGTTGCAGACGATAACGATAAGGTATAGTAATAAACCTCTCATTTCGAGAATACGTTTTCATTTCAAGTTAACGAGCCAAAGGTAGACATTATAATTGGTTCGTACAACAAAAGTAGTGGTAAATAAATCGGATGATAAAATGGTCCGTTTCGTGGCCGTGGAAAGATTATTTAACGGCGTAGGATGAGAATGATGAGCCGTTTGCGTTGCGGAACGGATGAAAATACCTAATTTTGTGAGCGATATTAAGTATTATACTGAAAATGCATACAAAAGAAGAAAAGTTAGAGGCCTTTGGCCGTTTCCTCGACATACTGGACGAACTGCGGGTGAAGTGCCCGTGGGACCGCAAGCAGACCAACGAGAGTCTGCGCCCCAACACCATTGAGGAGGTGTACGAACTGTGCGACGCTCTGATGAAGGACGACCAGAAGAACATCTGCAAGGAGCTGGGCGACGTGTTGCTCCACGTGGCCTTCTACGCCAAGATAGGCTCCGAGAAGGGCGAGTTCGACATTAAGGATGTCTGCGACCGGTTGTGCGAGAAGCTGATTTTCCGTCACCCCCACGTGTTTGGCGAGGCTAAGGCGGAGACGGCCGAGAAGGTGATAGAGAACTGGGAACAGCTGAAGCTGAAGGAGAAAGACGGCAACAAGACCGTGCTGAGCGGCGTGCCCGACGCGCTGCCTTCGCTCATCAAGGCCTACCGCATACAGGACAAGGCTCGCAATGTGGGCTTCGACTGGGAAGAGCGCGAGCAGGTTTGGGACAAGGTGAAAGAGGAGATTGGCGAGTTCCAGACCGAAGTGGAACACATGGACAAGGAGAAGGCCGAGGCGGAGTTTGGCGACGTGCTCTTCAGTCTCATCAACGCGGCCCGGCTCTACCACATCAACCCCGACAACGCCCTGGAACGTACCAATCAGAAGTTCATCCGCCGGTTTGGCTACCTCGAGGAGCACACCATCAAGGAGGGGAAGAACCTGAAGGACCTGACCCTGCAGGAGATGGACGACCTGTGGAACGAAGCCAAGCGGAAGGGACTGTAAACGGAATAGTGCAACGAGATTAAAAGTTAGAAAGATATGAAACAAGTATGGATTTTGACTTTGGCGGTGCTGGCGGCCTCGTGCCAGTTCAAGACGAAGAGCAACGACATAGAGTTTGTCGACGCGAACCATTTCAAGCAGGTGACCGTGTACGGCACCATATTGGACGCTTCCATCACGACCATCACCCTGCTGGAAGAGACAACCGGCGACACGCTGACCTTCAATACTGTAGGCGCTGAGAAACAGGGCACGATACGTGTGGGCGACAAGGCCGAAGTCTCCTACGAGGACACGGACGAGAACCTGCAGTCGGACGAGCCCAACGTGTTTCAGGTGTTCGTCTCGCCCGACCCTGCCCGCCTGATAGGAGAGTGGGTGGAACCTACCATCATGGGCGACTTGCCCTACGAAGGCATTAAGCTGGAGGAGGGTGGTGTGGCCTCCACCATCAACCAAGAGACTGTCGTCTACGAGAGTTGGCAGTTGGTGAAAGGCCGACTGGCGCTGAAGTCCACCAGCATGACGGGTGGCAACAACATCACCAGCGTGGACACGTTCGACATTCAGCTGCTCACGCCCGACTCCATCGTCCTGGTGAACAAGGACTTCGAAATGCACTATTGCCGACTGCGCCCCGGAATGCAGCAGATTACCATTCCCGAGAATCGTGAGATAGAGGAGTTGGAGTTCTGACACTAAGGCCGGAGTTGAGGCTCGCCCGCCAAAACGAGTATATAGGTCAAGTGCCATTGAGCATATAGCTGATTGGCTGTTGAGTATTATACTCGTTGCCTGTTGAGTATATAGGTCATTTGCGGGTGAGTGTAAACTGCAAAGAAGGCGAGGCTTGGCTTTGACTTTACGTCGTCTTTATTACTTTCGGAATTTGGATAAAATAAAGAGAGCCGAAGTTTGCTGAGTGCAATGCTTCGGCTCTGTAATTATATATTTAAATCAATCTATAGGGTCAGCGTTTGAATTGGTCCAACGGGTCGGCCTGCAGAGGGTTCACCTCTACCTTGGGCTGCATCTGCTCCCGCCGCGAGCGGTTGTTGTTGCGCTGGGCGTCGCGCTCCCGGGGGCGCTCCTTCATGTCCTTCAGCAGCTCGAGGTGGAACGTCATCTCGGCGGTCATTATCTTGTAGATCTTCGCGTCGGAGAGGAACTTCCGGTACTGCGAGATGTAGCTGCGCTCCAGCTTGTCCGTCTCGATGCGCGAGTTGATGATGCGGTCCACCATGCCTGCGTAGTTGGTCTCGTGGCTGCTCTTCTTCTTGGCCTCGCCAATCATCTTGTTGATCTTGTCGTTAATCTTGCGCTTCTTCTCCTGCAACTCGAAGTAGAGTTTGAAGAACTTCTCCGCCTCGTCGGGTGTCAGTTGTGCCTTCTTGGTAAGGTACTCCTGCTGCTTGGCCTGGAACTCCTCTTTGGAGAAACGAGGCCTCCCTTGGGCGGCAGTGTGGAGGCAGAACCCCATCAAGAGTAGGCTGATTGCGATAATCTGTTTCATCTTTTCCTTCGGTTTTTGTGATTATTCGGCATCCGTTAGGTAACAGTAGATGGAGTAGTCGTCCATCATCGCACTCGAAAAGATGGATTCTATGTGCTCGTCGGTTTCCAGCGTGGTGGGGTCGCTCAGCGCCACCTCGACCTGGTCGTCGGCGAACACCGTGCGATTGAGCACCACCGTGCCGAACGCCAGTCCCGCCACAACGGCTGCCGCGCAAATCCACGGTCTCAGTCTCTTGTAGAGGGAAACACGCATAGGAGCAGGAGTCTCAGTCGTCTGCTTGCGCTCGGGCAGATTCTCCATCAGTTGTTTGCTAAAGCTCTCGAAATAGCCCTCGGGAACGGTAAACGGGTTACCGCTGCCGCACAACCTCTTAATTTCATCTTCTTCTTTCATAGTGGTCTATTCCTTTCTTTACTAGTTAGATGTATGATGCTTCAAAAGGTTTAAATTCAAAAAGAATCTTTCAGGTAATTCTCTATCTTCTTCACCGCGTGGTGGTACGAAGCCTTCAGCGCTCCCACGCTGGTGCCCAGTATGTCGGACATTTCCTCGTACTTCATCTCGCTGTAGAACTTCATGTTGAAGACCGTGCGCTGCTTGGGCGGCAGGGTCTGCAAGGCTTTCTGGAACAGACGCTGGGCCTCGTCGCCATCGAAGTAGCTGTCGCCTTCCATACGGTCCATCAGTGTGGCCTCGGGGTCGTCCACCATCTGCGAGTTTTGGCTCTGCTGCTTGTTGAGGAACGTGTAGCACTCGTTGATGGCGATTCGGTAGAGCCAGGTGGAGAGTTTAGACTCTCCGCGGAAACTGTCGATGTTGGTCCACGCCTTGAGGAACGTGTTTTGCAGCAGGTCGTTGGCGTCGTCGTGGCAGAGCACCATGCGGCGTATTTGCCAATAGAGTTGCTCGCTGTATTGGTTTACAATACGCGCGAAGGCCTCCTTTTGCTCCTCGGGGCTTTGGAGGGCCTTTATCAGTTCCTGTTCGTCAGTGGCACTCATTTGTCAGTTCGCTTAGATGACTTCCTCGTTTTATTAGACTCCAAAAGTAAGGAATAATCCGTTAGGAAGACCTCTTTTTAGGCTTTTTAAACGAAAGTCTACAGTTTGATGCAGAGGTTCTCGTGGGCCAGTATGGTGTCGGGGAACACTGCCTTGGCCTCGTCGAGCAGGACGGTCTCGTCGTCGTAGCGGGCTGAGAAGTGGCCGATGACCAGCCGCTTGGCCTTGGCTTCCTGGGCTATCTGCGCGGCCTGGGTGGCGGTGGTGTGGAAGGTCTCCTTGGCCCGCTGCAACTTGTCCGACGCGAAGGTGGCCTCGTGGAACAGCAGGTCCACGCCGCTCACTTGCTCTATGATTGCGGGGTTGTAGATGGTGTCGGAGCAGTAGGCGTATTTCCGCGGCGGGCCGGAGGGGCGGGTGAGTCTGTCGTTGGCCACGACGGTGCCGTCGGGCAGCGTGTAGTCCGCTCCGTTCTTGATGCGGTTAATTTCGTAGACGGGAATTTGGTAGAAGTCTATCATGTCCCTGCGGATGTGGTTCGGCGTGGGTTTCTCGGCGAAGAGGAAACCGCAGCAGGGGACGCGGTGCACCAGGGGAATGCTGTAGATGCTCACCGAGCGGTCGTCGTAGACGCAGGCCGCCACCCGAGTGTCCACGGCGTGGAATTGCACGGTGAAACTCATCCCCTTGCAGAAGAACTCCAGGTGGGGTGTGAGCAGAGTCTCCAGCTCTTGCGGCGCGTGGATGTGCAAGGGGGCCGTCCGCCCCAGCAGGCCGAAGGTGGAGATGAGCCCCATCAGTCCGAAGCAGTGGTCGCCGTGCAGATGGGAGATGAAGATGTGGTTGAGGTTGGTGAACTTGAGTTTCGACCTGCGCAGTTGTATCTGCGCCCCTTCGCCACAGTCTATCATGAACAGTTTCTCGCGGATGTTCACAACTTGTGAGCTGGGGTAGTGCTTGATGGTAGGCAGTGCCGACCCGCATCCCAATATGTTGACTTCGAATTTCTCCATGGTGTGACAAAGGTAAATATAAATCTTCTTTCCCGCAAACGTTCTCCCGCACGAAAGATGCTCGCGGCGTTAATTTCGTTCAGCGGGAGCAAAATACGCTTCCTCGGAATGGATTTCGAAGAAAGAAGAAACTCGCGCTGGGTTCGTCCATGGCGACTTGACTCTTCCTTGGAACGGCTCTCGAAGGAAGAGGAAACTCGAGTCGGTTTCGCCCATGGCGACTTTGGCTCTTCCTTGGAAGACCTCTCTAAGGAGGAAGAAACTAACACCGGTTTCGCCTCTAGGCGACCTTGGTGGTTTTCTGAAGAGGAAAGGAACTTCATTGTACAGATAATAAAAAAGAGGGCGCAACTTTGTGGTTGCACCCTCCTTGTGAGTATAACTTCAAGTAAACAGGATTACTTGTTGTTCTCTTTCTCCATTTGCTCCTTCAGAGCTGCCAGAGCGTCGATGTCGCCCAGGGTTGTAGAAGCTGCCTGGTTCTGAATCATCGGAGTCTCCTCCTTCTTGTTGGCCTTCTTAGCTGCGTTAGCGGCTCTCTTCTCGGCCTTAGCCTCTGCCTTGGCAGCGTCTTCGTAGATGCGGCTGTGAGAGAGGATGATTCTCTTGGCATCCTTGTTGAACTCGATAACCTTGAACGGCAGTTTCTCGTCCAGCTGAGCCTGTGTACCGTCTTCCTTCACGAGGTGCTTCGGAGTAGCGAAGCCTTCAACACCGTAAGGCAGAGCCACTACAGCACCCTTGTCGAGCACCTCGATGATGGTACCCTCGTGGATGGAGTCAACTGTGAACACTGTCTCGAACACGTCCCAAGGATTCTCCTCGAGCTGCTTGTGACCGAGGCTCAGACGACGGTTCTCCTTGTCGATCTCCAGCACCTGAACGTCGATGTCAGCACCGATAGAGGTGAACTCTGAGGGGTGTTTCACCTTCTTTGTCCAAGAGAGGTCGGAGATGTGGATGAGGCCGTCAACGCCCTCTTCGATTTCTACGAACACGCCGAAGTTGGTGAAGTTGCGAACCTTAGCTGTGTGCTTAGAACCTACAGGATACTTCTGCTCGATGGTCTCCCATGGATCCGGTTTCAGCTGTTTGATGCCCAGGGACATCTTACGCTCTTCGCGGTCCAGTGTCAGGATGACAGCCTCTACCTCGTCGCCCACTTTCATGAAGTCCTGAGCTGAACGCAGGTGCTGTGACCAAGACATCTCGGAAACGTGAATCAAACCTTCAACGCCCGGAGCGATTTCGATGAATGCTCCGTAGTCAGCCATAACGACTACTTTGCCCTTCACGTGGTCGCCTACCTTGAGGTTAGGATCGAGCGCATCCCAGGGGTGCGGAGTGAGCTGCTTCAGACCGAGGGCGATACGCTTCTTCTCGTCGTCGAAGTCGAGGATAACCACGTTGAGCTTCTGGTCGAGTTCCACCACTTCCTTCGGATCGCTTACGCGGCCCCAAGAGAGGTCTGTGATGTGAATCAAACCGTCTACGCCACCCAGGTCGATGAACACGCCGTAAGAGGTGATATTCTTAACAGTACCTTCGAGTACCTGTCCTTTTTCGAGTTTGCTGATGATTTCTTTCTTCTGTTGCTCGAGCTCAGCCTCGATGAGGGCTTTGTGCGAAACAACCACGTTCTTGAACTCCTGATTGATTTTCACAACCTTGAATTCCATTGTCTTGCCTACGAACACATCGTAGTCGCGGATGGGTTTAACATCGATTTGAGAACCCGGCAAGAATGCCTCGATGCCGAATACGTCCACAATCATACCGCCCTTTGTACGGCACTTGATGTAACCCTTTATAATCTCTTCTGATTCGAGAGCTGCGTTCACGCGGTCCCAAGAGCGTGCTGCGCGTGCTTTCTTGTGCGAAAGAACCAACTGGCCTTTCTTGTCCTCCTGGTTCTCGATGTACACTTCTACAGTGTCACCTACCTTCAGGTCGGGATTGTAACGGAACTCACTCAGGGGAATGATGCCGTCTGATTTGTAACCGATGTTGACAACCACTTCACGTTTGTTCATTGCGATTACAGTACCGTCAACAACCTCACGGTCATTAACTTTGTTCAGGGTGTTGTCGTAAGCCTTCTCAACCTCTTCGCGGTTTACCTCGGCCACGTCACCGTTTTCGTAAGCGTCCCAGTTGAAGTCCTCTACCGGGGCAATGTTGTTAAATTTTTCCATTAATAAATTAGTCGTTTATTAAGTTAGACATTATAATTGATTATATAATTCGGCCGCAAAAGTACTACTAATTATTGAACCCCACAACTCTTTGCCCGCAGAAATTTAATCTGTTGCCCTATACCTTATTATATATGGGAGAGTCCACGAGTAAGGGACGCGGAAAATGAGCCAAGGCTCAAGTGCCGATGAGCCATGGCTTAAGTGCTGTAGACCCAAGGCTCAAGTGCCAATGAGCCTAGACTCGTTTGTAAGGTAGCCGTTGCTCGTTTCCGGTCGTCGCTTTCGGGCTTGCGTCTTGTGGATTACGGGCCTTCGGGAGTTCCCTAGCGTGCGTCGCCCCCGTAGTCGCGGAGGAACTGGTCGGCCTGTTGCAGGGTCTCGGGCTTGCCGATGTCTATCAGCCGTAGGTCGGGGACCACGTGGGCGCGCAGGTCGGCGGCGGAGCAGGTCTGCAGGTAGAAGTCGGTGATGGAGAACTTGCCGGTCCAGGCTTCGTCCATGTGGGCGAAGAGGGTGGGCGAGATTACGTGAATGCCGCTGAAGGCCAGCTCGTCGCACTGGCCGCTCTGGTAGCGGAAGCCCTCGGGTTTGGTCTGGCCGGTCTGCTTGTTGACCCACCCGCGCAGGCGTTGCTGCCCGTCGAAGAGCAGGTAGCGTGAGGTCTGTCGGTGGCTCACCAGCAGGGTGGCGTCGGCACGGGTCTGCAGGTGGTGGGCGTAGAGCTGGCGCAGGTCCACGTTGGAGAGGATGTCCACGTTGTGGACCAGGAAAGGCTCTCCGTCGCTCAGCAGGGGTTGGGCTTTCTTCAGTCCGCCGCCCGTGTCGAGCAGCGCCTGGCGCTCGTCGCTGATGGAGATGCGCAGGCCGAAGTTCTGGTTGGCCTCTAGGAAACTGAGAATCTGCTCGCCGAAGTGGTGGATGTTAATCACCAGGTCGGTGAATCCGGCCTCCTTCAGCTTCAGAATGACGTGCTCCAGCATGGGTCGGCCGCAGACGGGGACCAGAGCTTTGGGCATTGTGTCGGTTAAGGGTTTCAGCCGGGTGCCCAGTCCGGCGGCAAATATCATCGCTTTCATAGTTGCGTGGAATTGTCGTTGAGGAACTCGTCGATGTGTTGCTCGCGGTGCGTCAGGTGGACGTTCACGCCGAACTTCTCGTGGAGGTGGCGCGCCACGTGGTCGGCGGAGTAGACCGAGCGGTGTTGGCCGCCCGTGCAGCCGAAGCAGACCATCAGGTGGGTGAATCCCCGCTCGAGGAAGCGTTGCACGTGAGCGTCCACCAAGACGTCCACATGGCTGAGGAAGTCGCCTATCTCGCTCTGCTCTTCGAGGAAGCGAATCACTGGCTCGTCCCTGCCTGTCAGGTGCTTGTAGGCCTCATAGCGCCCGGGGTTGTGCACGTAGCGGCAGTCGAACACGTAGCCGCCTCCGTTGCCCGACGGGTCGGCGGGAATGCCTTTCTTGTACGAGAAGCTCATCACCTCCACGGTCAGCTGGCGCTTGTTGCGCTCGTAGACGAACTGTGGCAGGCCGACGAGCTCGCCCAGCACGCGGCACAGGTAGGGGTAGTCCGCGAAGGGGGTCTCCAGCAACGCCCGCAGGTTCTCTATGGCGAAGGGAATGCTCTCTATGAAATGGGCCTTCCGCTCGAAGTAGCCCCGGAAGCCGTAGGCGCCGAGCACTTGCAGCAGACGGAAGAGCACGAACTGCCGGAGCCGCGCGCGGAACGCTTCGGGCCGGATGGGGTTGTACGCCTGCAGGGCCTCCAGGTAGTCGCCGATAAGCTCTTGGCGCAGGGCGGGCGAGAAGTTGGCCTTGGCTTGCCACAGGAACGAGGCCACATCGTAGTAGATGGGGCCTTTGCGTCCGCCTTGGAAGTCGATGCAGTAGGACGCTCCCTGACGCACCATGATGTTGCGGCTCTGGAAGTCGCGGTACATGAAGGTGGGCGACGGTTCGCGGAGCAGCTCCGTGGCCAGGCGCTCGAAGTCGTCCTCCAGCAGGTCTTCTTGGAACTCAAGCCCCGTGGCTTTGAGGAAACAATATTTGAAGTAGTTCAAGTCCCACATCACGCTGCGGTGGTTGAACTCCGGCTGCGGGTAGCATTGGCCGAAGTCCAGCCCATCGGCCCCCTCGTACTGGATGCGGGGCAGCAGACGGATGGTGCGCTTCAGCAGTTCCCGGCCCTCGTCGCTCAGTCCGCCTTGGGCTCGCTCCTCCGCCAGAATGTCGAAGAGCGACTGCCGGCCCAGGTCCTCCTGCAGGTAGCTGAGTCCGTCGTCGGCCACGGACACCACGTGCGGCACGGGCAGCCCCTTCTCCGCGAAGTGTCGCGAGAGGTAGATGAAGGCCCGGTTCTCGTCCGGCGAGGTGCCGTAGACTCCAATCAATTGGGGTTCTCCCACTAGGCGGAAGTACGAGCGGTTGGAGCCCGCGCCGGGAATTTTCTCAATCGCCTGCGGCTCGTGGCCCGTGTGCGCGACGTATAGTTGTTCGATAATAGTGGTCTGTTCCATAATTAGTTCAATCGTGAATTTAGTTGGTTTTCTAGCCCAAGGCCTGTGTAACTCTTGTGGAGCGGCTCTGTGGTAGAAGTCAGTCCCATAATAGGCCGAATGTGTGTTGGTCGGTTTTCCGTCCCATGGCCAGTGTAGCCCTCGTAGAGCAGTCCGATGAGGGCGTTCAGCTCCATAATGGACCAAATGTGAATTGGTTGACCCTCCGCCCCGTGGCCAGCGTGGCTCTTGAGGAGTTGTCCGATGTGGGTGTTCAGTCCCATAATAGGTCGAATGTGAATTG
>CAYZVH010000117.1:0-9973 GCA_964481755.1 uncultured Bacteroides sp. | reverse complement strand
AAACAGCACGGCGGCTATTCCTCTTGGTAGGGGAAATAGCCGCCGTGGCTTTTATGGGTTATCGCGCCGTTTATTTCTTCAGCGCGGCAATGCTCTCTTTCAGGGAAGCGATCTTGCTCTCGGCATCGGACTGTTTCTTGCGCTCCATCTCGATGACGTTGGCGGGAGCCTTGCTGACGAACTTCTCGTTGCCGAGCTTCTTCAACACGTTCTGCAGGAAGCCCTCTTGGTACTTCAGGTCAGCCTCCAGTTTGGCGAGCTCCTCTTCCACATTGATCATGCCGCTCAGCGGAACGTAGTATTCCGTGGTGCCCACCATGAACGAGGCGGCGCTTTCGGGTTTCGCGCTCACCGTCTCCACAGAGGAGAGGTTGCCCAGCTTCTTCATCACATCCTCGTAGGCCGTCAGCTTGGTCTCGCCCATAATCTGCAGGCTCAGAGCCTCCTTCTGCGGCAGGTTCTTCTGCGTGCGGATGTTGCGGATGCCGGTGATGACCTCTTTCAACTGCTCGAAGTCGGCTATCAGAGCGCCGTCCTCTGCCGTGGCTTTGCTTGCGGGCAGGGTAGCCACCATGATGCTCTCACCCTCCTTGCGGTCGTAGATGTGTTGCCACAGCTCCTCGGTGATGAACGGCATGAAGGGGTGGAGCAACTTCAGCTGGAAGTCGAAGAAGTTCAGCGTGGCCTCGTAGGTCTTGCGGTCGATGGGCTGTCCGTAGGCGGGCTTCACCATCTCCAGGTACCAGCTCGAGAACTCGTCCCAGAAGAGTTTGTACACCGCCATCAGCGCCTCGCTCAGACGGTATTTGCTGAAGAGGTCCTTGATTTCCTCGGCCACCTTCTGCAGCATAGCCTCGAACCAGGCCGTGGCGAGCTGTGCGTAGCGTGGCTGCTCGATGTCGGCCACCTGCCAACCCTTCACCAGACGGAAGGCGTTCCATATCTTATTGTTGAAGTTGCGTCCCTGCTCGCAGAGGGCCTCGTCGAACAGGATGTCGTTGCCTGCGGGGGCGGAGAGCATCATGCCCATGCGCACACCATCGGCGCCGAAGCGCTCAATCAGTTCCAAGGGGTCGGGCGAGTTGCCGAGCGACTTGCTCATCTTGCGGCCCAGCTTGTCGCGCACGATGCCGGTGAAGTAGACGTTCCGGAACGGCATCTTCTGCTCATACTCGTAGCCTGCCATAATCATGCGGGCTACCCAGAAGAAGATGATGTCAGGTCCTGTCACCAGGTCGCTCGTGGGGTAGTAGTAGTTTATCTCCTCGTTGCCGGGGTTGTTGATGCCGTCGAACAGCGAGATAGGCCACAGCCATGAGGAGAACCAGGTGTCCAGGCAGTCGCTGTCCTGGCGCAGGTCGTCCACGGTGAGCTGGCTGTTGCCGCTCTTCTCCTTGGCCAGGGCCAACGCCTTCTCGGCGGTCTCGGCCACCACGTAGCCACCCTCGGGCAGGAAGTATGCCGGGATGCGGTGTCCCCACCACAGCTGGCGGCTGATGCACCAGTCCTTGATGTTCTCCATCCAGTATTTATAGGTGTTCTTGTATTTCGAGGGGTAGAACTTGATGTCGTCGTCCATCACAGCCTTCAGCGCGGGCTTTGCCAGGTGCTCCATCTTCAGGAACCACTGCATGGAGAGCTTCGGCTCGATGGCCACATTGGTGCGCTCGGAGAATCCCACCTTGTTGGTGTAGGCTTCCACCTTCTCCAGCAGGCCTGCGGCGTCCAGGTCTTTCTCTATCTGGTTGCGCACGTCGAAGCGGTCCTGACCCACGTAGAGTCCGGCGGCCTCGCTCAGTGTGCCGTTGTCGTTGAAGATGTCGATGGTGGGCAGGTTATATTTCTCGCCCAGCATGTAGTCGTTCACGTCGTGCGCGGGGGTCACCTTCAGGCAGCCCGTGCCGAACTCGATGTCCACGTAGTCGTCCTCTATCACGGGAATCACGCGGTTCACCAGCGGCACGATCACCTTCTTGCCGCTCAGCCAGCGGTTCTTCGGGTCGTTGGGGTTGATGCACATGGCCGTGTCGCCCATGATGGTCTCGGGGCGTGTGGTCGCCACCACAGCGTAGTAGCGTCCGTCGGCGTCCTGGTGAAGCACTTCGCCCTCCGTGCCGGTGGGGGTCACGGTCTCGCCGTCGGCCACATAATATTTAAGGTAATAGAGTTTGCTGTGCTCCTCTTTGTAGATCACCTCCTCGTCGCTCAGGGCGGTCAGTGCCTTGGGGTCCCAGTTCACCATGCGCACGCCGCGGTAGATGAGGCCTTTGTTGTAGAGGTCCACGAATACTTTGATGACGCTCTCGCTGCGCTTCTCGTCCATGGTGAACGCTGTGCGGTCCCAGTCGCACGAGGCACCCAGTTTGCGGAGCTGCTTCAGGATGATGCCTCCGTGTTCGTCGGTCCATTCCCAGGCGTGTTTCAGAAACTCCTCGCGGGTGAGGTCGGTCTTCTTGATGCCTTGCTGAGCCAGCTTGTTCACCACCTTGGCTTCGGTGGCTATGGATGCGTGGTCTGTTCCCGGCACCCAGCAGGCGTTTTTGCCTTCCATGCGGGCGCGGCGCACCAGTATGTCCTGGATGGTATTGTTAAGCATGTGTCCCATGTGGAGCACGCCGGTGACGTTGGGTGGGGGGATGACGACGGTATAAGGTTCTCTTCCGTCGGGTTTCGAACTGAACAATTTATGGTCCAACCAATATTGGTACCATTTTCCCTCCACTTCCGCGGGATTGTACTTGCTTGCTAATTCCATTTTGTGTCTATGTTTTTGTTATTTTGTTTACTAGCTGATAATTGCGTGCAAAGGTAGGAAAAAGAGTGGGAACGACAAAGGACTTCGCGCTATATCAATCTTTCAAAAAAATAATCAAGTCCGGCACACGCCGCTCTCGCGGTACGTCTGCCGGACTTGGTCGGTAGTAGGGGGGGGAGAGGACGTTCCAACTCGTTCACCGTCCTTCCCGTTTTGGGAGAGGCCGTCCGGGAGTCCTCGTCCTGTTAAGTCGGCAGCTCTTGGTCCAAAGGTGGACGTTTGCCGATTCTCTCGGGGCCAGGGACTTTCGGACAGCCTTCGGTGGCACGTCAGAAAGTCAGCTCCTTGCCGTTGATGTCAATCGTCTCGAAGGACTCTCCGTTGATGGTGACCTTGTTCAGGCACTTCATGCGCACGGTGGGCTGAGGCTCCAGGGTGCGGATGCTGACGTTGTTGATGGTCACGCTGTCGGCCAGGCTCAGCACGATGCCTTCGCGGGCGTCGGTGATGGTGATGTCCTTCAGGTTGATGTTCTTGATGGGCATCTCAGGCAGGCCGTTGAAGAAGATGGCGCGGCCGGAACCCTTGCAGGCGACGTTGGAGATGTAGATGTTGCGGAAAGCCGGAGTCTCCTCGGTAACGGGCGGCACGGTCTCTGCCTTGTCCTTTGTGTCGTCGGCTGTCACTTCCGTGGGCGACTTGCCGCCGTAGAACAGGTCGAACAGGATGGCCTCGGCCGGGATGTCTATCATGTTGATGTTGCTCACGTAGATGTTCTCCACCAGTCCGCCGCGTCCGCGTTTGCTCTTGAAGCGCAGACCCACGTCGGTGCCCAGGAAGGTGCAGTTGTCCACGTAGATGTTGCGCACGCCGCCGGACATCTCGCTGCCCACCACGAATCCGCCGTGGCCGTGGAGCACCACGTTGTCCTTCACAATCACGTTCTGGCAGGGCTTGTTGCGGTCGCGTCCCTGCTTGTCCTTGCCGGACTTCAGACAGATGGCGTCGTCGCCCGCGTCAAACGAGCAGTTGGCGATGATGGCCCTGTTGCACGACTCCAGGTCCAGTGCGTCGCCGTTCTGCGAGTACCATGGGTTGGAGACGGTCACCTTGTTCAGTGTGATGTCCTCGCACATGAGCGGATGGATGCACCATGCGGGTGAGTTCTTGAAGGTTACGCCCTCGAGCAGCACCTTCTTGCAATCCACGATGCTCACCATCACCGGGCGCAGATAGTCGCGGATGGCCGTCCATGCGCTGTCGGGAGCGTCCTGCGGCAGGGCGTCCTGGGTGTGTCCCTTGTAGCTGCTTTCGCTCGGGTACCACGCGTCGCCCTTCTCGTTCGTCACGCCGCCGGACTTCAGCAGGTTCTGCCACTGCCCCTCGGTCAGCTTGCCTTTCTTCACTGGGCGCCAGGTGCCTCCGTTGCCGTCGAACGTGCCGTAGCCCGTGATGGCTATGTTCTCAGCGTCGCGTGCCGAGATGGGCGACTGGCAGCGGTGTGCCTCCCAACCCTCGTAGAAGGTCTTGATGATGGGGTAGAGGCTGTGGTCGGCTGAGAAGATCACCAGCGCGTTGTGCTCGGTGTAGAGGTTCACGTTGCTCTGCAGCACGATAGGTCCTGTGAGCCACAGTCCTGCGGGGATGACGACTTTGCCGCCGCCCTTCTCGCTCACGGCCTTGATGGCGTTGTTGATGGCGTCGGTGTTCAGCTCCACTCCGCCGGCTTTGGCGCCGAAGTCGAGGATGTTCACCTCGTAGCTGCCGAATGTCGGCTGCGCCACTTTGTCCATCTCGAAGGGCAGGTTGCTGTACACGCTCGGGTCAATGACTTCCGTGCTTTGTTGTGCGTTGTTGGAGGGGCAGCAGGCTGTCAGCACCGTCATCAGTGCGCATCCCACAGCGTAGGTCCATTTCTTTTTCATAGGTTTCAATTCGTTGAGTTAATAAATAAATGTGTTTTAGAAACAGCGTGAGGAAATTTCGTGAATTTCCTTTTCGGTCTAAATCCGCGCAAATGTACGCTAAATCCGCCGTATAATCGTGATGATTCGCCATATTTTCGACGCGGAGAGGAATTTAACTATGATTTTTCGGGTACTGAAGGAATAAAAAACTATCTTTGCGGACTGAATGACTAGAGGAATGAAGGCGAAATCTTACATCGGAATACTCATTGCGGGGCTGATGCTCTCGCTGACGGCTTGCCAATGGAAGCTGTCCGGCACGAAGAGCGCGGCCGACAGCACCGACGTGAAGGTAGGCCGTTTCGATAAGTTGCTGGACGAGTACGTCTCGCTCAACAGCTTCTCCGCCTTGCAGAAGATGCACACCGAATATCCCCAGGAGACCAAGATCCTGGTGGAGGACGTGCTCATGATAGGGCAGGTGGGCGAAGCCGACCTCAACGCACGCCTGCGCTCCTACTACGCCGACACCACCATACAGACCCTGATGAAGGACGCGCTGGTGAAGTTCGAGGACATGGGGCCCATCGAGAAACGCCTCACCGCCGGCTTCAAGGCACTGAAGAAAGAGGTGCCCCAGCTGAAGGTCCCCAAGGTCTACTCCCAAATCTCCGCCCTCAACCAATCCGTCGTCGTGGGCGAGAACATCCTCGGCTTCAGCATCGACAAGTATATGGGCTCCGACTACGCCCTCTACCATCAGTTCTACTACGACTACCAATGCCGGTCCATGGAGCCTTCGCGCATCATCCCCGACTGCTTCATGTACTACCTCATCAGCGAGTATCCCTTCCCCTGGGGATGGAACCGCACGCTGCTCGACCAGATGATGCACTACGGCAAGATGCACTGGGTGATTGCCCACCTGCTCGACTACGACTGCGTGGAGGACGAGATAGGCTACACCAAGGAGGAGAAGGCGTGGTGCCAGAAGAACAAGGCGGACGTGTGGAACTACATGGTGCAGAACCATCACCTCGACGAGACCGACCCGATGGTGGTGCGCATGTACATGCGGCCTGCGCCCAGCACGGCCTGCTTCGGCGAGGATTCCCCCTTCGAGCTGGGCGTGTGGTTGGGCACACAGATCATCGAGGCCTACATGCACAAGCACAAGGAGATGACCATCGCCAAGCTGCTCGAGGAGACCGACTACCGCAAGATGCTCGTCGAACTTCAGTTTAAAATCTAAAACGCGATGGCAGGACCGCTTCTCCCGTCCGCGCTCTCTACGACAAGAAAATCACTCACTTCAATGGACACAGCACTCTATTTGCTTCCCGTATTGCTGGGCGACACGACGGTCGAGTCCGTCCTGCCTGCCTACAACGCCGAGGTCATTGCCGGCATTCGCCACTTCATCGTGGAGGATGTGCGCTCCGCCCGCCGCTTCCTCAAGAAGGTGGACCGAGACTTCGACATCGACGGATCCGCATTCTATCCGCTCAACAAACATACCTCGCCCGAGGAAATCTCCGGCTATCTGCAACCTCTGATTGACGGCCATTCCATGGGTGTCATCTCCGAAGCCGGCTGCCCTGCCGTAGCCGACCCTGGTGCCGACGTGGTGGCCATCGCCCAGCGCAAGGGGCTGAAGGTGGTCCCGCTGGTGGGACCGTCGTCCATCATCCTCTCCGTCATGGCCTCCGGCTTCAACGGCCAGAGCTTCGCCTTCAACGGCTATCTGCCCATCGAGAGCGGCGAGCGTGCCAAGAAGCTGAAGGCGCTGGAGCAGCGCGTCTACAACGAGCAGCAGACGCAGCTCTTCATCGAGACGCCCTACCGCAACAACAAGATGGTGGAGGAGATCCTGAAGACCCTTCGCCCGCAGACCAAACTCTGCATCGCCGCCAACCTCACCTGCGACGACGCTTTCGTGCGCACCCGCACGCTGAAGGACTGGAAAGGCAAAGTGCCCGACCTCTCCAAGATTCCCTGCATCTTCCTGCTCTATAAATAAGTTGGAGGGAGAGGAGGCTCCCTATATATAATAAGGTATAGTGGGGTCACCTATATATAATAGGTACGCATCTCCTTGGTTCATAAGACGGCAATGCGCCTGTCTCTCCGTCTTGGGCGGAATGGCAGGCGCATTGTTCATATAGTTTTCCTCCGAAGTAGAGGAGGGGGGGGTAGGGCGCTTTCACTTCAGCAACCGTGCGCGCAGCTTCTCCAGCATGTCCGTGGTCATGGAGGCCAGGTCGTACTGCGGTTTCCAGTCCCACTCCTGGCGAGCGCAACTGTCGTCCATGTTGTCAGGCCAACTGTCGGCGATGGACTGCTTCAGCGGGTCTATCTCGTAGCGCATGCGGAAGTCCGGCACGTGCTTCTTTATCTCCGCGTAGATCTCCTCCGGACCGAAGCTCATCGCGGCGATGTTGAAGGCGTTGCGGTGAATCAGCCTGGCAGGGTCTGCCTCCATCAGCTGTATGGCGGCGTGCAGCGCGTCGGGCATGTACATCATGTCCATCAGCGTTCCCTCCTTCACCGGGCAGACGAACTCCTCGCCCCGGACGGCCGAGTAGTAGATGTCCACGGCATAGTCCGTGGTGCCACCGCCGGGCAGCGTGATGTTGGAGATGATGCCAGGGAAACGCACGGCGCGCGTGTCCACACCATATTTGTTATGGTAATAGTCGCTGAGCAACTCCGTCGTCACCTTCGTCACACCGTACATCGTGCGCGGGCGCTGCAGCGTGTCCTGCGGGGTGTTCACGTGGGGCGTGTTGGCGCCGAACGACCCGATGGAGCTGGGGGTGAACACGGCGCAACCGTTCTCGCGGGCTATCTCCAGCACGTTCAGCAGTCCGTCTATGCCGATGTGCCAAGCCAACATAGGTTTCGACTCCGCTACCACCGACAGCAGCGCGGCAAGGTTGTAGATGGTGTCAATCCGATACTTCTTCACCACGGAGAGTATCATCTCCGGGCTGGTGATGTCCACCACTTCGGCAGGGCCCGATTCTTTCAGCTCACCCTTCGGTGCCGCTGCGGGAATGTAACCTGCCACCACGTGGTCGCCACCGTAGCGTTTGCGCAACTCCATGGTCAGTTCCGAACCAATCTGTCCGGTAGAGCCTATCACTAAGATATTTTTCATAAACAAGGCGTTAGTTTTTGGTATATTATTTAGGTGCTGGCAAAGATACAAGGTTTCAAATAATAATTATCAATTTGTTACTTGTTTTATTCAAATAAAATGCAGTACTTTGTGGATGCATTATCCGAAACCCCTTTTCGGGTGTGCAAAACTGACAAAATGTTGAACATATCTAACAATATCTAATACAGTATCTATTATGTACGGAAAAATGAAAGAATACCTCAGAAACACGCTTTCTGAGATTCGCGAGGCAGGACTCTATAAGGACGAGCGCCTCATCGAGAGTGCACAACAGGCCGCCATCACGGTCAAGGGACAGGAGGTGCTCAACTTCTGCGCCAACAACTATCTGGGCCTTTCCAACTCTCCACGCCTGATAGAGGCGGCACAGCGGATGATGGACCGCAGGGGCTACGGAATGTCCTCCGTACGTTTCATCTGCGGAACCCAGGACATCCATAAGGAGCTGGAGGCCGCCATCTCCGACTATTTCAAGACCGAGGACACCATCCTCTACGCCGCCTGCTTCGACGCCAACGGCGGTGTGTTCGAGCCGCTCTTCACCGAGGAGGACGCCATCATCAGCGACTCTCTCAACCACGCCTCCATCATCGACGGCGTGCGTCTGTGCAAGGCCAAACGCTACCGCTACGCCAACGCCGACATGGCCGAGCTGGAGAAGTGCCTCCAGGAGGCACAGGCTCAGCGCTTCCGCATCATCGTCACCGACGGTGTCTTCTCCATGGACGGCAATGTGGCTCCCGTGGACAAGATCTGCGACCTGGCCGAGAAGTACGACGCCCTGGTGATGGTGGACGAGTCGCACTCCGCCGGCGTGGTGGGCGCCACAGGCCATGGCGTGAGCGAACTCTACGGCACCTACGGACGTGTGGACATCTACACCGGCACCTTGGGCAAAGCCTTCGGCGGCGCTATGGGCGGATTCACCACAGGCCGCAAGGAGATCATCGACCTGTTGCGTCAGCGCAGCCGTCCCTACCTCTTCTCCAACTCCGTGGCTCCGGCCGTGGTGGGCGCCAGCCTTGCCGTCTTCGAGATGCTGAAGGAGAGCAACGCCCTTCACGACAAGCTCGTGGAGAACGTCAACTACTTCCGCGACCGCATGATAGCCGCCGGCTTCGACATCAAGCCCACCCAGAGCGCCATCTGCGCCGTGATGCTCTACGACGCCAAGCTCTCGCAGGTGTTCGCCGCCAAGATGCAGGAAGAGGGCATCTACGTCACCGGCTTCTACTATCCCGTCGTGCCGAAGGGTCAGGCCCGCATCCGTGTGCAGCTCTCCGCCGGTCACGAGCGCGCCCATCTCGACAAGTGCGTGGCTGCCTTCGTGAAAGTGGGCAAGGAGCTCGGCGTGGTGAAATGACATTTCTAGTTTAATTGTTAATAAAACAGTCGCCCCGGTTACTTCGCGTTGTAATCGGGGCGATTTCGTCTCTTCCGAGGGCCTCCTCCTTCGGGCTTCGAAGCTGTTGGCCGCCTTCTGTCCTCCCGTAAGACCTCCGGCCCTCCTATAAATAAGGTATAGGGCTCGGGAGATGGAAGGTGTTCGGCTTGGCCGGAGGCTCAGCGGAAAACGAGTGTTTCTTGCCATGTATAAAACTCTTGTATGTCAGCATCACCACATGATTGTTCTTCATCGCCTCAATGATGTTTGTCAGGAAGTTGCGGTTGGAGGGAATTTCCTCTACAAGTATTCTGTCTTTCAGTTGAGTGCTCTGCGACAAAGTGTTGGCTGTGGAATAGGTATCCAACAACCAACGACTTAGTCCACCCTCACTCAAACATTCAGGATTGGAGATGTAATAACGGTAGCCACCTTTCAGTCGGCACTCTATATCCACACCGAATGTAATCAGAATGTTTCCTTTCCAACGGTCGAATGTCTGACGTGGCAAAGGTTCACCATTGCTGATATTCTCGTCACGCATCCACTTGTCGTTGAGTTCCTTCAGCGACAAGCCACGCTCTCCTTTTTTATAAAGGGCATTTTTTCAAGTACCACCCACTTACCTGCATTCACCTTACCTTCATGACGTATGATACCCATTTTCTGTAGTATCGCCAAATCACGCTCTACAGTACGTTTCGTTACCGACAGAGTTTCCGACATTTCCTTTCCTGTGATAT
>CAYZVH010000116.1:0-10038 GCA_964481755.1 uncultured Bacteroides sp. | reverse complement strand
ACTGAGGTGGCGGTGCCTAGGGGTGGACTGCTGGTGGAGATGGGTAGTCGCAACCCCTATTTCTACTTGCTGAAGAGTGGACTGCTACGCGGTTACCTGACGCGCGACGGCAACGAGTCCACCGTGTGGTTCATCTGTCCCGGCGAGGCCGCCTTCTCGTCGTGGGGTTATGTGGCGGGTGCGCCTGCCCAAATCTCCATCGAAGCCCTGGCGGACAGTGTGGTGTATCGTATCTCTCGCAGCGACTTCGAGCGGCTCTTCTCCTCGTCGCTCCACTTCGCTAACATGGGGCGTCGCTTCTTCGAGCGGGAGATTCTCTCGTATGACCAGTGGAATGTGCTCTACAATGTTTCCACCGCCAAGGAGCGTTACCTCACTCTGATGAAGAACGAGCCCGACCTGTTGCAGCACGTCCCCCTCAAACATCTAGCTTCTTACCTGAACATCACCCCGCAATCCCTCAGCCGCATACGGGCCAACCTCTCGAAAAGTCGTACGCTTACTCACCGTTAACCACCGTTTACTGACTGTCAAAACGAAAGAGTCCACCGGAGCGAAGGGGCACCGGTGGACTCAGGACGATTCTCTCTCTACTATACCCTTAATACTCGCACTTGAAGCGCTTCAGGAAGGCCACGGTTTTGTGGATCTCCTTATACATCACGATGTCCTCTTTGATGAAAGGCACCTCGTTGCGATATTCCTTGATGAACTTCTCAATGTAGGGCGACGACTTCAGCGGACGACGGAAGTCCAGACCCTGTGCGCCGTTCATCAGCTCGATGGCGAGAATCAACTCCAGGTTGTCCATTACCTTGTAGAGTTTGGTGGCGGCGTTGGCTCCCATGCTCACGTGGTCCTCCTGTCCGTTGCTTGATACGATGGAGTCGCTGCTGGCGGCGTAGCAGTACATTTTGTTCTGACTGACCATGGATGCAGCGGCATACTGCGGTATCATGAAGCCCGAGTTCAGTCCCGGCTCGGCTACTAGAAACTCCGGCAGACCGCGCAGGCCCATGATGAGCTGCGCCACACGACGCTCGGAGATGTTGCCCAGCTCGGCCATGGCAATGGCCAAGTAGTCATACACCAACGCCAGCGGCTGCCCGTGGAAGTTACCACCGGAGATTATCAAATCCTCGTCGGGGAAGATGGTCGGATTGTCCGTCACTGAGTTGATTTCGGTCAGCAACACCGACGACACGTGGCGTATAGCATCCTTGGTGGCTCCGTGTACCTGCGGGATGCAGCGGAACGAGTAGGGGTCTTGCACATGTTTCTTCGGTTGCCGTATCAGCTCGCTACCATCTAGTAACTTGCGGAACGCGTCGCCCGTCTCAATCTGTCCCTTGTGCGGACGCATCTGCTGGATGCAGTCCATGAACGGGTCGATGCGGCCATCGAAGGCCTCCAGGGAGACGGCGGCTATCAGGTCGGCCAACTTCGAGAGGCGGAAAGCCTTCAGGATGGCGAACACGCCGTTGGCACTCATGAACTGGGTGCCGTTGAGCAGTGCCAGTCCCTCTTTGCTCTTCAGGCGCACGGGCTCCCACCCGAACTCGTCGAGCACACTGATGGCCTCGCAACGTTTACCTTTATAATATACGTCGCCCACACCAATGAGCGGCAGGAAGAGGTTGGCCAGCGGGGCCAAGTCGCCCGACGCTCCCAAGGAGCCGCGGTCGTAGACGATAGGCATCACGTCGTTGTTAAAGAAATCGATGATGCGCTGCACGGTAATCACCTGCACCCCGCTGTGGCCCAGCGACAGAGCGTGCGCCTTCAGCAGGAACATCAGCTTCACGATGACGTGCGGCATCTCCTGGCCTACACTGCAGGCATGGCTCTTCACCAAGTTCTCTTGTAACTTGCTCAGTTCGTCCGGCGAGATGTTGTGGTTACACAGCGATCCGAATCCCGTGGTGATGCCGTACAGTGGCTCAGTGGATGTCTCTATCTTGTGGTCCAGATAGTCGCGACACTTCTGGATGCGCTCTTTGGCGCTGGGCGAGAGCTCCAGTTTCAGGTTCTCGTTGATGATGCGTTGGATGTCCTCGAAGGTGAGGTCACCGTTTCCTATTTGAAAGATGTTCTTGCTCATGAGTTCAATACCTTTTTAAGATGGTTCAATACTTCTTGTTCTGTCTCCAGAGCTTTCCGCTCCAGTTCCTTGGCCTCTGCCTCCATGCGCACCACAAATACGGTGTCGGTGATGGAGGCGAGGTTGATGCGTACGTTCATCAGTGCACCCAACACGGCTGTGCGGGCGCACATGGCTGCCACGCATGCGTCTGTCACGGCGTTCTGGTTGCCCTTCTGCGCCACGGTCACCAGATGGGGGAGCGACCCGCACACCTTGCGGGCTACGTCCATGGGTACTTCTGCCGCATGCTTGGTTTCCCGTTGTATGGCCGCTGTGCGCACGGCCTTCTCTTCGTCGGTCTCCTTGGGCAGTTTGAATGCCGCGAACACCCGGTCGTAGGCATCGGCATCGTTGTCGATGTCCGCCACCAACTCGTTTCGTACCTGCTCGAAGTGGGCGGCCAACGCCTTCATCTCCTCCTCGCAGTCGACATACTTCTTGCGTCCGATGGTCAGTCCTGCCACCATCTGTGCCAGGGCAGCTGCCAGCGCTCCACTCAGTGCCGAGATGCTGCCGCCACCGGGAACGGGGTCGTTGCCCGCCGTGCGTGCCAGAAAATCTTTGATTGTAAGTTCTGCTAACATAGTGTTTCGTGTTTTGTTCGTTTCGTGAATCGTGTTAGTTCGTCAGTGCACCACCACACCGCTTTTGATGGTGTGGCGCACGGAGTTCATGCCCGTGTAGTAGGGCAGTGTGTAGTAGGTGTCGGAGTCGAGCAACACCAGGTCTCCCTCCTTGCCCACTTCGATGCTGCCGATGCGGTCCGCCCGGTTGATGGCCGCCGCGCCGTTGAGGGTGAGGGCTGTGATGGCCTCTTCCACACTCAGGTGCATGTAGATGCACGCCAGGGCGAAGGTCAGCGGTATGGACCCGGAGCAACAGCTGCCGGGGTTGAGGTCGGTGGCCAGCGCCACGGCACATCCGCTGTCTATCATCTCCCGTCCGCGGGCGTAAGGCTCGCGCAGGGTGAAGGCCGTCAAGGGGAGTAGGGTAGCGACGACACCGCTCTCTGCCATGGCCCGGATGCCGGCATCCGACGCGTGCAACAGGTGGTCGGCCGAGAGGGCGTGCAGCTGAGCGGAGAGTTCCGCACCGCCGAACGAGACAATCTCGTCGGCATGTATCTTGATGCCATAGCCCACCGCCTGGGCACGGCTCAGCAAACGTCGGCTTTGCTCCACACTGAAGACTCCCTTCTCGCAGAATACGTCACAGTTCTCCGCCAGCCGGTTCTCCCAAATATAGGGTAACATCTCGTCTATCAGGAAGTCGATGTACCCCTCGGCATTGCCGGCGTACTCGGGCGGCAGGGCGTGTGCGCCCAGGAAGGTGGTGGCGATGTCTACCTTGCGCTGAGGCTCCGTGTTGATGGCTTGCATCACCCGGAGCTGCTTCAGTTCCGTGTCGCGGTCCAGCCCATATCCGCTCTTGCCCTCCACTGTGGTGACACCCATCACGCTCATCACGTCGATGTAGTGCTCCGCCTTGCGCTTCAGGTCGTCCAGCGAACTCTCGCGGGTGGCCTTCATGGTGTTCACGATGCCTCCGCCCCGTTCCATGATGCTCATGTAGCTGTCACCACGCATGCGCCACATGAACTCCTCGGGACGGTAGCCGCCGAACACCAGGTGGGTGTGTGAGTCCACAAATCCGGGCAGCAGCACCTGGCCGTGCGCGTCCATCACCCGGTAGCCTTCGGGCTGCGCGTCGCGGTTAGGTCCCACGTAGGTAATGCGTCCGTCGGTCACCTCCACCGTGCCGCAGGGGATGCGGAGCAACTGGTCCATCTCCTTCCCGCGGCGGGCGCAACGGCCTGTTGGGGTGACTATCTGTGCGTTGACTATCAGTAGATTGTTGTCCATGCCGAGCGTGTGTTATTCCATGATGCGTGACTCCAGTACCTGCTGCATCGAGAAGTTCTCCAGCCCCAGGTAGTACGAGGCGGTGTCGATAAGTGCCTCCATCGGTACCAGTCCGATGATTTCGCTACCGATGACGTTGATGCCGTAGCGGCGTGCCTCGAAGCGTACCATCTCCATGGCCCGGTAGAGCGCCGTCTTGGTGTAGTCCGTCATGTTGATGGATACCTGGGTGATGCCTCTGTCCTTCAGCTCCACGCCCATGGCCTTGCAGTAGCGCAGGCCGCCGCCGATGAAGCGTATCTTCTTGGCGATGTCGTGTGCCAATTCCTTGTTGGGCGTGTCGAGGTTGATGTTGAAGGCCACCAGCGGCATGCGGGCACCGATGGCTACCGTGCCGGCGGTCGGGTGACGGTCGGCGGGGCCGAAGTCGGGGTGCCACTCGGGCTCGTGAATCTTCTCCGCCATGCCCTCGAACTCACCCTTGCGGATGGCGGCGAGGTTCTCGCGGTGCGGTGCCGAGGCCGACTTCTCATAGAGGAACACCGGCAGGTTGTAGCGCTCGGCCGCCTCCTGGCCCACCTCCTTCGAGAGGGCTATCGCCTCGTCCATCGTGCAGTTGCGGATGGGGATGAAGGGCACCACGTCTACGGCTCCCATGCGCGGGTGCTCGCCCTTGTGGTGGTTCAGGTCTATCAGCTCCACGGCCACGCCCATGGCCTCAATCACCGCGGCTTTCAGTGCCTGCGGTTCGCCCACTACGGTCACCACCAGTCGGTTGTGGTCGTGGTCGTTGCTATAGTCCAGCAACTTCACTCCCTCCTTGGCGCGGAAGGGAGCCACTATATTGTCAATCTTCTCCAAATCGCGTCCCTCGCTGAAGTTGGGGACACATTCCATGATTTTTGTCCAGTTCATACGTTATGGATTCTTTTATGAGTTAAGGTTTGATAGGTCCGCACGCGCCATCCGTGCAGGGTGGGCGTGCGGACCAGTGAGATTCGTTATTGTCGGATGCCCTTGTCGGCCAGCACCTTCGTAATCAGGTCGTCGTCGGCCAGGTGAGGCATCGTGATGTGATAGCCGTCGGCATGCGTCTGGTTGAACTCTGCCGAGGTCTCCATGGCATGCGGGTTGCGTGCCCACGAGCGGCGGGCCACGCCACCCATCACGTCCCACAGCATGGACGAGCGCAGGATGTTGTCCACCCGCTCGCTGCCGTCGCACACCATGCCGAAGCCACCGTTGATGGCCTTGCCTATGCCCACGCCACCTCCGTTGTGCAGCGCCACCAGACTCATGCCGCGGGCACAGTTGCCGGCGAAGCACTGTACGGCCATGTCGGCCATCACGTTGCTGCCGTCCTTGATGTTGGAGGTCTCACGGAAGGGGGAGTCCGTGCCACTCACGTCGTGGTGGTCGCGTCCCAGCATGATGGGCCCCACCTCGCCGTTGCGTACCATCTCGTTGAACTTCAGCGCAATGTTCATACGGCCCAACGCGTCCTGGTAGAGGATGCGGGCCTGGGTACCCACCACCAGATTGTTCTTCTCGGCGTCGCGTATCCATATCCAGTTGTCGAGGTCCTGTCCGCGGCGGTTTGGGTCGATGCAGGACATGGCGGCATGGTCGGTCTTTATCAGATCCTCGTGCTTACCGCTCAGACATACCCAGCGGAACGGACCGTAGCCGTAGTCGAACAGTTGCGGTCCCATGATGTCCTCCACGTATGAGGGCCAGATGAAGCCATCCTTCTCGTCGATGCCGTTGCGCGAGATCTCCTTCACACCGGCATCGTAGATGGCTTTCATGAACGAGTTGCCGTAGTCGAAGAAGTAGGTGCCGTCGGCCACCAGTTGCTTGATGAGTTCGAAGTGTCGGTGCAGCGTGGCGTCCACCAATTGGCAGAACTTCGTGCGGTCCTCCTTCAGCAGACGGGTGCGCTCGTCGAACGTGATGCCTGCGGGACAGTAGCCGCCCTCGTACACGGCGTGGCACGAGGTCTGGTCGCTCAGCAGCTCGATGTGGATGTGTTGGTCGATGGCATATTGCAGCAGGTCCACGATGTTGCCGTGGTAGGCGATGGAACGGGGCACTTTCTGCTCCATGCTCTCGTGTGCCAGACGGAACGCTTCAGCCAGGTCGTCCGTCACAAACTGTACCCAGCCCTGGCGGTGACGGGTCTCTATGCGCGAGGCATCCACCTCGGCGATGATGGCTGTGGCACCGGCTATCTCCGATGCCTTCGGTTGTGCGCCGCTCATGCCGCCCAGACCGGACGACACGAACAGGTGTCCGCGCAAGTCCTTGTCCTGCGGAATGCCCAGCTTCAGCCGGCCGGCATTCAGTATGGTGTTGAAGGTGCCGTGCACAATGCCTTGCGGACCGATGTACATCCAGCCTCCGGCGGTCATCTGTCCGTAGTTGGCGACACCCATCTGGGCCGCTACCTCCCAGTCCTTCTGGTTATCGAAGAGCCCCACCATCATGGAGTTGGTGATGATGACGCGCGGCGCTTCGGGTTTCGACTTGAAGAGTCCCAGCGGGTGCCCCGACTCCACCACCAGTGTCTGTTGGTCGGTCAGCTCCTCGAGATATTGTTTGATGAGACGGTACTGCATCCAGTTCTGGCACACCTGGCCTGTCTCGCCATAGGTCACCAGTTCGTAGGGGTAGAGGGCAATGTCGAAACAGAGGTTGTTGTCAATCATCACTTGGAAGGCCTTCCCTTCGATGCACTTGCCTTTGTATTGGTCTATCGGTTTCGCCTTCAGGTCGCCCTGCGGGCGGAAACGGTATCCGTAGATTTTGCCACGGGTCAGCAGCTCGTCCATAAACTCGGGAGCCAGTTGCTCGTGTAAGGATTCGGGAATGTAACGCAACGCGTTCTTCAGTGCGGTAGCAGTCTGTGCCGGTGTCAGCTTGTAGCCGCGGTCCGGCGCGCGCCGTATGCCCTCCACAAAGGTGGGGTACTCCGGCAGTTCGTTAGGTAGAGTAAATGTCATAACGTTAGATATTTAGCTAAGGTTGAACCCAAAAGGTTCGTCGGCAAAGATAAATAAACGTTTTGAATCCCGCTCTATGTTGACAGATGTTTATGGACATGTTTATGCGGCACACGGCATCCGCGCTTGTGCGCCGCCGTGGAATTACGGGATGAGTAGCGAGCTATCGCCGTAGCTGAGGAACCGGAAGTCGTGCTCCAGGGCATAGTGGTAGATGCTCTTCCAGTCGCCCTTCACGAAGGCGGACACGAGCAACAGCAGGGTGCTCTGCGGCTGGTGGAAGTTGGTAATCATCGCCTTCACGATGTGATAGTCGTAGCCTGGTGCGATGATGATTTGGGTGCTGGTGTCCAGGGTCTCCAACCCGTGGCGCTCCAGGTAGAGCCGAACCTGCTCTAGTGCCTCCACGGTGGTCAGCCGGGTGTCGCTCTCGTAGGGAGTCCATTGGCTGACGTGCAGCTCCTCTTCCGTGGCGTCGGGGTGGTTGGCGAGCGTTACACCTATATAATACAGACTCTCCAGTGTGCGCACCGAGGTGGTGCCCACGGCAATGGCCTCGCCGTTGTGGGCTATCAGCTTCTCTATGGTCTGCCGGTGTACGGAGATGAACTCCGTGTGCATCTCGTGGCCGGATATCTCTTCGCTCTTCACTGGCTTGAAGGTGCCGGCTCCCACGTGGAGCGTCAGCTCTTCCATGTCCACGCCTTTAGTCCGGAGGCTCTCCAGTACACGCTCGGTGAAGTGGAGCCCTGCGGTGGGTGCCGCCACCGATCCCTTGATTTTGGAGTAGATGGTTTGGTAGGTCTCCTTGTCGCTCTCCTCCGTCTTGCGGTTCAGGTATGGAGGGATGGGTAGCTCGCCGGCGTGCTCCAGCATGTCGGCAAAGGTGAACTTGTCGTTGTCCCACGTGAAGTCTATCCAATGACTGGTGCCGTGGCAGGCTCCGCGGGTGGCACTAAGGGTCACCGGTTCGCCATTGATCTCGATACGTAGGTGCAGCGTACCCTCTTTCCACTTCTTCAGGTTGCCTATCATGCAGAGCCAGGCACAGTGGCCCGTCTGTTGGAAGGCCAACGCGTAGTCGTTCGGCTCCACGGGCTCCAGACAGAACACCTCTATCTGCGCCCCCGTATCCTTGTGGAACAGGATGCGGGCCTGTATCACCTTGGTGTTGTTGAACACCAACAGCGCTCCGCTGGATAGGTAGCCGGGGAGGTTGTAGAAGTGGTCCTCGCTGATGTCGCCGTGCCGATAGACGAGCAGTTTCGACTGGTCGCGTACGGGTAGGGGGAACTTGGCGATGCGCTCGTCGGGCAAGGGGTAGTTATAATCGCGTATCTTGATGCTTTTGGTATCTGTCATTGTGGAGTGATTTTACGACCTGCAAAGGTAGGCAAATAAAATAAAAGGGCACGCTCGAGAGCGTACCCTTTTTCTAAATCTTATCTAAGGAGCGGTAGATTATCCCAAGTGGATAGCCTCGTTAGGACATGCATCTGCACAAGTGCCACACTCCGTACACATTTCCGGGTTGATGGAGTAGATATCGCCTTCGCTGATTGCTCCTACCGGACATTCGTCAATACAAGTTCCACATGCGATACAATCGCTGCTGATTACGTAAGCCATAATTTTCTATTTTTAAGTTGTTAGTACATTTTATCACGAGCAAAAGTAAGCCTTTTAGGCATCCGTTGTACCACTGGAACGCGAAAATATTCTCAATTTGTATGATGTCTAAATTAACGTGGGCGGACGTAGGGCGCCTATCCTCCTCACGCATTGAGGAAAATCTCTGCGCCGATAAAATAAAAACGGCTTAACCTTTGGCTCTTTGCCGGAAAATGCGTTCCTTTGCACCGCTTTCTGCGCAATCGCTGCCAGAGGAAGAGTAACTTGGTATGTTGCGTGAGTAACGATAAACAATTTAATATTATACACAATGGATTTAATTAAAATTGCTGAAGAAGCATTTGCTACGGGTAAAGAGTTCCCGAAGTTCAAAGCTGGTGACACTATTACGGTAGCATATCGTATCGTTGAGGGTACTAAGGAACGTATACAGTTGTATCGTGGTGTAGTTATCCGCATCTCTGGCCACGGAAACAAGAAACGTTTCACTGTCCGCAAGATGTCTGGTACAGTGGGTGTAGAGCGTATCTTCCCCATCGAGTCGCCGAACATCGATAGCATCGTGGTGAACAAGATTGGTAAGGTTCGTCGCGCAAAGTTGTACTACTTGCGTGCCCTCACTGGTAAGAAGGCCAGAATCCAGGAAAAAAGAGCTAACTAAGATTATCACTTTTATCCTACATAACAAAGGCGAGTCGCTCAGCGGCTCGCCTTTGTTATGTAGGTACGTCTGCGTGTGAGCCTTGTCCCGCGTGTGCAGGTCATGGGCTGACGGACATACCTACATAATAAAGGAGGCGAACTTCACAGCCCGCCTCCTTTCTATACAAATTAAAACAGGAACAAACCCATCATAGATGGGTCCATGTGTATCTTTTACTTCTTCAGAATGTTCAGTGTGTCTGTAGCGATCATCAGCTCCTCGTCGGTGGGGATTACGACAACCTTCACCTTAGAGTCGGCTGTAGAGATGACTGCCTCGTCGCCATGAATCTTCTTGTTGAGCTCCTTGTCGAGCTTCACTCCCATGAACTCCAGTCCTTCGCAAGCTACCTCGCGGGCCAGTCCGTCGTTCTCGCCTACACCGCCGGTGAAAACAATCACGTTGACACCACCCAAGGCGGCGGCGTACGAACCAATGTATTTACGGATGCGGTAGAAGTACATCTTCTGGGCCAGGATGGCTCTCTTGTTGCCCTCGTTGGCTGCGGCAGAAAGCTCACGCATGTCTGAGGAAACGCCCGACACGCCCAGCACACCGGACTTCTTGTTCAACAGGTTCGATACGCCCGTAGCGTCCAGTCCCTCCTTCTCCATGATGAACGTCACGGCACCACCGTCGATGTCGCCGCTGCGGGTACCCATCATCAAGCCTTCCAACGGAGTGAGACCCATGCTG
>CAYZVH010000115.1:0-10055 GCA_964481755.1 uncultured Bacteroides sp. | reverse complement strand
TATCTTATCTACCCACCCTAACAAGTCAAAGGGAAAGATAGTCCGACTTACATCGGCTGATAGTCCTTCGCCAAGCCACCTTCGCCGGTTTCTTTGTAGAGGGAGGGGAGATCGTGACCGGTTTGCTTCATCACCTCGACGACCTTGTCGAAGGAGACGCGATGAGTGCCGTCGGTATAAGAGGAGTAGACGTTGGCGTCGAGGGCACGAGCGGCGGCGTAGGCATTGCGCTCAATGCAGGGAATCTGCACCAGTCCGCACACGGGGTCGCAGGTCATTCCCAAGTGATGTTCCAAGCCCATCTCGGCGGCATATTCTATCTGGGCGGGACTGCCGCCCGACAGTTGGTTGGCGGCAGCGGCGGCCATGGCACACGCCACACCTACCTCGCCCTGACAACCTACCTCGGCTCCGGAGATGGAGGCATTATGTTTCACGATGTTGCCGATGAGTCCGGCAGTGGCCAACGCCCGTACGATGCGGGTGTCGGAGAAGTCGTGCATCTTCTGCATGTGATAGAGCACGGCGGGCATCACACCACACGACCCGCAGGTGGGGGCGGTCACAATCTTGCCGCCGGAAGCGTTCTCCTCACTCACGGCCAAAGCGTAGGCGAAGACCAGTCCGCGGTTGCGCAGCGACTCCTTGTAGCCCTTGGCACGGATGTAGTAGGAAGCGGCCTTGCGGCGAAGGTTCAACGGACCGGGTAATACACCCTCGGCATCCAGTCCGCGCTCCACGGCTTGACGCATGGTGCGCCACACCTCCATCAGGTAGTCCCAGATGTCAGCGTCCTCGCACTCCTTCACATACTCCCAATAGCTCTTGCCACTATGTTCGCACCACGAGAGGATACTGCTCATATTGTTCATATGATAGATTTCAGCCGAAGCGTCTTCCTGCTGACCTTCCTCGGCCAACGCGCCGCCTCCGATGCTGAACACCTTCCACTTCTCCGTCACCTTACCATCGGTGTCGAGTGAGCGGAACTCCATACCATTGGGATGAAAGGGTAGGAATATCTTGGGTTCCCAGAATATCTTCACGGGAGCCTGCGGCGAGAGCGTGTCCGTGATGGCCACGTCCGTCATGTGTCCGCGTCCCGTGGCGGCGAGACTACCATAGAGCGTCACCTCGAAGGAGGCCGCGTCGGCGTGGCGCTGCAGGAACAGCTCCGCCGCCTTACGCGGTCCCATCGTATGACTGCTGGAAGGTCCGGTACCTATGCGGTATATCTCGCGGATACTCTTCATCAGAACAATTTAGCAGGATATTCGCCTTTGGCAATCAAGGCATTGATTTTGTCCACCACACCCTGACGGTCGGCAGCGTAGGTCACACCGAACCACACGCTCTCGGTGTCGAGCACCTTCACAGTGGCGATGTTCTCCGTAATCAGTTTGTTCACCACCAACGGGATGAAGTACTCAGCCTTCGGTTTGTCCTGGTTAGCCTTCAGAAAGTCAATGAAGAACTCCTCGGAGTAGCGGAAATAGTCGGGTGTGAATCCCCACATGTTCATAGACACGGGAGTGTTGTCGGCAATGGATACCCACTTGCCCTCCTCGTCCTTGTAGCAGACAGGGCCGTCGACACGCATAATCTCGGTGCGCTCCACCACGGTAGATAGGCATCCTTTGTCATCGGTACTGCAGATACCACGGGCCACCGTACCGCTCTCGGACAGTGTGTTGCCCACACGGAATCCCACCATGCAGTAGCGGTTCTCGGCATCGGCAGGCAGTTCGCTCAGGAACTTACCCAGCACGGCAAAGCTGTCGCGACCATAGAAGTCGTCGGCATTGATGACGGCGAACGGCTCCTTGATGACGTCCTTGCCCATCAGCACGGCATGGTTGGTACCCCACGGTTTCACACGGCCCTCGGGGCAAGTGAAACCAGCAGGCAACTTATCCAATGACTGGAACACCACCTCCACAGGGATGTGGTTTTCGTACTTGCTCAATATTTTCTCACGGAAGTCTTTCTCGAAATCCTTGCGGATAACGAACACTATCTTTCCGAATCCGCCACGGATGGCGTCGAATACGGAATAGTCCATAATGGTCTCGCCGTTGGGGCCCAGACCGTCGAGCTGTTTCAAGCTACCATAGCGGCTTCCCATACCGGCCGCCAGCACAAACAATGTAGGTTTCATGCAATTCTCCTTTTTTAAAATGTTACCTAGTTTAGAATCCGTTGCGAGGGCCTCCCAACAGGAGGGAAAGCTATCGCATCGGCAAATATAGACCTTTTTATCGGTACACGAAAACCTATGGTACTAAAATTCTCAGTTTTGTCAAACATTAGTCACAATGCGCCTCTGTCCATAGAGATGCACCCCCTTGGCGAATGGCTTTGCCGGACAGCGTCACCTAGGCCGACACCACTCCATTGAGAATGCATTCCCTTGGCGGAAGGCTGTGCCGGACAGCCCCGTTACCAAAGCGTGGCATCAGAATGGATAGCCGATGGCGAGATGCAACCCAAGGCCGTCGCTGAACTTGGGGATGTTGTAGTAGCCCTTCTTCGTGGTCTCGTAGGGGGTGTGCAGAGCGATACCCAAGTCGAGACGGAGCACGAGGAAGTCGAGGTCGTAGCGCAAGCCGAAGCCCGTACCCAAAGCGATGTCCTTCGCCAGGCGCGAGAGGGAGAGTTGCGCCCCAGGCCTCTGCTCGTCCTCGCGGAGCAACCAGATGTTGCCGGCATCGAGGAAGGCGGCTCCGTAGAGACTGCCCAGGATGGGGAAACGGTATTCCACGTTCGCCTCCAGTTTCAAGTCGCCGGTCTGGTCGAGGTAGGAGTAGTTAGCCTCAGCGTCGGGCTGGTAGCGGCCCGGACCCAGCGTGCGCACCGTGAAGGCCCGGATGCTGTTGGCACCGCCAATGTAGAACTGTTCGCTGTAAGGAGCGGTGGACGAGTTGCCGTAGGAGTGGATGACGCCCGCCATGAAACGGGTGGCCAACCTACTCTTGTCGCCCAACCGGAAGGTACGGCGCAGTTCGGTGGTGACCTTGATGAACTGGGCGAAAGGATTGCCGAAGAGCTGTTTGTCCTTCCGCGAGAACTCCTGCCCTGCCAAGCGGTAGATGAGCGAGGTGACATTGCCCGACGAGGTGATGGTGGTCTCCCACCACAGCATGTTGCCGCTGCCGTCGGTGTCGGCCTTGTCGTAGGTGTAGGTGTAGCTCATGGCGGGGATGAACTGGTTGCGCAAGCTGGAGTAGAGTGCACTGTTCTTAGCCGTGATGGAGTCGAACTTGGAGGTGGTGTTCTGCAAGAGGTTGAACGACAGCTTCAGAGGCGAGATGGTATGCTTCGACCGCTCGGACGACTGATAGGTGTAGGACACGTTGCCTCCCGACGACAGCATGCGGAAGTATCCGGCGCGGTTGAGCTGGTTGGCATAGAGCTTGAACTGCGAGGAGGAGGAGTAGCGCGACCAGCGGTACTTCATGAAGGGCACCACCAAGCGCGGATAGTCGAGCGAGAAGGAGGCCCCGAACTCGTAGGAGTTGACCATGGAGCCACTGCCGCTGACCGAGCTGCCTGTCTGCCACTCGTACGAAGCGTCCAGCTCGAAGGTGAGTGTCTCCCCTCCCCTGAAAGCATTGCGCTTGGACACACCGAAGGTGACGCCCGGGCCCAAACGGTCGTTACTCTTGGTGGTGAAGTCGAACTCCAGCTGTCCGTCCAAGGGTTTGTCGAAGATGGCGTTGATGTTGATGTCCAGCGTGTCGCACGTGGCCGTAGTATCACGCGGTGTATACTGGAACTCCAAGGAGCTGAAGATGCCCATGCGGTTGAGGTTCTGTTGGGTATAGTTGGCGTTCTGCAGCGAATAGAGCTCGCCCTTGCGGAAGCGGAAGTTGTTGAACAGCACGCTGGGCCGCAAGGGTATCTTCTTGCCGGAGTAGTAGATGTGCAGGCCATTGCGTGTCAGAGAGTCGGTGTAGGCGTTCATCCGCTGTTCGCTACCGCGCATGTTGATGGTGAGGTTGCCGATGTACCACTGGCGGTTCACCTCTTCGGAGAGTCCGCTCACGGGCAGGGCACGCAGGTTCACCCACCCGGACTTCTGCACCGTATCCGCCAGGTAGGTGATGTAGGCGGGGCGGTAATAGTAATAGCCGTTGTTGCGGAAGAGGTCGGACAGGCGGTCGCGTTCGCCCTCGAGGTTCACCACGTTGAAGTTGTCGCCGTGGCGAATCAGCGTGCTTGGGTTGGCCTTTATCAGGCTGTCTGCCACAGCGGGGAAGTGGGCGTAGGTGATGGTATCCATGTAATAAGGATTGCGCATGTGGACGGTGTAGTTGACCTTTGCCTTGCGGTTGTTCTTCTCGTTCACCAGGGTTTGGTAACCCACCGAGCCATTGAAGTAGCCGTAGTTGTGGAGCACGTTGGTGGCAATCTTGGCACGCAGTTCGGGGTTGACGGTGGACATGTAGACCGGGTTAGCGGCAAAATGATTGAACAGCCACTTGCCGAACCAAGTCTTGTCGTTGACGAAGCTATTGTATATCCACAGCTTATAGGGGAATGGGTAGCGTATGGACGAGCTTCCCAACAGCGCGTTGTTAGGCGCATAGGCCAAGGCCGCCTCCACCTCCACCAGGGCATTCGTCCCGGCTTCGCTGGCATCCTTCTCCTCGATGCTGATTTTCTTGATGCCGGTGTAGAGCGTTTCGCCCTCGGGCAGGTTGCGGGTGGTGGAACAGGCCGCCACCAAAGCCACCAGTCCCAGGAGTAGCGTATACCTATATATATTTTTAGAGTTCTTTCTTGTCATCGTCTGAGGTAGGTTTACGGTTTATAATCTGATTCTTCCGTTTCTTGAAGATAAAGAGTTCGCCCAGGCGGGTCATCTTCTTACGCAGCACCACACCGACACCGGTCTTGGTGACCTCCCCTTCGAGCACACTCTCGTAGTTCTTGTTGTGGAACAGGCGTACGTAGCGGGTGCCGCTGTCGTCGAGCCGATATTCGAGGGAGATGTCGTCGATGAAGGACTGGTCGCGGCCAGAGTCCTCAGCATCGTTGCCGGAGGAGATGCGTCCACCAATGACCACACTGACGCGGTTGTTCCAGAAGCGCTTGGCGAAGCGGAAGGAGTAGTTGGTGCGCGACGATCCGTCGGCCGAGGTCTCGTCCTCCATGCCCACGCTGATGTCCACTGTCTTCAGGGCATTGCCGGCGATGTTGGAGATTTCGCTCTGCAGGAAGGAGTTGAGCGCATTGTTGGTGTTGAAGCCGCTGGTGGATCCGTTGGCACCGATGTACATGCCCGTAGCCAGCATGGCCACGGCCACCTTGCCACGTTCCTCCTTCGACATGGCTGCCAGTTGGTTCTGCACGGTCATGTCCTCGGGGGCCTCCAGGGTGAACTCCAGTCCCATATTCTCCAGCGTGTTGGTGATGGCCACGCCCACGTCGAACGACACGGAGCGGGAGACTTCGTCCTCCGCCACCTGGGCCTTCACCCGTTCCGTGGCGGAGATGTTCATGTTGGGGTTCATCGGGTCGCCGGTGAACTCCACGAAGCTACCGTCCTTGATGGTGAAGGTCTTCAGCGGAATCACGGGCAGCTCATACTTCATCTCTCCCCCAGTGAGCGTGTACTTGCCGGAGAGCAGCAGGTCGCCCTGTGGAGTGTATTGCATGGCGAGGTTGCCGCCACCGCGGAGCTCCACATAGCTCTCTTGGTTGGCACTCAGGTCCACGCGCAACTCGGCGCCGGTGTCCACCTGCACGTTCAGCAGCAGGTCCATACCGCTCAGCGCCCGTTCCTTCTTCTCAGCTGATGCCAAGGTGACGGTGTCGTTGAAGTTGACAAAGGTCACCAGGTCGCTCAGCCGGTCCTCCACAGTCAGCGGGGTATCCTTCAGCACATAGGTCACGTCGGTCTTGCCCTGCACGTTCATGTATCCGCGCATTTTCAGCTGGTCCAGCGTGCCGGAGAGGGAAGAGAAGAAGTCCACGTACACCTTGCCATAGACCACGGAGTTCTTCTTGCGCGGTGCGTTGACCAACTCGTAGTCGGTGGCCCGCATCCGCAGGTCGAGCCTTATCTTGTCGAGGTTGGCGAAGTTCACCGTACCGTCGATGTTGAATGGGTCTTTGCTCTGGGTGTAGATATTGAACTGGTCGAACTTCATGCGGCTATTGGTGATGGTGACGGGGCGGTTGTCGAACCGGAAGCGCACGCCATAGACATCGGAGGCCACAAACACGGAGTCGAGCATCACCTCACCATTCACTACGGGGCGGTCGACGGAGCCCTTCACCGTCAGTGTGCCGTCCACATCGCCCTCGAGGGTTGCCATCTTGTCGGGGATGAAGCTGTTGGCCACATCCAGCGGGAAATGCTCCAGCGCCAGACTCATGTCCAGCAGTCCGTTATCAGTCTCCTTATAGTCGCCCTGCAGCACCAGGATTTCCTCGTCGTCCTTCGAGAGGCGGGTCTCCACGTAGTGGGTCTTGTTCTCCTTCGGCAGGTAGATGGTGGAATTGGATATGTTGCCGATGGGCGACTGTTCGTAGGTGAGCCGTTCCACGGAGGTCTCGGCCAGGAACGAGGGACGGTCGCCGTTCTGCATGTAGTGCACCTCGGTGTCCAACAGACCGGTGACGCGCGGTGCGTAAGGTATCACGCTCACTAGCTCGCCGATGTCCAGTTTATAGAGGTTGAGGGTGAGGTCCTGCTGTGCCTCCTCGTTGGGTGTGGAATAGAGTCGCAGACCCATACCCTCGTCGGTAAGCAGTTCCACATCGCCTTCTATGCGTCCGTTCTTGCGGAGCAACAGGTAGTTGGCATCGTTGAGGTTGAACTGATGGTAGGCGATGACGGGATGTTCGGGGAAGAAGTAGCCACGGAAGCCCTCCTCCACCATGTCCACGCCGAAGCCCAACTGCACACCTTTCTTCTTTTTATCGTCGAGATAGTTCAGCTCCAGGCGGGCTCCCTTGTCGTGCACCACGCCTTGCAGCGACGCGTCGAACACGAAGCGTTTGTTGGTGGGGGCGTTGCACACCTGGGTGAAGAGCTTCAGCTGGGCAGAGTCCTGGCGCACCTCGAAGCGCAGAGTATCAATGCAGAGACTATCCTTCTGCAGTGTATAGAGGTAAGAGTCGCCGTTTATGCCTTCCTCGGGCGAAGTGTCGACATCCACAAACAGGTGATTGTAGGCAAAGCCGTTCATCTTGAGGAAGTTATTGATGGGGTTATCCGACCCGGAGTCGAGCTTTAGGCAGAGCCCAGGCAGATGAGGTTTCAGTTCGTTCAGGTCGATGTGCCGGTCCTCCAGTTGCTGCGTCAGGGTGGTGGAGACGGCGGTCAGACGATTGAGGATGTCCTCCCAGTGGTTGGAGGCGGTGAGTTGCATCTCGAAGTCGCCCGCGTTGACATCCAGATAGGTGGAGTCGCTCTGGGTGTAGACATCGAAGAAGAGTTCCTTGGGGACGAACTGTTGCTTGGGGGTGGTCACCTTTATCTGTCGTAGGGCACCCTCCACGGCTATCAGCTTCTGCCAGTCGCTCCGTGCGTCGAGCGAGAAGCGGAAAGCGGTATTTACGGGATTCTCCGTCAGTCTCAGCCCGTGCCAGTCGAGGGACTGCACGTCCACCACCAGGTTGCCGTCCACGTTCTCCTTGCTCAGGTGTCCGTCCAGCCGGGTGTGGGTTTTCAGCAGGGCATTGTCACTATTCAAAGTCAAGGTGGCATTGCCCTGTTCCAGCAATCCGTTCACCGCCATGCCGGAAAGGCAGAGGCTGCCATATTGCAACGTGTCGAGTACGGCATTCAGTTTCACTTTAGTATGTGGGGAGTAGAAGTCCATGCCTTTGCCATCGAGGTCCACATCCAGCGAGAGGTAGTAGATGGAGTCCTTAGGCAGGAACTCGTGCAGTTGCAGGCTGTCGACCGCCAGCTTGGCCTTGTAGGTCATCGGTTTGTCTTGGTACGTGGCTTGCAGGCTCACCCGTCCAGTGTCGGTGGTCAAAGTAAAGTCGGCATCGTAGAGTCCGCCCTCTACCGCGGCATTGCCCACCAACTGAATGCCAGCCGGTATGGCCACCGTGCCGGATGCGAGAGGGTCTATCAGCGTGGCGAGGAAGTTGAGGTTCTCCGCCTGTGCCTCCAGGTTCAGTTGTCCGCTGCGGTGGAGACTGTCCGTCACCTCACGCACCTCACCCTGTATGGCTGACTTGAACGCGCCCTCCAATTGGGCTTGCAGCGTGGTGAGGCGCAAGCGTTTCAGGTTGCCGTCCACGCTCATGCGCATCGTCAGTGGTGCATTGGGATATTCCTGTGCGAAGGTCTGTGGTAGCGAGTCCATGCAGGCCATCAAGTCGTTCTTACCCAGGCCTGCGAGCAGTCGCAGCTTCATGTTACCTTTGTCGGTGGTCTCTATAGCGTCCCAGTCCACCTGGGCGGAACCGTCGAGGTAGGAGTCTGCCGTCTGCAGGCAGAGCCCGGTCAGGCGCAACGCCTCGCTGTCGGACTTCAGTTGTCCCTTACCCGAGATTATCTGCAAGCCCGACCGTTCCTTGGCTTCCAACCGGCCGATTCCCAGCGAGATATCCTTGCCCGCATAGCGGATGGAGTCCAGCTGAATGGCGACATTTTGCAGGGCGATGTGCGCAGCGTCCAGTCCTTTGGTGCGTGCGGGAAGGGTGTCGGCATCGTAGGCCAACGAGGCGTTGTCAATCACCAGTTGGCGCAGACTATAGGCGTTCTTCGCCAGGTTGACGTTGCCGTCGTACAGGCCGAGTTGCCCCACAGAGGTGGAGACGGACACGGAGTCGTTCAGCTGCAGTGCCAGCGCCACCTGCTCGAGATTGATTTTCCGCCATTGGATGTTCCACGGTGTGGACGAGGAGGTGGTGTCCTCCGGGGTGACGGTGTCCTTGAAGGCTATCTGTATGTTCGCCTCTTTCAGCGATAGTTCGTTCAGCATCAGTGTGGAGGTGTTGAGGTCAGCACCTTTCGACTGCAGGTAGAGGTTGCCCACGTCTCCCTTCAGGCGCATGGAGGCCACCATCTCGCCCGTGTCGAAGGAGGCGTTCTGCAGGCGGATGCCTTCGATGTCCACTTCGTTGTGCAACAGCGGGAGCACCTCCACATCAATCTGCAAGCGGCCCACATGCATCTGCAAACTCTGCTTGTCGTCGTTCACCTCTGCCCCTTCGATAACAAGGTTCAGCGGGAAGGCCAACCGCACCTTTCCTATCTTCATCCGCATGCCTGTGGCCTCGGCAACCAAGTCGGTCACCTGCGTCACAGCATAGTCTTGCAAGGGAGGCAAGTAGAGCAACAGTGCCACCAATATAAAAAGGAGTATGGGGGACAAGATGACAATCCCCACCCATTTCAGGAATTTCCTCATACGCTCAGTCCAAGTTCAGCAAGCATGCCCACGGCGGCACCTCTTGCTTCAGTTTTATGCGGTAAAGATAGATTTTCTTTCCTTATCCACCACAAGGCTTAACGCAGATTAACAGCAAAACGGGGTTTGTGACATACTGCAATACAAGCGTCCATACTCCGTAGCAGAATGTGTCGAGCAAAAGAGAGAGAGTTTTATCTAAAAAAACGTTCTATGACGTGTTGGTCTCGAAATTAGTTGTATATTTGTTGGTTGAAACGACAAACTAAACACTCTAAAGCAGTAAATAGAATGAAAACATCAGTCTTATTGGCAATCGCCGCTTTCTGTTGCGCTTCAGTGTCCGCACAGAGCGACTATTTTGTAACGACAACGACAAGCAGTAGCACACAGCAGGGGAAGGAGACCAACGCCACCCCCGAAGTGGAATTCGTACACGCGAACTTCCAATACTATCCGCTGGACAAGTGGGTACCCGGCATGAAGTTCATGGTGTTGCCCGAACGCAAGGATTTGATTATACCGACGTTCAAGTCGGAAGAGACAGGCAAAGCCGTCAGCAGCGGTGAGCTGAAACACAAAATCATGGAATACATGGGTGTGGAGACAACCGACCTAAGAGCCATCCGCTTCATGTTCGAATGTGAAGGGAAAACCTACTACCACGAAGTG
>CAYZVH010000114.1:0-10091 GCA_964481755.1 uncultured Bacteroides sp. | reverse complement strand
CATTGGCATTGTCGGGAAAGTGATAGCCTATGTCGCGCATGTTGGCAGCTCCCAACAGGGCGTCGCAGATGGCGTGAATCAACACGTCGGCATCCGAATGGCCCAACAGTCCTTTCTCATGTTCGAGGCGAATGCCGCCCAACCACAACGCACGGCCCTCCACCAGGGCGTGTACGTCGAATCCAAATCCCACACGAATATTCATATCGTTCTCATTTTAGGTTCGCACAAACAGGGTAGCGTCAACGGACGTGGAAGTCCAACAGTTTCTCTCCCTCCAGGTAGCCCTGCAGATGGTCGTCGATGTGCACGGGACCCACACCCACGGGAGTGCCCGTGTAGAGCAGGTCGCCCATCTTCAGTGTGTAGAAGCGGCTCACGTAGGCGATGATTTCATCCACGCGGAAGAGCATGTCGGCCGTGTAGCCGCGCTGCACGGTGTTGCCGTTGATGTCCAGATGAAAGCGGAGCTTCTGCAGATCGCCGAATCGCTCAGACGGGACGAAGTCGCCGATGACGGCGGAGTTGTCGAACCCTTTGCTCAGGTCCCACGGATTGCCCACGGCACGGGCCTGACGCTGCAGGTCGCGCGCGGTGAAGTCGATGCCCAGCGTGACGGCGTCGTAGTAGCGGTGGGCAAAGCGCTCGGGGATGCTCTTGCCCAGACGGCAGATGCGCACCACCAGCTCGGTCTCGTACTGCACGTCGTTGCTGAAGTCGGGGATGAAGAAAGGTTTTCCGTCCTTCAGCAGCGCCGAGTCGGGCTTGAGGAAGATGACGGGTTCCTGAGGACGTACGAAGGTGCCGTCCAGCTCTTTCACATGGTCGGCATAGTTCATGCCAACAGCAAGTATCTTCATTATTTTATCTGATTAAAGTTCAACCGATTGAACATCACCGCCAGATGGGCGTAGAGTGACGTGTTCTGCACCACAATCTGCTCGGGCACACGGATGCGGAACGGGGTGAAGTTCCACACGGCCTTGATGCCGCCCGCCACCATGTCGTCCGTCACCTTTTGGGCGATGTTGATGGGCACGGTCAGCACGCCGATGTTGACGTTGTAGGCCTTCATCTTCTCGGGGAAGGAGTCGGTGTGGAAGATGGGGATGTGGTTAATCTCCTTGCCTATCAGCTCGGGGTTGACATCGAAGGCGGCCACTATCTCCAGGCCGAAGTGGGTCAGACCGGAGTCGCCCAGCAGCGCCTGTCCCAAGCTGCCGGCCCCGAACAGGAAAGCCTTGTGCATCTGTGTGAAGCCGAGGAAGTCCTCCAGCACGGCAATCAGCTCGTCCACGTCGTAGCCCACACGGGTGCGGCCGGAGATGTTCACGTAGGACAGGTCCTTGGCTATCTGCGAAGCGTCGATGTTGATTTCCTTGGAGATTTGGGTAGAGGAAACGTACCGTTCGCCTTTGTCTCTCAGCAGTTTGGCATTGGAAAGGTACCACGGAAGTCGCCTGAGCGTAGGCTCCGGAACTTTATCTGTATCTTTGTGCGAGCGGTTATTCATAGTCATACCAATAATTGCGTGCAAAGGTACGACTTTTTTCTGAATCAAGAGGAATGTGGTGGGCGATAATCTGCTTTTTCGCTCAAAATCCCCAAGTTCTGCAAGTATAAATGTAGGGGCTAAAAAGGGTGACGGCCCAAGTATTCCCACGAACCCGAACATTCCCACGACCCAAGCATTCTACCTCCTTCCAAAGTATACGAAGAAAGGAAGGGCTGTCCTTTGCGGAACAGCCCTTCTAAAACTAACACTTAAATTATACATCCACTCTAGTATAGAGTATCGTTAATCGTTGTAACCCGTGTCGGTGTCCACCGGAATCTTGGTAGCGTCCTCTTCCAACGGGTCGAAGATGCCGTTGCCACCATGGCTGATGTCGGCCCAACCGATGTTCTGGTAGAGGGTCGGGTTGTTAACCATGGCACTGTTGGCCAAGCCGAAGATGTAGAAGTAGGGCGACCAGTAAACCGCCTGGGTGTCGTCGGAACCTTCAGCGGCACGGTCCTTACGCTCGAAGTAGGTGTTGTAGAATGTTTCCAACTGAGTCTGACCCTGGTTGTTGTTCTTCTCACGCTCATTCAGGTTCATTCCCGCATACTTGCTGTTGCGGTTGATGGTGGCCTGGATAGGATCGCTCTTGAAGTCCTCGGCAGCAGCCAAGTCCTTGCAAACAATCTCGATGTAGTGGTACTTAGCACGGCCGTTGGTCGGCGTCAAGCCCAGGTAGGTGCAGGTGTTGCCACCCCAACCGGTCACCTCGAAGTTGCTGCCGAGGGCAGACTGGTTGGCACCGCCGTCGAACAACATCCAACGACGCATGTCCTCGAAGCGCTTGCCTTCGTAAGCGAGCTCTATCTGACGCTCGAAGAGGATGGAAGCGATGAGTTGACCACCGGACAAGCCTGCTGTCAAACCATAGTTCGTCTCGGCGTACTTAGCGTCGTACACACGGGAGCGGATGCGCTTCAGCACCTCGAAGGCCTCGTCGTCCTTACCCAGGGAAGCGGCAGCCTCGGCGTAGTTGAGCAGCACCTCGGCGTAACGGATTTCCATGTAGGGCAGACCGCAGCGGGAGAATCCCTTACCATCGGTGGACTCGGAGCTGCTGGTGGTGTTGTAGACGTAGAACGGAGAGCCGTTGATCTGCTTGTCGTCCGAACGCTTGCGGATGTAGACGGATGAGCGTCCGCTCATGCTACCCAACGCGTCGGCACCGTAACCAGCCTTGGTATTGTCGAGCTTATCCTCGGCGTTCTTGTAATAGGTGTAGCTCCACAGCACGTAATCGGAACCGTTGTAGGGATAGTTGTCGCGCATGGTAGCACCGCCGGCAAAGGTCACGTCGTTCTTCGACTCGGTGAGGTTGTCCTTGGTGGTACCGTCGTAGAACCATCTCACGCCGGGGAAGGCGAATGTGCGGTAGAAGCGCGGGTCGCGGTTCATGAAGAAGCAGAGCTGGTCGTAGGTGTAGGTCTCAGACTCGCCCACCTTCTTGCCATCGGCCATCGGGAAGAGGTCCACCATCTCGGAGGTCGGGTGTTTGCCACCGCCACCGTAGGTGTTCTTCGGACGGACGTTCTGTTCCCAACCGTTCCACTTGCTCCAGTTGTTGGTCTTCTGTACATTATTATATAAGGTAACGAACACTGCCTCGTTGACAGAACCGTCGGAACCTTTCATGTTGAGGAACATCTTGGCCCAGTTCTGTGCGCTCTGCTTCTGCGATCCGGCGTTGCCCTCGTAGGCCAGGCCGTAACCGCCTTCGGTCAGTTTCTCGATGGCTGCCTTGTTGGCGTCGTAGGCCTGCTGCCAACGGCTCTGGTCGTTCTTGCGGTTCCACAGCGGGCTGGCCCAGTGGAGCAGGATGCGTCCCTTCAGCGCCAAGGCTGTTCCGGCGGTCACACGACCCCAGTCGGACTCCTCACGTTCCCATTTGGCGGGCAGCAGCTTAGCAGCCTCGTCGAGGTCGGAGCAGATGAACTCAATACATTCCTTGGTCGATGAGCGAGGCACTACGAGGTCGAGACCTTCGCCGTTGCCCACGAGCGCGTTCTGCACCGTCTTGATGATAGGCACACCGCCTACCCATCTGACCATGAGCCAATAGCGCCAAGCACGCATGAAGTAAGCCTGTCCGAGGATGGCGTTGTACTGGTCCTCGGTGAGCTCGTCCTTGCCGTACTTCTGCACGTTCTCTATCACCTCGTTGATTTCACGCACGTGGCCGTAAGGGCTGATTTCCTTGTTCTCCACGTAGAAGTGGTCCTCCACGTTGGAGTAGGTCTGAATCTTCTGGCTGTTCTCCCAGTCGGAGAGTCCGCCGTACTCTTCGGTCGTCTTCGCCCAAACGTCCTCGTTGCCGGTGCTGACGAGGGCGGAGTATTTGCCGTCACCCTCGTTCTGTCCGGGATAGAGTTTGTTGTAGATATTGTCGATACGGTTCTTTGCAGTTTCATAGTTGGCGTACACCGTCGCCTCGCTGTATTTTCCGTAGAGTTTCTTTTCCTGCAGAAACTCGTCACTACATCCGGTGTTGCACAATACAGCCGCGGTAGCCAGGGTTAGGTAACCCCATTTATTCAGTTTCTTTTTCATTGTTCTTGTCTTTTTTAGAATGAAACATTTACACCCACAGTGATCTTGCGGAGGTTAGGATAGTAGCCGTAGTTACCGCCCCAGCTGCTCCACGCGTCCTCGATGTGCGGACTTACGAAGTTGATGGCATTCTGGCAGGTCACGTTGATCTTGCAGTTGGAGATTCCCACCTTCTTCGACAGGTTCTGCGGCACGTTGTAGGCCAGCGTCACATTGCGCAGCGAGATGGTGGTGCCGTCGAGTGCCCAGAATGTAGACTGTAGGTTGTTCACGCTGTCGTACTTCAGGTTAGGATAAGCGGCGTCGCGGTTGGCGGCTGCCACCACAGCACCATTGGCGTCGAGCACATCCTCGTAGACGAACATGTCCTTCCAGAAGTTAGGAATGTTGGTGTACTCCAGGTTGCTGGCGCACTTGCGGATGTTGGTTCCGGCCATCACCTTGGCGCCCCAGCTGCCGCCCAACTGAGCCTGCAGGCTGAAGTTCTTGTACTTGGCACCGAAGTTGAAGGTCACGCTGTAAGGATTCTCTGAGCGGTGAGAGATTTTCACGTAGTCGCCGTAGGACTCGTCGGAGCTGACGATTCCATCGGGGGCGGTGTACTGCTTCGTCTCGGGATCCCACTGTCCACCGTTATCCTTATAGATGAGCATACCGGGTCGCACAGCGTCCTTGCTCATGCCCAGGTAAGTGGTGATGTTGTACTTGGCGAAGTACTCGTCAATCTCCTGGTAGCTGCGGAACATACCCATGCACTCGAGTCCCCACAGGCCAGTGTCCTGGCGATTGCCCGGAGTCGGGTCGGTCAGGCCCGGCACTTCCTTCACGGCCATCACCTTCACGCGGTCGTCGTCGTAGCCGGTGCTCATCTTCACCCAGTAAGAGAAGTCCTTGCCTATCTGGTCTCTCCAACCTACGTTCAGCTCAACGCCGTAGACGTCCTTCTCCACGAAGTTCTCGGGAGTCGGCTTGATACCTACGGTCATCGGGAAGTACTTGGTTCCCTGGTGAGAGCCGAAGATTTCGCGGCCGAAGTCGTAGTAAGCGTCGAGGTTAACGGAGAGGCGGCTGTTGAGGAAGCGCATGTCCACACCGAAGTTGGTCTTGTAGGTTTTGTCCCAGTGAGCGTCGGGGTTGGCGCCACCCTGCTCGATGGTCATTCCGGCGCTGACGTTCTGGCTCAGCGAAGAGGTTCCGAACACGGAGCCCTTGCCCTCGTCGCGGTTGTAGCGGGTCATCCACACGTAGGAGTTGATGTTGTCGCGGCCCAGCAGACCGAATGATCCACGAATCTTCAAGTAATCGATGCCGGTCTTCTCCTTGTTGAACCAGCTTTCCTCAGAGATGATCCATCCTGCGGATGCTGAGGGGAACACGCCCCAGTAGTTCTCGGGAGAGAATTTGTTGGAAGCGTCCGAACGAATCAAGAACTCGAAGAGGTACTTGTCGGCGTAAGAGTAGTTCAAACGGCCGATGTAGGACAGACGGCCTGTCTCGGAACGTCCCCACGAGGTGGTCTGTGTGCCGGTACCGGAGTTGGACTGTCCGTCGGTGAACGACAGCGGGCTCAGGATGACACCTTCCAGGTTTTCGGAGTCGCTCTCGCCACGCTCGATAGAGGCCAAGGCACTGATGTTGTGCAGACCGAACTGGCGGGCGTAGGTGGCGGTGAGGTTCAGCTGGTAGCTGTCGCTGCGGCTCATAGAGCGTGAGATGCGGTTACCGTTGTCGAGCGACATCTCGGTCATGTTGTCGAGCGAGTAGTCCACCATGGTCTCGCCGTCGTCCATCAAGCCTGAGTAGAGGTGGTGGCCCGAGCCGGCGCGGTTGTTCATGCTGTAGACGCTCATGGCTGTGGCTGTGCTGGAGCTCTTGCTGTTGGAGACGCTCTTGGAGTAAGAGGCCTTCAGCTTCAAGCCCTGCAGGGGTTTGAACCAGCCCATGTCGAACTCGATAGATCCGTCGATGGTGAAGCCGTTGTTGTCGCTCTTGGCCTTATCGGGTGAGTTCTGAATGGCGTAGAAGTTGTAGAGGTTGTCGCCGCTGGCGGTGTTGTCCTGGTCCATTCCCTGGTACACGATGGGCAGTCCGTCGATGGTCTGCGGCACGTGGCGCAGGTGGGTCAGCAACAGGTTGTAGTCGCCGGAGTCGGAGCTGCCGTACTTATTGACGGCCTTCTTGGTGGCTCCGTAGTGGCCGGACACCTGCACGGTCATCTTCACGAACTTGCTCAGGTTGGCGTTCACACCGGCGCGGTAGTTCCAGCGCTCGTAGTCGAGGCGGCCGATGTTGCCGTCCTGTGTGTTGTAGGACACACCGGCAAAGTAAGTGGCGCGCTCGGTACCGCCGTTGATGTTCACGCTGTGGCGTTGCGTCAGGGCGGCGGACCACTCATCGTCCAGCAGGTTGTAGTTGAGACTCTTCATGGCCTGCAACTCGTCTGCCTGGAAGAGCTCGCGGGTGACGTTCACGTCGTCGGAGCTGTAGTCGGGTGTTCCCTTGTAGCCGTTCCATGTGCGGCCGTAGTCGTAGGCGCTCATCATCTTCGGCATTACCAGGGCGTCGGTAATACCGAACTGTCCGGTGTAGCTGACTTTAGGAGTGCCCACCTTTCCGCGTTTGGTCTTCACGAGGATTACACCATAGGCACCCTGCGCACCGTAGATGGCGGCGGCGGCGTCCTTCAGCACGGAGATGCTCTCCACCTCACTGGGGTCCAAGGCGTTGAACGCGCTCTCGGAGGAGAAGAAGTCGTCTATAATATAAAGAGGTGTGTCGTCCTGTGTGGAGAACTTGGCGTTCACCTGTCCGTTGTTCTTGGCCAGGCCTTCGCTCTGACGGATGGTCAAGTGGGCGGCGCTACCGGGTTTGTTGCCTGAGGTGCTGACGTGCAGACCGTTGATCATGCCGGCCAAGGCGTCGCCGAGGCTGGTCACGGAGAGGTCCTCGATGTCCTTCATGTCCACCACTTCGATGGAACCCGTCACGTTACGTCCCTTCTGCGAGCCGTAACCCACGACCACCACCTCGTCCAGTTTCATCTGGTCCTCGCGCAACACGATGCGGCTCATCTTGTCGGTGCTGGAGATGGTCTGTGCAATGTAGCCTATGAAGGATACTTTCAGTTTGCCGTTCTCGGGCAGTTTGATGGAGTACTTACCATTGATGTCGGTCACCGTACCGGTGGAGGTACCGTCTACCATGATGGCGGCTCCGATGACGGGTTCGCCGCTTTCGTCGACAACCATACCTGTCACCGTCTGCGCCTTTTGCTGCGCGTAGGTCGGTGTGACAGTGGCGGTCAGGAAACTCAGAAACAGACTGAGTATGATATATTTTTTCCTCATATTGAATATGCTTGTTTTGATGTTTCTACTTGATTGTTACTCTAATCCACGCGGGTCGCCGCACTTGGCAGCCTTCACCTCGGCACCGCCTACGGTGAAGTATCCTTCGGCGGTCTGGGTCAGCTGCGGGTCGAAGCTTACACGGTCCTTCTGGTCCCAGTCTGCGCTGCCTGTGTCAGCGCCATTGTACCAATAGCAGTTGTTGGCGAACTCCGTCTTCATACCGCCAGTCTGTCCTTGCAGAATTGAGGCACGTGCGACTTGGTTGCTGCTGCAGTCGACAAAGATGTTGTTCTTCACCACCGTTGTGTGGCAGCTCTGGCCTTTCAGACGTAAGTAATCGAACATACCAATTCTCTTGCCGGACGAGGCCTTGTTCATGTTGTACCAAGTAGTGTTGAGGTATTCGTACTGCGAAGTGGGGAAAGCGCCGTTCAAGTATTGCTGCGGGCGGTTGGAGGTGACTACGAAGTATCCTCCCTTACCTGAGATGCTGGTGGTGCTGTAGACGGTACTGTTCTCCACGGTCAGGTTATAGACAAAGCCGTTAGTCAAGTCGATGGAGTTGGCCTTGTTGGCGAGCTGCGCCGCCTGGTCGACACCGATGATGCAATTGCGTACCAGGATGGTGTTCACCGTCCAGAATTGGACGTTGTTACCCCAGATGAGGTGCGACTGCAAGCCCTTGGTGTAGACGTGGTTGAGCACGATAGGCTGTGTAGCGGCCAAGTTCCACGACGGGTTGCTCGAGGCAGCCACTTTCTCGATGGTGGGCTCCTTCTTCAGAGCGATGATGGAGGTGCTCTTGTCCGTCATCTCGGTACAGTCGAAGGTCAGGAACTTAAGCTTAACGCCGGCCTCGGTGATGATGCTGGCCGTCTTGCCCATCTTGATGGTGGCGTTGGTGGTCTTGCTGTTGGCGTAGAGCACGAAAGGCACGCTGCCCAGCGTGATGGGCTGGCTCATGGTGTACTCCGCTCCGGCCTGCAGCTCCACGGAGAACTCCTCGGTCTGCGACTCAATGAGCGAGGCGTTGTCGGTGAACCACTGATAGAGGTCCGTTCCGGCTGGCAACGTGGTCTCGTTGATCTTGGGGACCCAAGAGCTGAAGGTGATTTCCGCCGTCTCGGAATCCTTGTTGTTGTACTTCGTGCTGCCGAGCGACTGCACTACCAGTTTGTAGTAGGTGTCCTCTTGGCGGGGCAGTTCAGCCGTGCTACCATCGATGATGGTGTCCACAACCACTGGGATGGGGTTGTTAGCGTCGTCCACGTTGTAGAGGGAGATTTTGATGCCGCCGGCACCATAGACTACAGGCCACGTAAGTACGCTCTTGCTGCCGTCGGGGTTGCTGGCAACAGTTACTTCGGGACTCTTAAGGGTGGTATTGGAAACTCCAGGATCGAAAGTCTCCGGGTCGTAGCTTATCGTACAGCTTGCCAAGAGCAATGTACCAGTGGCCACAGCGCCCATACACCCATGCATTTTTTCTAAAAACATGTGTTTCATAGGATGTTTTTAAAGGTTAGACAATTGTTTTCTACTTTTACGAATTATATAGAGGAATAAGAATTAAAAACTCTACGCCCCTTTCGAAGCGAATCATTACCTTGAAATAATTTCCTATTTTCCCTATTTTATAACTCGGCAACAAATGTAGGCATTATTTAGATACTACGCCAACTTTTGGCGAAAAATATTTGTAGAAACTACACTTTAGACCGAAACCAAACAATGTTCGAGTGTGAACCATTGGTTTACACTCTGTGCCGAAGCCGATTTACGGGCCGCCCAGATTTCGAGGAATGGTGGCGGTAATCCCAACATTTCGTCTTACATTTGCAGGCGAACTAAATAGTGAAGACAGAGCATGAAACAGAACGACTGGAAGGAGCGGCTCAACGTGGTCTACTCCACCAACCCCGATTATCAGTACGAGACAGAGGCGCCCGCCGAGGAGGAGACCCTGCCCCGTGAGAAACAGAACCTGCGGATAAGCATCGAGAAGAAGGGCCGTGGCGGCAAGACCGTGACCCTGGTCAGCGGATTCGTAGGCACCGAGGCCGACCTGCGTGACCTGGAGCGCCTCCTGAAGAACAAGTGTGGCGTAGGGGGCTCCAGCAAGGACGGCCAAATCCTCATCCAAGGCGACCTGCGCCCCAAAGTCACGGAGCTACTGAAGAAAGAAGGCTACGTCAAAACAAAATAAGTCCGAGAGACTTATTTTGAGGCTAAAAGTCTAAAAGACTAAGAGACAAAAAGTCGAAGAGACTAAAAGACTCCTTCGGAAGACTAAGGGACAAATAGACTTCCTGGAAGACAAATAGACTAAAATTCGAAAAGACTTTTTTAGAGACTAAAAGTCTAAGAGTCAAAGAGACTTCTTTGGAGACTAAGAGACAAAAAGGTTGAACGTTTTATGTGACTTCACCGACAGCCGCCCGAAGGACAGTGAAAACAGGAGGACGGAGAAGACAGTAGGACGGGGAAAGCAGTAGGACGGGGAAAACAGGAGGACAGTGAAAACAGGAGGACGAGAAAAGCAGTGGGACGGGGAAAACAGTAGGACCTGCCGCAGCTTGCTGCGTAGAAAAAAATATCGGCAGCCCTTTAGGGCACAGGCTCCGCTGCCGATA
>CAYZVH010000113.1:0-10193 GCA_964481755.1 uncultured Bacteroides sp. | reverse complement strand
CGGCTGTCGCCATAGAAGCGGCACCGGGTGGCGTAGCAAGTGCCACGGGGACAGAGGAAGTCCACACCCGGGCAACGCAGATAGAGGTCGGCATGATAGTACATGCCCTTGCCGTTCTGGGCCCACAGGGCTAGAGCGTCGTTACCGTCGGCCCACACGTTACAGTTGGTGATGATGGTGCGGGTGGCCCGTCCGAAGATGGACATCTGGTGTACGGTGGTCTGCTCCACAGTTGTACCATAATTATTATAGGCGGTGAGGTTGTTGATGATGCAGTCGTCAGCTCCCTCGAGGAGGACGATGGCACCCATGTGCACATCCTGACCTTTGAACTTCTCCATCACGCGATGCTCCGAAGTCTCGGCCACTACGATGATGGTGCTGTCGCGATCCTCACCCACCAAACAGATGTTCGGACGGTCGATGACGACCTTCTGATTGTATGTGCCCTTGCGGATGAGAATCTTGTAGGGAGTCTCGGCATGCTCCGGAGCCTTCTCGATGGCGGCTTGAATGCTCTCGCCCGGTTTCACCACAGCATCGAAGAGCTTGGCGTCCTTCACCGGTTTGCGAAACATCTCGAAGGTACCGTTCTCGTTGCCACCTTTGGTGGAGAGGCTAATCTTCACCTTATGCTTCGGATCGTTCTTGTCGGCCCAAGCGTCATATTTCTTATAGAGGTCCGCCGGATTGGTGCTATACCAACTGTAACCGTTGCGGCGCTCTGTACCGATGTCCTCCAAGTGACGACGAGGGATGCCATCGCGGTCGCACACGAACGGCTCGCAACGTTGCAGGTCGTAGAAGCGTGCCCACATGGGTTTGGCATTGGCATCGCTCACCAGGCGGGTGTTGCGTTCACCCTTCTCATTGTAGGTGCGCTCCACGCGGTAACCGGTAATCTTGTAAGTGTCGAACCACTTCATGGCACCATGGATGGCCTTCTTCACCTTGGCACTGGGGTTGGGGAGATCCATCAGCAGGTCCACGATGGAGCAGCTCTCTGCCGAACAGTACGAGGGGAGTTCGAAGGCACGGGCCGGTGCGGGCAGCAGTGTCTCGCGGTCGTGCTGCTGGCACCATATGGTGGGCTTGCCCTTCACCAGAATCTGTGTGGCGAGGATGCAGTCTATACCTTTGTTAAACGATGCGGTGAGTTGGTCGCGCAACGCCTCGTCGGTGAGGTCGTCGCCATAAGGATATTCGGCGGCGATGATATTCTGGAAGAGACGCAACGTGTTGACGATGGCATCGTCGTTGTAGGTGATGTGTATCTGGTAGTCGCGCATCTTGGGCCAGAACTGCGGCCATCCGCCATTCTCGTACTGTCCGCTGAGCAGATACTTCACGGCAGCGCGGAAGGCAGCGCGGTAGCGCACATCCTTAGTCTCATGATAGAGGCGGGCCAGGTAGATCATCTGCATCGTGGTGGCATCGTTGTCGATGGTGGAGTCGTCGGTACGGTCCTTGTCCTTCTCCACCTTGGCCAACTCCTTGTCGGTAAGGCGGCGAGCCATGTCGATGTTCTTGGGCCATCCGCCCGTGCAACGTTGGTAGACGAGCACCTGGTCGCCGATGCGGCGAGCCTCATCGGTCTTGAAGAATTCCGGATCGGATATCCGGATGCTGTTGCGTCCCGGACGGGGTTGAGCCATCAGGGAGAGCGAGCAACAGATGGCCGTTGCTGTGAGCAACAGTCCTCTGCGGGTTAATAGTTTACATTTCATGATGTTTAGGTATTAGTATAACATTAGAGTAAAAAGTAATCAGAGCAAGTCCGCCAGCGGTGCCAGATGCATGCTGTTGGAACCCTTGATGAGGATGTAGTATCCACGGGGTTTTTCGGTTTCGATAGCCTGGCGCACCTCGTCGGCATTGGCGAAGTGGCGGAACGGCGAGTCGGTAGCCCGGAAGTTGTCGCCCACAAGCCATACCACATCGAACGCCGCCTCTTTCAGGTAGTCCACGACGCGTTGGTGTTCCTCGGCGCTGGAGGCTCCCAGTTCCTTCATGTCGCCCAGAATGGCCATCTTATGGTCCACCTTCATGGCTCTGAAATTGGTGAGCGCCGCCATCATGCTAGTGGGGTTGGCGTTGTAGGCGTCCACCACCAAAGAGTTGTCCGTCGTCACCTTCAGTTGCGAGCGGTTGTTCTGCGGGATGTATCCCATCAGCGCCTCGTCCACCTGCTGTGGTGTCACGCCGAAGTAGATGCCGATGGCTGCGGCGGCCAACATGTTGTCGAGGTTGTACGCTCCAATGAGGTGGGTAGCCACCGGGTGCCACTCGGCATTGGCAATGCGCCAATGGAGCGTGAGTGTGGGTGCGCACTCGATGACCTCACCGTTGATGTGGAGCACGTGCTTCGGGTCGGTCTTCCCGTAGCATACCAGGTTCAGTCCGTCCGCCTGTTCCATCAGGTAATGGTTATCGTGGTGGATGAACACCGCCCCGTTGGGCTTAGTCCGCAGGTAGCGGTAGAGTGCCGTCTTGGTGTGTATCACCTCCTCGAATGTGCCGAACCCTTCGAGATGTGCCTTGCCCACATTGGTGATGATGCCATAGTCCGGCTCCACGATGTGCACCAGTTGGTCTATCTCACCGGGGTGGTTGGCTCCCATCTCCACCACCGCCATATCGTGTTCGGCGGTGAGGCGAAGCAATGTGAGTGGCACGCCGATGTGGTTGTTGAGGTTTCCTTGGGTATAGAGCACGCGGTACTTCTTGGCCAGCACCGTGGCGATGAGTTCCTTGGTAGTGGTCTTGCCATTGGTACCGGTCACGCCGATGATGCGTGTACCCAGCTGCTGACGGTGGTAACGGGCCAGCTGCTGCAGGGTGGCGAGGCAATCGTCCACCAGGATGAGTCGCTTGTCCTGCGGCGAAGCATAACGCGCGTCGTCGATGACGGCGTATGCACAGCCTTGCTCCAGAGCCTTGGCGGCGAACGTGTTGCCATCGAACGAGGCCCCCTTGAGGGCGAAGAATATAGAACCGGCGGGGCAGTTGCGGCTGTCGGTGGTTACCAACGGATGTTGTTGGAAGAGGTGATAAAGTGATGCTATTTCCATAATTGTCTGCGGTCCGCAACGGGCACATCGCCCTGCCGGACCATATCGATGTGGCAAAAGTAATTGTTTTGTAAAAGCTAAGCAACAAACGAGGCAGAAAGTGGCCGATGAAGTGTTAAAAAGAGGTCTTTCGTGAACCGATGTGAAAAAAGTAGGTCTCGGATGGCTGCGGTTTCAAATGTTTAAACTAATTTTGCCACTTCTTCATACAAATTGGCTTTGGATATGAAACATACGCTGACGACTTTACTCGTATCACTACTCTGCCTATCCACGACAGCGCAACTGCCGGAGCGCACGCCGGAGAACGTCCAAAAGTACAAGAAAATCTGCCGCGAACATATATATAAGGATATGAAGGGTATGTACCGTGAACCGGGAGGTGCCCTGAAGTTTCCCTTCTTGGCACCGGGCAGCAGCCAGTATCTGGACATGCTGTGGGACTGGGACTCGTGGCTGAGCGACGTCGCCCTGCGACAGATACTGACCGAGAACGGTACCGACAAGGACCGTCAGGAGGCGCTGAAGTATGAGCAGGGTTGTGTGCTCAACGCCCTCAGCTATGGTGGCATGGACGGATGGATACCCATCTGGATTGAGCGCAACGCACCGAGCCGCGAGGAGATGTTGAAGAAGCGCAACCCTTGGAAGACCAATATGCACAAACCTACCATCGCACAGCATGCCGCCTTCATCATACGCAACATGGACGGCGACGCGGAATGGCTGCGCGAGGACTTCTATACCCTGCAGGCGTTCGTCTGCAAATACCTGAACTTCCACCGCCACAAGGCCACCGGGCTGATGTACTGGGAGACGGACGAGGCCATCGGCCCGGACAACGACCCGAGCACCTTCTACCGCCCGCATGAGAGCTCCGGATCCATCTTCCTCAACGCCCTGATGTATAAGGAACTGAGGGCCATGGCATACATTGCCGACTGCCTGAAGCTGACCGATGTGGCCAAGCGGTTCAGTGGAGATGCCGACACGTTGAAGGCGAAGATACAAGAGCATTGCTGGGACCCGCGCGACGGGTTCTATTATAGCGTGGACCTCAACCTGCTGCCCGTGGAGAAGCCCGACATCGAAGGACTGATGCCCGGCGACCTCTACCTGCACGTGGGACAGCCGCGCACATACGACTGTCTGATACAGCGCTTCAGCGTGTGGTGCGGGTTCATGGCCATGTGGGCAGGCATCGCCACACAGGAGCAGGCCGAGGAGATAGTGCGGCGACAATACCGCGACACGCTGTCGTTCAACGCCCCGGCGGGTGTACGCACCCTCTCGCCACAAGAGAAGATGTACAACACCTGCGCCAGCGGTAACCCGTCGTCGTGGCAAGGTCCCGTGTGGATCAACGCCAACTACCTGGTGTTCCGCGGGCTGGTGCAGTATGGCTTCGATGCCGAGGCACGCGAGTTGGCCGAGAAGACCATCTTGCTGTTGGGCCGCGACTACGAGCGGTTCGGTGCCCTGCATGAGTACTACTTGCCGGACAACGGCGAGCCCGTGCTCAACAAAGGATTCCAGAACTGGAACCTGCTGGTGCTGAACATGGCGGCTTGGCTCGACGGCAAACCTGTGGTGACAGAGTTCTGACACTACAGAGACTCAGATGAGAGAAGATAAAGATAACGAGATATACTAAAACAACATTATTAACGTCTTAAAAACAAACTAAAAAATGAAGACAAACAAATTATCCGTGATGGTTCCTTTGTTCGCGTTGTTTCTTTTGTGCGCACCTAAAGCAAAGGCTCAAGTTAATGCACAACTTTACTACGACTTCGGCGACGACCGTGAGTTCGTGACTCTGACCTTGGAAATGTTCAAGGCTGACAAGTGGGGTAGCACCTATTTCTTCGTAGACCACGACTTCAACTACAACAAAGGCGTTCCCGGCGGACACAAACTCTCACACGGAGGTACATACACCGAGATTGCACGCAGCTTCAACTTCTGGCAGGACTCTGACCTGAAGGCATGGAGCCTCCACGCAGAGTACAACGGTGGTATCACTCAGAACTATCCTATCAACTCCGCTTGGTTGTTCGGTGTTGAATACTTCATGCACAGCCAGGACTTCAAGAACACATTGACACTGGAAGCCCTCTATAAAGACATCCACAGAGTGAGCAGCGACGTGCCTATGCAGTTCACAGCCGTATGGGCCATGGGCGACATCTTTGGCGTGAAAGGTCTGAAGTTCTCAGGTTTCGCCGATTTCTGGTGGGAAGACCACACCACATACAAGGACAATGGCGAGGCTAAAGACGCTACCACCGTGTTCATCACCGAGCCGCAGTTGTTCTACAACATCGGCCAGCACATCGGCGTGGACAACTTCAGCGTAGGTACCGAGATTGAGCTGAGCAGCGACTTCGGTAGCACAAGCGGTTTCAAATGCCGTCCTTGCTTGGGTATCAGATGGGATTTCTAATCATCTAAACAACAAATATCATGTTATTGAATAAACTTTTCGGATTTGACCCCGCACAGCACAAAGTGAAGACAGAGGTGCTTGCCGGTGTCACCACGTTCCTGACCATGGCATATATCCTGGCCGTGAACCCCAGCATCTTCTCTAACCTCGCCGGTCAGGGCATGGACACCAACGCCGTGTTCACCGCTACGGCTCTTGCAGCCATCGTGGGAACACTGCTCATGTCCGTCTATGCCAAGAAGCCGTTCGCACTGGCTCCGGGTATGGGACTCAATGCATTCTTCGTCTACACGGTGTGCCTCACCATGGGCTACTCCTGGCAGTTTGCCCTCACGGCAATCCTCATTGAAGGTATCCTGTTCATCATCCTTACCGTCACAAAGATCCGCTCGCTCATCGTGGATGCCATCCCCGCATCGCTGAAGCGTGCCATCGGTGCCGGCATCGGACTCTTCATCGCCTTCATCGGACTGAAGAACGCAGGCATCATTATCGACAACGAAGCTACACTCGTCAGCATAGGCAAACTCACCGAGGGCACAGCCCTACTGGGTGTAATTGGCCTAGTGATCACAGGTGTGCTCGTGGTGAAGAAAGTGCCCGGCAGCTTACTCATCGGTATCCTGGTGACAGCTCTCATCGGCATTCCTATGGGACTCACACACTTCGACGGCGTGGTAGCTGTACCTCCCTCGATAGACTCCATCTTCTGTAAGTTCCAGTTCACCGACATCCTCTCACTGGATATGGTGGTCATCGTGTTCACCTTCCTCTTCATCGATATGTTCGACACCATGGGTACACTCGTGGGTGTATGCACCAAGTCGGGTATGATGGACAAGGACGGTAAGATCGATGGTCTGGACAAGGCATTCATGGCCGACGCCATTGCCACCGTAGCAGGTGCCTGCTTCGGAACCAGCACCACAACTACCTATGTGGAGAGCGCTTCGGGCGTAGCACAAGGCGGACGCACAGGACTGACGTCCTTCTCTACAACCGTATGCTTCATCATAGCGTTGTTCTTTGCTCCGATATTCCTTGCCATTCCTTCGGCAGCAACCACTCCGGTGCTTGTCATCGTAGGATTGTTCATGCTCAGCCCCGTCAAGGATATCGACCTCGACAACTACGCTGAGTCAATCCCCGCATTCATCACCATCGTCATGATGCCGCTCGCATACAGCATCTCCGACGGTATCCTTTGCGGTATGATCAGCTACGTAGTGATAAACGCTTTGTGCGGAAACTTCAAGAAGATCAACGTGACGATGTGGGTACTGGCTATCCTCTTCATCGCCAAGTACATCTTCATCTAAAAGTACTACACTGTCCCACAAGGCAGTAGACACCGGGCGGTTCCTGTTGGCAGGAGCCGCCCGTTTTGTTTCAACAAAATTTCCTCATAATCCAGTCGAAGGATTATCGCTAACGAAAAATACATTACCTTTGCAACCGACGGAAAACAATACCGATATATGAAACGTAACTTTATACAGATAAACGGACGGTTGATGGACCTCAGCACCCCGCAGGTGATGGGCATACTGAACGTGACACCCGACTCGTTCTATGCCGAGAGCCGCAAGCAGAGCGACGAGGAGATAGCGCAACGCGCCACCCAGATATTGGACGAGGGAGCGAGCATCATCGACATCGGCGCCTACTCGTCGCGCCCCAATGCTGAGCACATCACCGCCGAGGAGGAGATGAGCCGCCTGCGCCACGGACTGGGCATCGTCACCCGTGAGCATCCCGATGCCGTGCTGTCGGTGGACACCTTCCGGGCCGACGTGGCCGCCATGTGTGTGGAGGAGTATGGCGTGGCCATCATTAACGACATCGCAGCCGGCGAGATGGACAACCGCATGTTCGACACCGTAGCACGGCTGAACGTGCCCTACGTCATGATGCACATGAAGGGGACACCGCAGACCATGCAGACCACACCCCACTACGACAATCTGATGAAGGAGATATTCCTCTACTTCGCCGAGAAGACCGCCCGGCTGCACGACCTAGGCGTGAAGGACATCATACTCGACCCCGGATTCGGATTCGGGAAGACACTGGGCCACAACTACGAGTTGCTCAACAACCTGCAGGAGTTTGCCCAGTTCGAGATGCCCCTGCTGGTGGGTGTGTCGCGCAAGTCGATGATATACCGCCTGCTCGGCACCACACCCGAGGAGGCGCTCAACGGCACCACGGTAGTCGACACCATCGCCCTGCTGAAGGGAGCCGACATCCTGCGGGTACACGACGTGCGCCAGGCGGTGGAGGCTGTGAAGATAACCGAGGCCATGAAGCATGGTCTATAAACCTATACACAAGAACTAATAAAACAGAAACGAATATGATCAGCGTCAGCATAAAAGACATCATCGACATCCTGTTGGTGACATTCATGCTCTACTACGCCTACCGGTTCATGAAGGACTCCGGTTCACTGAAAGTCTTTGTCGGCATCCTCACCTTCATCCTCATCTGGCTGCTGGTGTCGCAGATACTGGAGATGAAGCTGCTGGGAGCCATCTTCGACAGTTTGGTGCAGGTAGGTGCCATTGCCCTGATAGTCCTCTTCCAGGACGAGATACGCAAGTTCCTCATCACCCTAGGATCGCACGAGCGGGCTAGCAAACTGCTGCGCTTCATCACCGGCACGAAGAAACAGTCGACGGAGCGCGCCGACATCATGCCCGTGGTGATGGCCTGCCTCAACATGAGCAAGCAGAAGGTGGGAGCCCTCATCATCTTCGAGAAGAGCATTCCGCTGAACGACATCATCGCCTCGGGCGACCTCATCGACGCCAACATCAACCAGCGCCTGATAGAGAACATCTTCTTCAAGAACAGCCCGCTGCACGACGGGGCCATGATTATCCGCCACAAGCGCATCACCGCCGCCGGCTGCATCCTGCCCGTGTCGCATAGCGTGGACATCCCCAAGTCACTGGGTCTGCGCCACCGCGCGGCCCTGGGCGTGTCGCAGGAGACCGATGCCCTGGCCGTGGTGGTGTCCGAGGAGACCGGAGGCATCTCCGTAGCCTACAAGGGACAGTTCCACCTCGACCTCACAGCCGAGGAGTTGGAGCGTTTCCTCACCGAGGAAGAGCCCACATAGAGATAATGCATAAAAAAGATTCTGCTTTTGCAATGTGGATATGACAAATATATGTAATTTTGCGCATCCCTAGCAAGTAGCTGTGGAAGAATAGAAATATCAATTTAAACTTATAATATCATGGATTTAATTAGCGAAATTGTATCACGTGCAAAGGCCAACAAGCAACGCATCGTGTTGCCGGAAGGTACAGAAGAGCGCACGCTGAAGGCTGCCGACAGAATTTTGGCAGACGGCGTGGCAGACTTGATTCTCTTGGGTAAGGTAGAGGAAATAGAGAGCCTGGCCAAGAAGTGGGGACTGAACAACATCAGCAAGGCTACCCTCATCGACCCGGCTACCAGCCCCAAGCGTGAGGCTTACGCAGAGCTGTTGTACGAGCTCCGCAAGAAGAAAGGCATGACTCTGGAGGAGGCTCAGAAGAAAGCCCTCGACCCGATGTACTTCGGTTGCCTCATCATCAAGGCAGGCGATGCCGACGGACAGTTGGCCGGTGCGCTCAACACCACAGCCGCTACCCTGCGCCCCGCCCTGCAGATTATCAAGACCGAGCCGGGAATTTCTTGCGTATCGGGTGCTATGGTGATGCTGACACAGGCTCCTGAGTATGGCGAGAACGGTGTGTTGGTAATCGGCGACGTTGCCGTTACCCCGATGCCGGATGCCGACCAGTTGGCACAGATTGCTGTTTGCACAGCCCGCACAGCCAAAGCCGTTACAGGTTTCGCTGAGCCGCGTGTGGCCATGCTGAGCTTCTCTACCAAGGGCTCTGCCGACCACGAGGTGGTGGACAAGGTGCGCGAGGCTACCGAGAAAGCCAAAGCTCTGGATCCGACACTGAAGATTGATGGTGAGCTGCAGGCCGACGCCGCACTGGTTCCGTCGGTAGGCGCCAGCAAGGCTCCAGGTTCGGAGATTGCCGGAAAGGCCAACGTGTTGGTTGTTCCTTGCCTCGAGGTAGGCAACATCAGCTACAAGCTGGTACAGCGCCTCGGCCACGCTACCGCTTTGGGTCCAATCCTCCAGGGTATCGCCCGTCCGGTGAACGACCTCTCCCGCGGATGCTCCATTGACGATGTCTACTTGATGATCGCCATCACTGCCAACCAGGCCATCGCCGCCAAGCAAAACAACTAAAACATACCGACTATGAAGATATTGGTTCTTAACTGCGGAAGTTCGTCCATCAAATACAAACTGTTTGAGATGACGGAGAAGAAGGTGCTGGCACAAGGCGGCATCGAAAAGATAGGCTTGAAGGGTTCGTTCCTGAAACTGACCTTGCCCAACGGCGAGAAGGTGATTCTGGAGAAGGATATCCCCGAGCACACAACCGGTGTGGAGTTCATCTTCTCTACACTGACAAGCGAGAAGTATGGTGCGTTGAAGTCGCTCAACGAGCTGGATGCCGTCGGTCACCGCATGGTGCACGGAGGCGAGCGTTTCAGCGAGTCGGTGTTGCTCAACAAAGAGGTGTTGGATGCCTTCACGGCTTGCAACGACTTGGCTCCGCTTCACAACCCCGCCAACCTGAAGGGCGTGAATGCTG
>CAYZVH010000112.1:0-10262 GCA_964481755.1 uncultured Bacteroides sp. | reverse complement strand
ATGCAACTGACAACAGCCACCGAGCCCGCCACCAGCGGCATTACCGTGAGCCTCTCACACATCATGGCGAAACTCCACATCGTGGTGGACCTGGGTAAGGACAACACAAGCACATCCGACCCGCTGTCGAAGGTGCAGGTAAGCGGAACAAACCTTACAGGTACATACAACTTCGCCGACCCGAGCACAGCCGCATGGGCCGACAATGCCACAGCCACAAAGAACGTTGCTGACATCACCGTCTGCCCGGTAGCCTTCACTGCCGCGGCCACCACTACCTCAACCACTACCAACGCCACAGCCGAATATGAGGCCATCATCGTGCCTCAGGAAATCGCACAGGGCGAATTCGGTTTCCACTTCGATATGGACAACAAGACCTATATCTGGAAATCCACGAGCGCAGTGACACTCGACGCCAACACACTGTACACACTGAAGATGAAGATGAACGGTGGCGCACTGTCCTTGTCGTCCGTCATCACAACCGAATGGGGAACGGAAAGGGATCTCGTTGAGGCAACGATGAGTGAAGACGACAGCAAAGGCACGCTTACCATCAAGAGCGAGACTGGCGGTGAAGTGACAGAAAAGTCCATAGCCGCAGCCATCGATGACAAGAAGCTGAAGATTGTAGGCGCTATAAACAGCGACGACGTCACCGTACTGGCGAAGAACGAAACCATTGAGGAGCTTGATTTGTCCGATGCTACTATTTTAGATATCGACAATTTCCATTTTTATTATACCGCAGGCTCTAGTGCTCAGATAGGCAACAAGACACTGACAAAGGTAGTACTGCCAGAAGGCATGACCTATGTACCCAAGTTCTGTTTCCATTTTTGCACTTCCCTGACAAGCGTCACGCTACCAAATTCCGTAACCCAAATAAATGGCTACGCATTTGCTGAGTGTTCTTCGCTTACAAGCATCGAGTTGCCGGACGGATTAACAGAGATAGGCAATTATGCCTTGGCTGGTACAGCACTTGAAAGCATCTCACTGCCGAGCAGCTTGACAACAATAGGATCCGGAGCTTTCGAAAGTTGTACTTCTCTCAAAGAGATTACGATTCCGGCAAACGTATCTACCACTTATTCGAGCCAGAGGATGTTCAGCGGTTGCACAAACCTGAGCAAAGTGACTTACCTATCGAGCGCACCGACAATACAAAGTTACGAATTTGAAAATTCCAGTGTCGGAGAGATTTACTTGCCAAACTGTAGCTCGCTTCCTGAAATATCAACATATGCCTTTAAGAGTTATGCCACTTCTGATCCCGACCTTTCGAGTGTCAAGGTGTATGTGCAATCCGATCTTTATACTAGTATCAAGAACGGAGCAACGCAATTGTCCGCACCTTGGACAGACTCATGCGTCAGCTGGGCGAAGATAACCTCCAATAACTGATAACCACACAGCCGCCTCAGGGGTGCAAGATGCCCCCTGAGGCTGTGGCTACTATAACAACAGCGTGTCCGCAATGCCGACTCAACCCCGGAGTTGCGGACACTTGCTGTTTTATCAATTCCGGGTCAACAGTTAATACTCCGTCTTCCGTTCCGTAGACATCACCGCCTCAGTATCGTTCAAGGAGTGAGACACCCGACACGGGTGCAAACACATTACGCTATCAGTTAGTCATACGACTTATAGACGTCGGTTGTTACGCGTGAAGGCCTCGGTCAACACGCTGTAACAACCGGCTTTCTTATGGTAAAAACTATAGCTAAAAAGGGTGTATGGCAATTGTCATCCATGTATACGGCAACTGCCATCCACGTGTACGGCAATTGCCGTACACCTGTTTGACAATTGTCAATCAATCGCCGAGACGAGATTCTGCAGGGCATAAGTCCATACGCTGCAACGATTTAATGTATAGGAAGAGCCGTAAGTTCCCATAGGCAATCTTCCCGTTACCCTGATTTGAGACATTTCTTAGGTAATTTTGCCCTTGATTTGAAACAAGAGTGTGGTCGCCCTACTCCGTTGACAAGGTCACCACGTACAAAGGGAAATCGTTCACCCTCATCAACCTCCCGTTCTATCTGATAGGTCGCATCAAGGAATTATTGGGATGATTATCGTTCGGAGAGCTCTTTTATCACATCATCTACGATGTAGAGGTCACTCATGAGATAGAGGAGCGAACGTTCATCGTGTAGCAGCTCGTTCGTCTTGCTCCGCTGGAATATGTCGAAAGCCCTTTCGGGAGAAATGTCAAGTCGTTCGGACAAGCGTGTGCATATTCGTCCTATCTTCATCCAAAGTTGTGAATCCCTTAACATGGCATCACCTCCTTTCCGGCCAAATCATTGAGCGGCTCGGCCTTCAAGAAACGCAAACATTTGTCGACCAAGACTTGAGACAAGAGGCAGACCTGATTGTTTGGCTGATGTTCAGAAAGTCGTTTCAAGGCATATTCCATGGAAATGTCACCATTCAGATAGTCTTCTATTGTCGTGATGACACGGTCGTCGGCTATTCCGCCCTCGATATAGTCATATCCCAGCCAAGGACGAGCGCCATTTCGGCTGTCTACGATAAACTGAAGCCATTCCTCGTCATATGCATTGAAAATTCGGCACTTTGCATTCTTCAAAATATACTCCGTGTCCAGTTCGTAGGTATTCAACCATTGTGGCAAACCAACGTTCGCTACACGGGTAGCCCAACCAACAGCCTGCTCACGCATGTCGGTCAAATAGAAACCTTTCCCAAAGTCCAGGTTGTCACGTCCTATATGGCAAAGCGGCGCGTCCACTATTTGCGTAGCACCATGATACATTGTTCGCATCGTCTATCAGTTTTATTGTTGACAATTGGCAGTTTCCTCCAAGCGGTGCAGCGCCCGAAGCAGGTCCTGTACCACATATTCGCGGCTTTGCGTATGCAGAGCGTCCAACTTCGTCGTCAAGCCATGAATAAGGCCCACAGCCTTCATGCGTTCATACATTTCTATATTGGAACATCCCTCGGCTTTCGCCGTAGCGTCGACGCACATTGCCGCAAATGCCAGTGCCTGTTGAGTTTCGTTCGTATCCATGAGCCATTTTGTTGATTCTATCAGCAAAAATACATTTGTTCATCCACAATCGCAAATGTTTTATGCTTGCAATACAGAATTTCTCATTACCGAGACTGCGAGAATGACATAGTCAAACAAGCGCCTATTACTGCAGCGTGATGCGCTGCACCTCTACTGGGCGGTTGAGGAAGATGGAGGCGGACTCCTGGAACTTCTGCTCGGACTCAGTGGTGAGGAAACGGCAGGTGCCTTGGCGCGTGCAGAGGGCATCCATCTCGGGATGACGGTGGAGATAGTCCTGCAGACTGGCGGCTACGTATTCGCCTTGAGAGACGATGGAGATGTCTGAGGGGGTGTAACGGCGAATCTTGTCGATAAGCAGGGGATAGTGGGTGCAGGCAAGCACCAACGTGTCAATCTGCGGGTCAGCGGCGAGGATGCGGTCGATATACTGCTTCACGAAGAAGTCGGCGCCAGGGGAGTTGAACTCGTTGTACTCAACCAACGGGACCCACAGAGGGCACGACTGACCTGTCACTACAATGTCTGGGAAGAGCTTCTGCAGTTCCAGTACGTACGACTGGGAGAGAATGGTGCCTACGGTCCCCAAAATGCCCACATGACGCGTGTGGGTGATGTCGCCGATGCACTCCACTGTAGGGCGGATGACACCCAACACTCGGCGCTGCGGGTCCAACAGGGGCAGGTCGTTCTGCTGGATGGAGCGCAAGGCTTTGGCGGAGGCAGTGTTGCAGGCAAGAATAATGAGCTGGCAACCCCTTTGGAAGAGCGCGGTCACTGCCTGACGCGTGAATTCGTAAACAATCTCGAAGGAGTGAGGGCCATAGGGCGCACGGGCATTGTCGCCCAAGTAGAGATAGTCGTACTGGGGCAACAACTCACGAATGCGACTCAAGATGGTGAGGCCACCATAACCTGAGTCGAACACACCAATGGGACCGGCACACTCCGGCAACGAGAGGGTCTGCATCTGTTACTGTGCCACGATGCCAAGGGCAGCCATCACCTCAGCGGTGACGTCCAAGCCGCATGCAGAGTTGATGTAAGGACAGTTGTTATTGTCGGTGTTGAGCACATACTGCAGGTTGTGCTGCTCGGCCACGGTCTTGATGGCAGCGTCCAGCTTGGCAGTGACGGGAGCCGTCATCTCCTTCTGCGCCTTGGCAAGCTGTGCCTTTATCTCGCTCTTGAACTCGATGCTCTTCTCCATCAGCTGTTGCAGCTCTTTCTGGCGACGCAGCAGGATGGCCTCGGGCAACTCTTTCTGATTCTGCAGGAACTCGGAGTACTTCTTCTCGAACTCCGTCTCAGCACGTTTAATCTCGGCTTCGTATTTGCTCTTCAGCAGGTTCAGGCTCTCTTGCGCATCGGCGTAGTCGGGCATAGCCTTGAACACGTTGTCGTAACTCAAGTAACCGAACGTAGGCTGCGGAGCCACTACCTCCTGCACAGCCACTGGCTCATCGGCTGTTTGTGCCAACACGCCCAACGGGGCGGCGAACAGTGTAATAATCAGAATCTTCTTCAGCATAGTCATGACTTATTGTATGTTTCAGTAGACAAAAGTACGGGTTATCTGCCGAATAATCAAAAAAAATCAGGGATGATTGCGTTGTCACCCCTGATTCGTCCGTTCCGGAGCGGTGTCCGGACCATGATATCTTCTCTTATTTAATGCCCAGTTTGGCTTTCACGGCATCCGTCACGTCGGTGCTCAGTGTCTCGCTGATGTAAGGCACACCGCCCTGCAAGTCCATGATATAGACGTAACCGCCGGCAACGCCAACCTCTTTGATAGCCTTCTCGAGCTTCTCGCTGATGCCTGCCATCTTCTCCTGAGAAGCCTTCTGCAGGTTCTGCTGGCTCTCCTGAACGTATTGCTGCAGACGTGTGTAGAGGTCCTGCAACTCTTTCTCTCTACGCTCTTTGATGTTAGCGGGCAATGTTTCTTTTGCCTTTTCGTAGTCCTCACCTTTCTTTTGGAGCTCGTCCTGCATGATCTTCATCTCGCCTTCATATTGCGATTGCAGTTCTTTCAGCTCGCTCTGAGCTTTGGTTGTCTCAGGCATCAGCTGCATGATGGCAGCGGTGTTCACATGACCAAATTTCTGTGCGAAAGAGCACATAGGGATAGCAAGAAGCGCTATCAGGATAATTTTCTTAATCATAGATATTGTTGTTAATTGTTATTCGTCACTTGTCAATCATAGTTTCACTGGTTACGTATCAGCAAAGGTATGGAAAGTTTTCCTAATATCCCAACTTCGTGAGCACTTCGTCGCTGATATCTATCGACGGGGAGGCAAAGATGATGCCTGTGTCGGAGGCACGGTCGAGCACGAGGGAATAGCCCTTGCGGGTGGCAATCTCCTTCACAGCCGTGTAGATGTTGTTCTGAATGGGCTCCATGAGGCTCTGCTGCAGCTTCTGCATCTCGCCCTCGTTGCCGAAGTATTTGCGGCGCAGCTCGCTGGCCTCCTTCTCTTTGGCCACGATGGCGTCCTCCTTTTGCTTCTTCAGTGTAGCGCTGAGGTTCTTGGCCGTCTTCTGATAATCTTCGTAGAGGCTCTTGGCCTGAGCGGTGATGGCCTCCACTTCGCTCTGCCATTTCTTCGACGAGGCATCCAGCTTGGTGTTGGCCTGCTCGTAGGCAGGTATCTGCTTCAGGATGTACTCCATGTCAATGAGAGCGAACCGTTGTGCCTGCACGGCTACGATGGCAAAGCAGGCGAGTGCCAATGACAAAACTCTTTTTTTCATAATCCTTTTGTTTTTTAGTTGTTCAAACGAGGTTTAGAATTCCTGTCCGATGATGAAGTGGAACTGGCTGCCGCTGTACTGCGTGCTGCCGAACACCTTGTCGAAACCGTATGCCCAGTCAATACCCATCATACCAATCATAGGCAGGAAGATACGTACACCGACACCGGCCGAACGTTTCATATCGAAGGGGTTGAATTTCTTGATGTCCGTCCAGGCATTACCTCCCTCGGCGAACGCCAAGGCGTAGATGCTGGTAGAAGTCTCGAGCATGATGGGGTAACGGAGCTCCAAACCTAGACGGGAGTAGGCGTAGCCTTCGTAGCCGTAGGGGGTGAGCGATCCGTTCTCGTATCCACGCAGACCGATAGTCTCGGTGGCGTAGCTGCTGGAGTAACCTGTCATACCGTCGCCACCGACGTAGAAGGTCTCGAACGGAGATTTCTTATGTTTGTTGTAGTGGCCCAACAGACCAAATTCCACACGGGTCATCAGCACGGGGCACTTGTTGCCTTCGGTGAGGGCGGTGTACATTTTGCCTTTGAACTTCCACTTGTGATACTCCACCCATTTGTACTTCTTCTTCATGTCCTCGGTGTAGTTGGGGTCGCTGGTGCTGGTGGCCAGGCTGGCGTAGTCGATGCCGTCGAACGATGAGTAAGGCGGGGTGAACTGCACGGAGAGTGAGAAGTCGGAACCTTCACGCGGGAAGATGGGGTTGTCCGATGAGCTGCGCGACAGGGTCAGTCCGAAGCTGATGTTGTTGCATCGGCCGTTGGCGATGAGGAAGTATTTCCAGTCCTTCAGCACGTAACGTTGGTAGGACATCTCCGCCGTCAGGGTGAAGTAGTCGTCCGGCCACTTCAGACGTTTACCCCAACCGATGGAGAGACCGTAGAGTTGTACGGACTTGTCCGGGTCGTAGTAGGAGTCCATGCTGTAGCCGTAGTAGCTGCTGTTATAACTACCGTAACCTCCATAGTAATAGTTGTAGAGATTGCTATAGTAAGAGGAGTTGTAGTAGTTGTCGTTCACATCGGTCTGCTTGGAGTAAAAAGCGGTGACGCTGAACTGGTTGGGTCGCTTGCCTCCAAACCAGGGGTCGAAGAAGGAGAGGCTGTAGGACTGGTAGTAGCTACCGTTGGTCTGACCGCTGATGGTCAGTGTCTGTCCGTCGCCCTGCGGCAGGATGCCGCGTCGGTTCTCGTTCTTCGAGAAGAGGTTCTTCATGGAGAAGTTGGTGAACTTCAAGCTCAGCTTACCGATGACACCTGTCTGTCCCCAACCTGCGGAGAACTCAATCTGGTCGTTGGCTTTCGACTCGAGGATGTAGTTGATGTCCACCGTACCGTTCTGTCCGTCGGGCTTCACGTCCGGTTTGATGGTCTCGGGGTTGAAGTGTCCCATCTGAGCCAACTCGCGGTAGGAACGTTCCAGAGCGGCTTTGCTGAAGAGTTCGCCCGGGCGTGTACGCAACTCACGACGAACGATGTTTTCGTAGAGGCGGTCGTTACCGGTGATGCGCACGCGGTTGATGGTTGCCTGCGGACCTTCGAGGATTCGCATCTCCAGGTCGATGGAGTCGTTGTCGATGTTCACCTCCACAGGGTCTACCTGTGCGAACACGTAACCATTATTATAATAAGCGTTCATGATGGCGTCCTCGTCCTCGTTCACACGCTCCTTCAAGAGCTTCTGGTTGTAGACGTCACCTTTCTTTAGGCGGAGGGTCTCTTCCAGACGATCAGAGGGATAGACGGTGTTGCCCACCCACGAGATGTTGCGCACGTAGTACTTGTCGCCCTCCTCGATACGGATGAAGACGTCCACCGTGCGGTCGTCGAAGTTGGAGATGCTGTCCTCCACAATCATGGCGTCGCGGTAACCCAACTCGTTATATTTGTTGATGATGTTGTCCTTGTCCTCCTCGTACTTCTCCTCGATGAACTTCTTGGTGCGGAAGATGTTGACGAGTTTGTTCTTCTCGTTGGTCTTCTTCATCAAGCGCTTGATCTTCTTGGTGGGGATTGCCTGGTTACCTACGATGGTAATCTCGTGCACTTTCACCTTCTCCTTCTTGTCGATGTTGACCTCGATGGAGACGAACTTCTTGTCCTTGGGGTCGTCGCGCTGGATGACCTGCACCTCAGCGTTCTTGAAGCCCTTCTCGTCGAAGTAGCGTTTCACCAATATCTGTGTACGGTTTATCAAGTTCGGGGTTATCTGTCCGCCTATGGCGAGTCCCAGTTTCGTCTCCAGGTCCTCACGCTCGGACTTCTTCACACCCGAGTAGCGAATCTCCGACACACGGGGACGTTGGGCCAGTATGATATTCAGATAAATCTTGTTACCGACAATACTGTCCGCCTCGATGCGCGCGTTGGAGAAGAGTCCGTGGCGCCAATAGCGGCGGATGGCCGATGTGATCTCGTCGCCCGGCACCGTGATGTTCTGTCCTACGGAGAGTCCCGAGAGTCCTATCAAGGTGAAGTCCTCGTAGCCTTCGCCACCGGTCACGTTGATGCCACCTATTTCATATTTACGCGGGGTTCCCGAGTAGAGGATAACGGGTTTCTCTTCTTTGTTGTCCGATGTGGCTTGCGCCCAGCCGGTTTCAGGAATCAGGGACAGGCAACCAAGCATGGCAACGCCAAGTATCGCGGGTATTTTAGATGTTAGTTCCGAATATGTTCTCATCTTTACAGATTATTCATTAGTCAATTCAATTTGTTCGCTTGTCTTTCCAAACCGTCTTTCGCGCTGTTGGTATTCCCATACGGCTTTATAGAACTCCTCCTCGTCGAAGTCGGGCCAGAAGGTGTCGCAGAAATAGAGTTCGGAATAAGCGCATTGCCACAACAGGTAGTTACTCAGGCGTACCTCGCCGCCTGTGCGTATCAACAAGTCAGGGTCGGGCATGAAGGCAGTGGCCAAATGACGGCTTATCAACTGGTCGTCGATGGCCTCGGGGGCGAGCGTATGGTTCTGCACCTCGCGCGCCATCTGCCGCATAGCCTCTGTCAGTTCCCAGCGCGAAGAGTAGCTCAGTGCCAGCACCAGACACATGCCGGTGTTTACCGATGTGCGTTGGATGCACTGTTGCAGTCGGCCTCTCACGTTCTCAGGCAAGCGGTCCATGTCGCCGATGATGCGGAAGCTGACATTGTTCTTCATAAAGATTTCCTCCTCTATCGACTCGAAGAGCAAGGCCATCAGAGCGGTCACTTCCTCTTGTGGACGGTTCCAGTTCTCGGTAGAGAAAGTATATAAGGTAAGGAACTTCACGCCGGCCCGTGCAGCGGTCTCCACAATCTGTCGCACCGTGGCGACACCTTGTTGGTGTCCGTAGTTGCGCGGATGTCCGTGTTGTTTAGCCCATCTCCCATTACCGTCCATGATGATGGCCACGTGCTGCGGGATTCTGTTCTTGTCGATTTGCTCCTTATATGACATTACTATTATAATAAGGTATAAGTGTGTTATTCTTGAATCTTCTCATAGCCCAGCCGGTTGATGCGTCCGCGCCACACCTCGTTGCTCTCGGCCCACATTATCCAGATGTAGTTGTTGGCATCCACCACGTAGGCGTAGCGTTCGGTGCGTCCCTTGAAGTCGCCGGGCAGCATCACCTTCGAGGTGGTCTTCTTCCACGTGATGCCGTTGTCAATCGACTCGTAGATGGCCTCGAAGGGTTCCATGTCTTCCTCCGCGTCATAGTCGTTGGCGCCACCGAAGGCGTAGAACTTAGAGTCGTAGGCAATCATGGCCGAGTTCTCCAGTCTCGGGAATCCGTAAGTATTGTCACGGGCCTGTTCGTAGTAGGTCCATTGGTTCTCGGTGGAGAGTCGGCTCCATACCACAGCCGTGGTATCCGCCAAGTTGGTGCTCTCGCCCATCACCAGTATGCGTTCTATCGAGCTGTTGGTCGACAACGTATTCACACCATAGGTGCTGTACATCGGGAACGAACTAGGGCGCAAACCCTCGTCAGTCCAGGTGAGACCATCCGTGGAGGTCACAAGATGGCCGGCATTGCTAATAGCGAACAACTGGTCCGAAGATGCGGCGAACGGCCGCAGGATAGCGGTGTCTGAGTTCACTTTCGTCCAGTTGATGCCGTCGGTAGAGCTATAGAGGTTAATCATATCGGAGGCATACATGTGGTCCTTGAAGGTAATCAACGATCGGTAGTCCACATTGGCCACGCTCAGTTGTGTCAGCGCGGTCCAGTTCTTGCCATCGGTAATGTCCGTGGAGGTCATCGACATCTTGCCGGTGCTGCTATCTTTCACAAACAGATAAATCTTACCGTTCAGTGTCAGCGCCTTATGTCGTCCATTGGCGGGGATGCTCAGGTTGGCACCTTCCAGCTGTGTCCACTGCAATGAGTCGGGGTCTTGTTTGTGCACATTGATTTGTGCGGTGTAAGCGCGGGTAGTTCCGTCGTAGG
>CAYZVH010000111.1:0-10393 GCA_964481755.1 uncultured Bacteroides sp. | reverse complement strand
TTCGCTGCTGCACAAACGACAGCACGGCGGCAGGCATGCCTCCCACGAAGTAGTATTGACGAAGCAGACTGATGAACTCGGTGTGGAGCAAGTTGATGACAGGCCAGTTGGCACTGCGCAACACTTCGCTAAGCCGCTCCTTACCAAGTGCGTCGAGAAACTCGGGAAACGTCATCGGGAAGAGTCGCAGTTCCTCCACTTTACCTACAGGATAAGAGACCCCTCCGTGGAGTGAAATGCCGAGCAACGACCCTGCCACAACGACGTGTATGCATGGGGTGTCCTCGCAGAAGAACTTGAGGGCCTCGAGAGCTTGAGGGCAATCCTGTACCTCGTCAATCACCAGCAAAGTGTCGTCGGGCGTAATGTTCACACCGCTTATGGCGGAAAGTGCCATCAGCATGTCGGCGGCAGACCCTCCGGTACGAAACACTTCCGCGGCCCGATGGTCGCGGTCGAGACTGAAGAAAGCCATCTTGGCATATTCCTGTTGGCCGAAGAGCCGTAGGATGTACGTCTTACCCACTTGCCGCGCGCCATTGAGAATCAGTGGCTTCCGACCTTCTTTCTGCTTCCAATTAAGTAGCTGCTGATAGATATCCCTTATCATAGTCCACACTTTTTCTGACGAATAACTGCCGCAAATATACAGTTTTTCTGACGAATAATCGCTCCAAGACCACACTTTTTCTGACGAATGTTGGCGATATGTTGATGCTTCTCGAGAAAGAAACACCTTTGGACGTGACCTACAGGCTCGACTTGTCAAATCTTTCGGCGACTTGAAAGCATTTTTCCCGTAAAAACAGTACTTTTGCAAAAGATAAGATGGTTATATGAATACAACTTCGAAAAACAATGGATAGACACGAGGAACTTTTCGCGGGCATCAACCGGAGAGACATCTCCGCCTTCAAAGTCTTGTACGACGAATACTACAAGGCACTGGTCCTCTACGCCGTGAACTTTGTGGGCCGTACCAATGTGGCGGAAGACATTGTGCAAGAACTTTTCGTAACGATTTGGGAAAAGCAGCTCATGTTCCTCTCGTTCACCTCCTTCCGGGTATATCTCTACAACTCCGTACGCAACGCCTCCCTCGACTACCTCAAGCACCAAGACGTGGAGGCGAAATACATTGAATCGCTGAGCGAGTCGTATCGGGAGATAGACGACAGCGGTGAGTTGGTGGAGGAAGAGGTGCGCCGACTGCTGTATAAGGAGATTGACCGGCTGTCGCCACAGATGCGGAAAATCTTCCTCATGTATATGGAAGGGAAGAAGAACGAAGAGATTGCACGGACGCTGAACGTCTCCACCGAGACGATAAAAACTCAACGGAAGCGGGCCTTGAAGTTACTGAAATCTCGTCTGGGTTCGCTCTATTTTGTGTGCATTGGGATGCATCTGATTCCATAATCCCACCTTACGAAATAATGTGATATTGAGAAGCTCCTAGCCTTTTCTCATAAAATATCGGCACACCTTGTCCCCTTTTTGTTTTTTGTTGTCGTCTTTGATATGTATTTGTTTTCTGAAAGGCGAATTATGCAATCAATGAATGAGAAAGACATAGAACGTTTGATAGCGAAGAGCTTGCTGACGGAGTTGTCCGAAGAGGAGCGACAGCACTTGGATGGTTGGAGGCAAGAGTCTCCCGACCACGAGCGGTTGTATGCGAGGATTCTCCAAGGAGAGTTTTTCACAGGACAGTATAATCGTTATGCCGAGGTGGATTCGCAAAAGGCGTGGGGACGTTTCAAACGCCGTGTTGGCGCTTCGCGGCCAATGAAGAGAATTTGGCGCTACGCCGCTGCTGTAGCATTGCCCCTGCTGATTCTGGGCGGATGGGCTTATTATATAGGGCAAGAAAACCAATTGCCAGATACGCTTCCACAGTTCGACGCAAGTTTCTCAGAAGCGACGTTGGTCTCTGACAACGGAGAACAAATGCTAGCCCAGCTGGACTCCCTGCAACAAATTCCCATCGGTATGGGACACGCCACGTTGGTGCGCAAGGGCGAACTTTCTCTGATGGAACAGAGCAAGCAAGTGGCAGACCGTGACACGGTGACTCCGAACAACACCCTGCGGACGGAAGCCGGCAAAGAGTACCGCATTACCTTGGCGGATGGAACCAAGGTGCATCTGAACTACAACACCCAGCTGAAGTTTCCGGTTACTTTTGGACGTAAGGCGCGCGTGGTGTACCTGAAAGGAGAGGCTTACTTTGAGGTGGCACACGATGCGGAGCGTCCATTCTACGTGGTTACGGAGAATATAAAGATCAAGCAGTATGGCACGGCCTTCAACGTGAACGCCTATTCGAGCCAACGCACTTCGGTAGTGTTGGTACATGGAAGCGTAAGCCTCCTGCTGGATGAGGAAGGACCGGAGATTCTGATGAAGCCCCATCAGCGCGCCATCATCGGGAAGGATGGCAAACAAGTGCAGCTGGAAGAGGTGAACATCGAGAAGTATACCGCGTGGAACGACGGCTACTTCTTCTTTGAGGATGAGACACTGGAGAACATCATGGAGACACTCTCCAATTGGTACAATGTGAAGGTGGTCTATGAGTCGCCCGAGATAAAGCGGCTTCGGTTCACAGGTGCCTTGGACCGCTACGGCAAAATCAATCCGACCCTGAGGGCCATTGGGCGTACGGTGGACGTGCAAATCAAGATCATGGGCAGAACAATCGTTTTTTCAAATTAGTATAACTTTTAATTGATAGGAGAGAATTGCAATGAAAAAGTATTTAATGACGCTGGCAATCGCGTGTTGCCTGGTAAGCATGAGTGCCTGTAAGGTGAACTCGGACGAGGAGTTGAAAATCAGTGAGAAGTTTATCCCATATATCTCGTTTGAGGGCGGACTTCTGAAACTTGATTTGACGATGGAGCAGGCGGACTCGATAGGGATAGATTCCCTACACTACAAACCAGTCCGAGAAACCATCGACACCTTTAACGTGATGATAGAGAAATATCACATCACACCCGAACAGGTAAGGAATGGGGAAACCGTAATCGCGTTGAATGAACAAGGCGACACTGTGCACATCCTTTTGAAAGGCATTCAGGAATTGCTTGACTTGAAGGATAAGTCGGTGCAACGATGAGACAAGGATATTGAGAAACAAACAATCAAAATTATACTATTAACTAATGTGATTATTTTATGAAAGAGAAAAGAATTATTTGTCTCTTCCTATGTTGTTGGTTGCTATTGCCTGGCCTACTGTTGGCTCAGAGGTCGAGAACCGTGACATTGGATTTGAAAAATGTTCCTGTCAGAACTTTCTTTGATGAAATCCGAAAACAGACAGGACTGAGTTTCGTGTATAACACCGACCAGACGGGAGAGATGGGACTGGTTTCCATCACGGCAAATGGAAATTCCGTTGACGAAGTGTTGAGTAAGGTCTTTGCAAACACCGATTTCACCTATCGGTTGGAAGACAAGATTGTGACCATCACGAAACAGAACGGCAACAAAGGCACAAGAACATTGACAGGTACCGTGGTGGATGACGAAGGTTTGCCTTTGCCCGGCGTGACAATCTTCATCAAGGGAACCTCCGCGCATGCGATTACCGATGTCGATGGCCACTATTCGCTACAACTGCCCGCGACGGCTTGCGAGGTTACCTATTCATACGTCGGCATGAAGCAAGAGATGCTTCAGATCAGAGCCGGAAAGAGCAACGAGAAGCGTACCGTGACCTTGCACTCCGACACAGAGATTGAAGAGGTGGTGGTGACAGGTATCGTGACGAAGAACAAGAATTCGTTCACCGGTTCGGCTACTACAGTGACAGGCGAGGAACTACGCCAGATTGGCCTACAGAACCCCATAGCCAGTTTGAGTGCTTTGGACCCTGCCTTCAATGTGTTGGACAACGACCTCTATGGTTCTGACCCAAACCACTTGCCGGACATCAACATCCGTGGAAAATCCAGTGTCATTGGTCTGCGTGACGAAGCGGTGAACGACCCCAACCAACCTCTGTTCATTGTCGATGGATTTGAGTCGACGTTGGAGACGGTCTACAACCTAGACCTGAACCGCATTGAGTCCATGACCATACTGAAGGATGCCGCTTCCACGGCTATCTATGGTTCCAAAGCCGCCAATGGCGTGGTGGTGGTGGAGACGGTGAAGCCGAAAGCCGGAAAGCTTCGCCTTAACTACAATGGTTCGGTAGCCATCTCAAAGCCCGACCTCTCCTCGTACAACCTGATGAACTCCTCTGAAAAGCTGGAGTTCGAACGTCTGGCTGGCAGATATACAGTGAATAACGGCAACTGGTCGGTGGACAATGAAATCCTCTACAGTGACATCTACAACAAGAGAAAGGCAGAAGTAGCCAGTGGCGTGGACACCTATTGGCTGAGTGAACCTTTACGCACGGGAGTCAACCAAAAGCATCAACTCTATGCCGAAGGTGGTCAGGGAGGATTCTTGTTCGGCATAGGTGTAGGCTACAACGGAACGGACGGTGTGATGAAAAAGTCGGACCGCGACTCCTATAGCGGCAACCTGGATATAATCTACCGTGTGAACAAACTTCAGTTCACCAACAAGTTCAGCGCCACCTACACCGACACAAGCGACCCGATTGTCGCATTCTCCACTTACGCAAGTGCCAACCCCTACTACAAGAAGGTGGACGAGAACGGAGAGGTGACCCCTTGGTTGCAGAATGATAATTTCGCGAAAGCCGCCAACCCCAGCTACAACGCTTCGCTGAACAGCCGTAATGAGAAATCAACCCTGTTGCTCTCCAATTACTTCATTGCGGAGTACACCCCCATGGAAACGCTGAAGTTGCGCGCTCGTTTTGGTCTGACACATTCGGATGCCGATGGCGAGAACTTCATCTCTCCGCTCGACACCCGCTATACGGACATTGACGCTACGAAAAAAGGTTCTTTCACCTCTTCCAATGCTAAATCCACACAATACGACGGAGAGTTGACAGCCACATATGCTGAGGTGATAGGGAAACACCGCTTCACCTTTGCACTGGACGGCAAACTGTCGGAATATCGCCAACTGAGTCAAGGCTATCGAGTGATAGGTTTCCCCGAGGGTGATTACACCTATCCTTCCTTTGCCAACGGCTTCCCCGAAGGTTCTACGGCCTCTTACTCTGAATCGGTGTCGCGTAACGTAAGTCTCTTGGGTACACTGAACTATGCGTACGACAATCGCTATCTGCTGGATGTGAACTACACCACGAACGGATCTTCAGTGTTCGGTTCCACCAAGCGCTTCAAGAATACATGGTCTGTAGGCTTGGGCTGGAACATCATGAACGAACGGTTCTTCAAGGAGAACATCCATGGCGTATCGATGTTGAAGTTGCGCGCTTCCATTGGCAACCCAGGCAATACCAGCTTCGATTCGGCCATGTCGCTGACAACCTATCGTTTCCTCTACGATAGCTTCAACTATTTCGGGAATAGTACCATCCTGAATGTGCTTGGAAACAGAAATCTGAAATGGCAGACCACGCTCGACAAGAACATCGGATTCGACCTGACGATGCTCAACGACCGTCTTACCATCGACTTCAACTACTACGACAAGCGAACCGACCCGTTGCTGATAAGTGTCTACACGGTTCCCTCCTCAGGCGTGTCGTCGTGGTACACCAACCTGGGTCTGCAACGTTCAAAGGGTGTGCTGGCTACCGTGTCCTATTACATACTCCGCTCGCTGAAAGACCGCTTGACCTGGAGCGTACGTGGAACCTTACGCCATGAGACCTCGGAACTGGACAACATCGACGGACACATGGACGACTTGAACAATTATGGTAAGAGCCGCAATACGAAACGCTACTACAACGGAGCTGACCCCGATGACATCTGGGCAGTACGCTCTGCCGGCATCGACCCCTCCAATGGACGTGAGCTCTTCATCAAGAAAGACGGAACCTACACCTACGACTTCTCGTACGACGACGAGGTGATTGTAGGCAACAGCCGCTCGAAGATTGAAGGAAACATCAGCTCAAGCTTCACGTACAAAGGGTTCTCCGCAGGAGTGACCTTCGGCTATAAGTGGGGAGGCAAAGCTTTCAACTCCGCCCTCTATGAAAAGGTGGAGAACATCTCTGGTGCCCAACTCAACTACAACCAGGATAAACGCGCTTTGTACGACCGTTGGCAACAGCCAGGCGACCAGGCGATGTTCAAGAACATTGCGAGCTCAGTGAACACGCCTATCTCATCACGCTTCGTGCAGAAGAACAACTCCCTGACGCTGCAGACCGTTACGGTAGGCTATGACTTCTACGAGTTCGCCCGTCAGATAGGGATTGAGTCACTGAGGCTCTCTGCCTACATGAATGATGTCTTCTGGTTGACCTCCATCAAGAAGGAACGCGGTACGGACTATCCGTTTGCGCGTAGCTTCACTTTCGCATTATCATTCACTCTTTAACCAATCGCTTTATGAAACAATATAAGTTACTAAGTATAGCTGTAATCCTGGGAGTCGGAGGTCTGTTCGCCGCCTGCTCCGACTGGTTGGATTATTCGCCCAAGGATAAACAGACCTACGAGCAGCAGTTCGGAACCAAGGCGGGATTCCACAACGCTGTGAACGGAGTCTACAACAACATCAGCAGCTCCAGCCTCTATGGATACAATATGAGTTATGGTCCGCTGGACTTTATGGGATTGCTGTACAACATTCCCTCCTCGAGCACTTCGCGCATCGAATTCAAGACGGCTACCTGGACAGGCAGTTATGCCAGCTCGACCTTCTCGAGTATATGGAGCACCGCCTATTCCACTATCTTGAATGCGAACCTGGTGTTGCAGGCCGTTGATGAATACAAGGGTACCGTGCTGACAGAGACGGAATGTAATCTGATAAAGGGCGAAATGTTGGGTGTGCGCGCCTTCCTGCATTTCGACCTGCTTCGTCTCTTCGGTCCCATCTATACCTCCAATCCGAGTAAACTGAGTATACCGTACAACACTGGCGTCGAGGCTACACGTCACGACCGCCTGCCGGCAAACGAAGTGGTGGAGAACTATCTACTGCCTGACCTAGAAGCCTCGGAGGCTCTGTTGAAAGAAGTCGACCCTGTGATAACCGAAGGTCGTTTGAGTTCCGACGGTGGAGACTCTGGCAACTGGGAACGCTATCGTCAGTTGCGAATGAACTACTATGCGGTGGTTTTGGTGAAAGCTCGCCTATACTTGTGGATGGGTGAATATGAAAAAGCGTTGGCTGAGGCCAAGAAGATTACGGACAACGACAAGGTGAAGGAGCTGTTCCCATTCGTGGAACCATCGAAGCTGTTGGCAAACAGCATCAATCCCGACCGTATCTTCTCAACCGAATGCCTGTTCGGATTCTACGACAGCGACATGAAGGACATATTTACCAACTACTTTAGCGGTACGTTGGACGTGTCGGCATTGCTTCAGCCCCGAAAAGGCTACATCGACATCTTGTTCCCCAGCGTAGGCGATTACCGCCGCCAGTCACAATGGACAGGTTCGTCAGCATCGTCAGGCAGCGAGTATGACTTCATCAAGTACAAGAGTTTCACCACGAGCGAGACTAATCCGGACTTTTGGGCAACGTTCTACGGACTGATGCGCGTGAGCGAAGCCTATTACATCGCTTCCGAGAGTCTGCTGATGCAAAACGATCTCGCAGGAGCTTGTGATTACCTGAACGTGGTGCTGCAAGCACGTGGACTGACGGCTCTGTCGGCAAGTAGCGTCAACCAGAACACGCTTTTGAAAGAGATAAAGTACGAGTATCTGCGTGAGATGCGTGGTGAGGGACAAATCTACTTCATGCTGAAACGCTTCAACCAGAAATTCGGCATGTACACTGGCGGTGATACAAAAATGAATGGAGCGGAAGAACCTTATTTCGACAGCTCCCCCTCTCCTGCCACACGCTATTCCGTGCCAATTCCTTCTGATGAAACCAATTAAAAATAGACCATTCGTATGAGAAAATTTATATATACCTGCTTAGCCTTCTCAGCCTTTCTGCTGGGAGCTTGCTCAGAGGAAACTGTGCCTCTGTATAATGGATGCAAGTCCGGCCTGTTCATCCAAGAGACCTATACGACGGACATTTACGGGAATCCCCAGTCTTACAAGGATTCCACCACGTTCTCCTTCGCTTCGGTAGACGAGAAGTATACCGAGTATAACGTGCGCTTCATCGTGCGCACGATGGGAAATACCGTCAACCAGCCACGACCCTATAAGATTGCTGTGATGGAAGGCACCACGGCTGTTGAAGGTGAGGACTTCGACCTCAGCCGCAACGACTACATCGTGCATGCCAATAACAGTACCGACACCGTATGGGTACGACTGATACGTACCGCCAAACTACGCACCAACACGCTACGCATCAAACTGGGATTGGTGGCCAATGAGTATTTCGACCTGCCGATAGACTATTACAAGAATTCCGCTTCGTGGTCGGCAGACGGACCGGAGAACAGTGCCACATCTTACATTGTCCGATTCAGTGAGATCTATACACAACCCTCCTATTGGGGATGGTTTGGCGACGAGTATTTCGGCAAGTTCACCGTGAATCGTTACCTGGAGTTGAACAAAGTGATGGGATGGACCGTGACCGACTGGGACAACGCCGGCATGAGCGGTGCAAAGGTGGCATATGGTAAAATGGACTTTGCGGCACGCACCTTCCAAAGACACCTTCAGAAGATGGCGGATGCCGGAACACCTGTGCTGGACGACGACGGTTCGTACATCCAACTGCCGGCTAAATATGCTGTGGATTATTCGAACTGCGAGTGACAAACGATTTAAAAATGATGAGTAATGAGAACATTCAATAAACTGTTTACGATAGTGGCATGTGGTCTGTTGGCGACCGCATGTTACGAGGACAAGGGTAACTACGATTACTCTGAAATCGAGACGATAGAGATCACGATGCCTCAGAACCTTGCGGTGATGTCGCGTGCGGAGAATATCGTGTTCGAGCCAAAGGTGGTCTCTTCCATTGCGGGAGAGCTGAAGGCAGACAACGCCAATTATGAGTATGGCTGTAAAATCAATTACAGACACACCAACGAAGAGAACAAGACCGAACTGTGGGTGGATATTGATCCTGACAAGACGAAGGAAGTGAACTATTTCGCGGACTTCTCTGCCGGCAACTATGCCCTATGGTATTGGGTGACGAACAAGGAGACTGGCGTGACCACCAGTGCCAAAGGTAGTGTGAACGTTATCTCCACTACTTCTGAAGGATGGATGGTGCTCAGCAATGTGGGAGCGGACAAGAAAGCTCGCCTGGATGTCGTTTCCCGAGATTCAAAAGGCAATCCGATAGTGGCATACGGCGTGTTGGGCGACAAATGTCCCGACATCCGCGAGGCTACTCAGATTGTGATGAATCCCAGTATGTACTATGGTGCGGAAGCCATCTTCCTGTTGAGTAAGTCGGGAGGCTACCGATTGAACGTCTCCTCCCTGGCATGCGTGGAAGACAACAACATGAAACTGACGGACTTCATCCTCTCCTCTACGCCCGGTGAACCTATAGCCTTCACCATCATCAATGCTAGCGGTTACTATGGTCCTACTTCCAGAATGTGCGTCACCGACCTCGGAAATGCCTACGCCATTCGCAGTGGTACGTCTGGAGCCTCCTTTGAAACTCCGTTGAACACAGATAAGGGTGGAAACGACGCTACCTATCAGGTTGCCCCCGCAGCCGGCACTAGCCTCGAGCGTCCGGGAAACTCCTCATGCGCGTTGCTCTACGACGTCACGAACAAGCGATTTGTGGGATGGAACTATTATGCGTCGGACAACAACGTGCTCTTCTCGTTGACCGACCCGGAAGATGCCACGAAGAAATTCAGCTACACCACCGGCATGACCTTTGTGGACATGGTAAGCACCCGCTTCTCGGGCGGCCTGGTGTACACCATTTTGGAGGATGACAGCAAGCAACGCCAGGTATATGGCGTGAATCTGTCGGGTAGTCGGTTCACACAAGAGGCTCTCTACAGCGGCATCACGAGTGAGCATTTTAATGATGCTGTGGACTACGCTTTCCATTCACAATATCCGTTCATGTTCTATTGCTACGACAACAAAGTCTATTCTTACAATTTGGGTACAAATACACTGAATGAAGTGTTGACCTTACCAGCTGGCGAGAAAGTGACAATGCTGAAGTTCAACCTGTTTGTGAACATGCGCCTCGAGTGGTTGGCTGACCATAGCGATGAGTTCCTCGCTAAGCAGTTCGACCTGATTGTGGGCTCTACAACCGGTGAAGACGATGGCGGCCACGTTCGTTTCTACACCATCGACACGGCTGGCAAGATGAGTCTGAAAGAAGAATACAGCGG
>CAYZVH010000110.1:0-10520 GCA_964481755.1 uncultured Bacteroides sp. | reverse complement strand
TCATCGAGGTGCAGCTGACTCGCGAGGTCTACTATCTTGAGCGGATACTCTATGGAGTGGCTAAGGCCATCACAGAACATATCCACCTTGGCGAACGCTACGACCACGTGAAGAAGGTCTACTCCATCAGCATCATATATTTCGACCTCGGACATGGCTCCGACTACCTCTATCATGGCTGCACCAACTTCATTGGGGTGCACACCCATGACCAGCTGAAGATAACGTCCAGGGAAAAAGAGGTGCTCGAGATGAAGACACCGGAGGAGATCTTCCCGGAGTATTATCTCATACGCGTCAACGAGTTCAACACTGTGGCCAAGACTCCGCTGGAGGAATGGATTGACTACATCAAGAACGGACACATCAAGGACGACACTACAACACCGGGACTGCAGGAGGCGAAGCAACGCCTGCAAGTGATGCGGATGAACCAGACCGAACGCGCCGATTACTATCGCCACATGAGTGCCATAATGGTTCAAAACGACGTCATCGATACGGCCAGGAAAGAAGGGCTTGCCGATGGTATGGTCGAAGGTAGAATTGTGGAAAAGCATCAGATCGCTAAGAATCTGAAAGCCGATGATATGCCAATAGACCTGATTGCCAAATACACTGGGCTCTCAGCCGAGGAAATCAACGACCTGTAAACATTAAAATAGGAGGCAAATGCCTTATGATTAGCATTTACCTCCTACTCATTATTCTGTGTCAGTATCCTATTAACGAGCCACGTACATGGAACCCATTGCAGCCTGACGGGCAGCCATGATACCTGTTGCATCCATGTTCAGGTTCATGTATGAACCGTTCTGCAGGTTCAAGTCAACAGTACCATTCTCGTTGAGTTTCAGCACTTCGTATGTCTCACCGTCGTACACAACGTTCCAGCTCTGGTTCTCCTTGTTGAAAGTCAGCTCTACAGCCTGATCCTCACCCTCTTTGTTGATGGAGTAGCCATCCTTTGTAGTGGTGACGATGTAGTTGCCGTCCTCGCCTTTCACCTCTTTGGTTGTGCCTTGTGCCATAGTATCGCCGCTCCAGAATTCGATGGTGTTGAGCACGATGACGTCGGCCAAGCAAGTGATTTCGTACACGGGAATGATGTGCATACCGATGAAGAGCAACTCATTCACGAATTTGTTGGATACAGACTTGTTCCAGTCGAGAACCTGGTTTGTCAGACTGAATGAACCAATACAAGAGGACAGAATCATTGTTCCGGCCAAGGCCACGCATGCGGCGCTCAATTTTGTTCTTTTCATAATTAGAATGTTTTTGATGTTATACTTTCGTACTTTTGTTATCAGCAACTTAATTATGATGCAAAAGTACGTCTTTTAGGCATAATGTACAATAATATGCGAGAAAAAGTCCCTGTCCGGTGATTTATTAACATTGCGACAGGCCACGGACAAGATAACCCTTGCAGTGGCAAAATATTCAGCTAAGCTTGGCGTTCTGCATCTGATTTGCACTATCTTTGCGAAACAATTAGAAACATCAATACTATAGCTATGACAGAAAAAGTTACAAAATTGCTAAGAGACGTGCCCTCCATCCGGTGGACAGCCCTCTTGCTGCTGGCTTCGGCCATGTTTTGTTCATACATCTTTATGGACATCCTCTCTCCAATCAAGGACCTGATGCAGGCTACCCGCGGCTGGGACTCCACCGCTTTCGGCACCATGCAGGGCTCTGAGACCTTCCTCAACGTGTTTGTCTTCTTCCTCATCTTCGCCGGCATCATCCTCGACAAGATGGGCGTTCGCTTCACGGCCCTCCTCTCCGGTGCCGTCATGTTGGTGGGTGCCACCATCAATTGGTACGCTGTGACCGAAGGGTTCCAGGGTAGTGGCTTGGAGGCTTGGTTCACCAACAACCTCAACTACATCCCCGGTTTCGACGAGTTGGGCATCTCGCCGTTCTACGCCGGCATGCCTGCCTCGGCTAAGTTCGCCGCTGTGGGCTTCATGATCTTCGGTTGCGGTGTGGAGATGGCCGGCATCACCGTGTCGCGCGGTATCGTCAAGTGGTTCAAAGGCCGTGAGATGGCCTTGGCTATGGGTTCCGAGATGGCGTTGGCCCGCTTGGGTGTCGCCACCTGCATGATATTCTCGCCGGTATTCGCCAAACTGGGCGGTGTCGTCGACGTGTCCCGTTCCGTAGCCTTCGGTGTGATACTGTTGCTCATCGCCCTCATCATGTTCATCGTCTACTTCTTCATGGATAAGAAACTCGACGCACAGACCGGCGAGGCTGAGGAGAAGGACGATCCCTTCAAGATTAGCGACCTGGGCAGCATCCTCACCAGCAGCGGCTTCTGGTTGGTGGCTTTGCTCTGCGTGCTCTACTATTCCGCCATCTTCCCCTTCCAGAAGTATGCCGTCAACATGTTGCAGTGTAACCTCGAGTTCACCGAGGTGTCGCCCGACTCGTTCTGGGCTACCAACACGGTGACCATCATTCAGTACATCATCATGCTGGTGGTTGCCGCCGCAGCCTTCGCCAGCAACTTCTGCAAGAAGAAGAGCCTCCAGTACAGCCTCCTCGTGGTGGCCGTTGTGGCTCTCGTGGTGTTCTGCTACATGGGCTATATGCGCCAGAGTGCTGAGACTATCTTTGCCGTGTTCCCCCTGTTGGCTGTCGGCATCACCCCGATTCTGGGTAATTATGTGGACCACAAGGGAAAGGCCGCTTCCATGCTTGTCCTCGGTTCCGTACTGTTGATAGCGTGTCACCTCACGTTCGCCTTCGTGTTGCCGGAGTTCAAGGGCAATGGCGTAGGTGGTGTCGTCGTGGCCTACATCACCATCCTGGTGCTGGGTGCCAGCTTCTCACTCGTTCCCGCCTCGTTGTGGCCCAGCGTGCCTAAGTTGGTGGATGCCAAGATCATCGGTAGCGCCTACGCTCTCATCTTCTGGATTCAGAACATCGGCCTCTGGCTCTTCCCGTTGCTGATTGGCAAAGTGCTCGACAAGACCAACCCGCAACTGGTATCAGACTTGCAGAATAGACTCATCAGTCCCGAGCAAGCTGCCGTTTCCTACGACTATACCGCTCCGTTGGTGATGCTCGCCTGCCTGGGTGTAGCCGCCCTCATCCTTGGCTTCGTCCTCAAGATTGTGGACAAGAAGAAAGGTCTTGGATTGGAAGAGCCCAACATTAAATAAGTAAACTTCTATTTAGCGTTCAAGAGGAGTAGTCCCGCCAATGGCTGGATGCTCCTCTTGAATCGTTTTTACGCCTGTGGCAAAACCTGTAGTTGCAAGTCCGCGGCGCATTGCCTCATTTTGAAGTAATCCTCTAGCCCCCCTTGGATTTACGCACCGAATGTAGTATGTTTGCAGCGACGTAATGGGCTCGTAACCATCGGAAAGAAAAACGTTCCGCATAGCGACTGATTTGTCAATTCCATCAAATGAAATATTCTACGCCAATTTTCCATATCTTTATTCAGAGTCATTGAACGTGTGTTCAAAGACTTTAAACACATGTACAAAGTCATTAAACATGTGTTCAAAGACTTTGAACAGAGATATCGTCTGCCCTCGTTGCCAATAGACCCCTATCTCAATGATAAATTCGTTATAGCTTGAGAACATTGTATTGCAAAGTATTGTCTATATGGAGTCCTCATTTCCCCTTCATATAATCCTTGGGCAACACGCCGAACTGCTTTTGGAAGCAGCGGGCGAAGTAGGAGTGGTTGCTGAACCCTACTAGGTAGCAGACCTCGTTTACCCGGTACTTACCCTCTTTCAGGTACTGTGCGGCGGACTTCAGACGGACTAGACGGATGTAGTCAATGGGCGGCAAACCGGTGACGCCTTTCAGCTTACGCTGCAGGTTCGAGCGGCTAAGGGCCATCTCCGAGGCCAACGTGTCGACGGTGAAGCTCTCGTTGGTGAAGTTCTGAATGATGATGTTGTTCACCTGCTCCAGCCACTCGAAGTCCGACCGCTTAATCTCTCCTTGTCCATACTCCAGACTCGTCATGTTGGCGAAGCGCTCGAACAGTACCTTCCGGCTCTTCAGCAGGTTGTCTATCGTCGCCTTGATGTGGCTCAGCGAGAAAGGCTTCTCGATGTAGGCGTCCGCTCCATACTCCAGTCCGGTAATCTTCGAGTTCACCGAGTTCTGTGCCGACAGCAGGATGAAGGGGATGTGGCACAACATCTTATCCGCACGTACGGCGCTCAGCAACTCGAATCCGTCCATCTCGGGCATCACGATGTCGCTGATGATGATGTCCACCGTACTGTTCTGCAATATCTTCAGTGCCTCCTTGCCGTTCGTGGCACCCAACACGTTGTAGTTATAGCCGAGGTTCTTCATGAGGAACTCCAGCATGTCGTGTGTGTCCTCCACAATCAACAGGTTGCAGTCGCCCAGCTCGTAATGACCCGAGGTCTCGTGCTCACTGGGGGTAGGGGTGGGGTTGATTGTCTGCTTAGGAGCACTGGCTTCTATCTTAGGCAGACGGATGGTGATGAGGAAACCTCCCTGGCTGCTCTTCCCAACCTCAATCGTTCCGCCGTGCTTGTCCACCAGCAGCTTCACTAGGCTCAGCCCGATGCCGAAGCCTGTCTCCGACGAGGTGTTGTTCTTCGAGCGGTAGAACATCTCGAATATCTTGGCCGATTCCGTCTCCGACACGCCTGGTCCATCGTCGCCTACACTGATCTCCAGCATAGGACTGCCGTCCACCTCCACTTCGCCGGCGGATACCCAAATGCCCGTGCGCGCATACTTGAACCCGTTGGTCAGCAGGTTGCTGACAATCTTCGTCAGCGCTTCTGTGTCTACATTATATAATAGGTGTTCTTGTCGGAAGTCGGTGTGTATGGTCACCGAGGGCGACGAGGAGGAGAAGCGCTTGATGATGCCGTTCAACAGCGGGATGATGTCCTCCTCGCTGAACGACAGTTTGAAGCCCTCCTGGTCCACCTTGCGGAAGTTCAGCAACTGCTTGATGAGCTCCAACAGTCGGTCGGTGTTCTGCCGGATGACGGTGAGGTTCGACTCAGTGTCCTCGTTCCATTGGCCGGACTCCATGACCGCCTCCAGCGGAGCCTTTATCAGACTCACCGGCGTCTTTATCTCGTGGGCCACGTTCGTGAAGAACTGAATCTTCGAGCGGTACATCTCCTTCTCCATCATCATCTCCATCTCTTCCTTCTCACGCTTCCGCTTCTTCTGCTGCCTCTTCGTGTAGCTGAGCATCAGCAGATAGGCCACGCCCAGCAGGAGCAGGGAGTAGACGAACTTGGCGCCGGCCGTCTCCCACAGCGGAGCCTCTATGTGTAGGTCTATGTAGCAGGGGTTCTCGCTCCACACGCCATCGTTGTTGGCCACCTTCAAGCGGAACCGGTAGGTGCCCGAGGGCAAGTCCACGAAAGTGACGGAGTGTTTGTCCGTGTAGACCCAATCGTCGTGCACGCCCTCTATCTTGTAGGCGTAGCGGTTCTTCGACGGGGCCACAAAGCTCAAGCATTCGTAGCCTATCTCGAACGAGGAGATGTGGTAGTTCACCGAGAACTCTTGTTGCCGGTCGATGTTTATCACCTGCGCCTCGTCGCTAACCCTGCTGTCGTGCAGACGGATGTAGGCGATGGCGGCGGTCGGCTTCACGGTGTTAGTGTACAGGCGGTCGGGCGAGAAGCTGTTGAAACCTTCCACGCCTCCGAAGTAGAACAGCCCCGCGGAGGTCTTCAGCGACGAGCGGGTGTTGAACAGGTTGCTCTGCAGTCCGTCCTCGTGGGTGTAGAGTTTCGACTCCTCGGTCTGTGGGTTGTACTTGATGAGTCCGTAGTTCGACGACAGCCACAGGTTGCCGTCCTTGTCGTCCAGCATTCCGTAGATGACGTGGCTGGGCAGTTTCTTCCGGTAGTCGTAGTTCACGAAGGAGTCGGTGTTGTAGTCGTAGCGCGAGATGCCGCCGCCCTCCATGCAGAACCACAGCTGTCCCTTGCGGTCGATGTAGACGCGCACCACGCGGTTGTCGCCCAGCGAGGTCTCGTCGTCGGCGGAGTGTCGGTAGCTCTTGAACTTCCGCGTCTGGCTATCGTAGCGCCACACGCCGTCGCCCTTGGTGGCAATCCACAGCCACCCGTTGCTGTCCTCCAGCATATCATATATAAATAGGTATCCCATCTCCTTGAACCGGTGAAACTTGCCGGTCTCGGGGATGTATTGACAGAATCCTCCCATGGTGCCGATGAACCGCTCTCCCCGTCGGTTCTTATAGAGCGAGAAGACGTAGTTGTTGGGGATGGAGGTGGAGTCGTTGAGGCGGTACTGATAGTTCTTCACGATGGTGTGTGTCCGCAGGTCCATGATGTCGATGCCTTTGGAGAAGGTGCCTATCCACAGTTGCTGGTCGTCCAGCATCAAGGCGTGGATGTTGTTGTAGCTGATGCTTGCCGACGAGCCGGTCGCCTTGTAATGTGTAAACGTCTCGGTGTGGGTGTCGAAGTAGTTCAGTCCGCCATTCTCCGTGGCAATCCACAGGTTGCCGTCCGGGTCCTCGCAGAACTGGCTGACGGCGTTGCCCGAGAGGGAGTTCTGCTTGCTGTCCTCGTAGTACCACTTGATGCTGTTGCTTTGGGGCGAGATGTAGTAGATGCCGTCGAAGTAGGTGCCCACCCACACACCGCCTTCGCGGTCGCGGCTGAAGGAGTAGATGCTCTTGGCGTTGAACGCCTCCAACCTTTGCAGCGACTTCTCTTGCGGGCGGAACATGAAGAGTCCGTCTTCCGCTCCTATGAAGAAGAGTCCCGGGCTATACTGGAAGATGGCACGGATCCAGGTGTTGTCGTGCCGGGTCGTCGCCACGGGGTACACGGCGATGGTGCCGTTCGACTGGTCCAGGTGCAACAGTCCGTCGTAGCGGGTGCCCGCCCATATCTCTCCGTCGGAGGCTTCCATGATGCTGCTTATCTCGAAGGGGTTGGAGGTGTCGGCCCGCTGTCGCAGTCGGTAGACCGCGAAGTTGTCGGGTTTCTTCTTGTATCGGGCTATGCCGTTGCGGGTGCCTATCCATAGCGTCCCCGACGAGTCCTTGAAGACGGAGATCACTTGATTGTCGGGGAGCGACGCGGGGTCGGCCTGCAACCGGGTGTACCTCCGCAGCTGTCCGCTCTGCTCGTTGTAGACAAACAGTCCTCTTGCCGTGCCTATCCACAGCTGCCCATCGTCGTCGTAGCAGAGGCAGTTCACGCTTCGCTCTATGCCGATGCCCTCGTCCGTCTTCTTGTCGAACAGGGTGAACTGGTTCGTCTGTGTGTCGAACAGGTAGAGTCCATCCGTGGTGGCGGTCCACACATCCTTCTTGTTGCTGTGCGGGTGCAGCTTCAGCACGTTTATGAGTGTATTGTCCGACGGGTTGGTCGAGCCGGCGAACTTCACGAACTCGCTCCCGTTGAAGCGGTTCACTCCATCCTTGGTGCCCAACCAGATGTACCCGGTGGAGTCCTGCAGGATGCTCCTCACCGTATTGTCGGAGAGTCCGTTCTTAACGTCGTACTTCCTCATGACGGAGAAGGTCTGTGCGCAGAGCGAGAATGTCTGTGCCACTGCCACGACCGATACTAGTATGTGAAGAAAACAATTCATGTCGTCTATAGATTTGCGATACGCAAATATAGGTCATATTTTCATCTTTCTCAGCTCTTTTCCTGAATATGACCAGATATGTATCTAACTTGACCAGTTTGAACTATTCGTCCACTTACCCTCTTCCGTCCCGTGCTGAAAGTGTTATTGTTTTACGCAATCGGACTATTCCTGTTGTGGGGTTCTGCATAATTTTGCATCGTCCATCATTTCCACACCTAGGGGATTCGAGTGGCTAGGGCTTGTGCCTGTCACACTCGTCCGGACGGGTTCGATTGCGGGGACGGCAATGGCCGCGAGTCCCCGGGTGTGGTTTCTGGTGAATAGTAGTGTTAAATCAATTGTCACATTTAATTTATTATGAAAAAGCACATCTTATTTTTGGCTCTATTTGCTCTGCAATGCCTGACGATGTATGCGCAGCAAATAAAGATTTCGGGAGTGGTTACTGACGAGAGTAACTATCCTTTGCCGGGAGCTGCTGTTTCGGTTGTAGGAACAGGTAGCGGAACGACAACAGACCTGAATGGCGAGTACACCATTCAAGTCACAGCGGGCAACAAACTCCAGTTTAGCTACATCGGCTACGACTCGCAGACCATCGCTGTAGACAAATCCAAAACAAAAATCAACGTTACCCTCTATCCTAAGGCTGAGGCCCTCGACGAGTTGGTGGTCGTAGGATACGGTGTTCAGAAGAAAGTGAACCTCACCGGTTCAGTCTCCACGGTGAACTTCGACCAGGAGATGTCGAGCCGACCCATCACAAACGCCTCCAGCGCCATGGCCGGACTCTCTGCCGGTGTGCAGGTGCAACAGAGTTCCGGTAAACCCGGTTCGCAGGGTGCCACCATCCGCGTCAGAGGTTTGGGTACCATGAACTCCAACAACCCGTTGGTGCTGGTCGATGGTATCGAGTGGGATATGAATAATGTAAATACCGAGGATATCGCCAGCATCACCGTGCTGAAGGATGCCGCTTCGGCTGCCATCTACGGATCACGTGCCGCCAACGGTGTAATCCTCGTCACCACGAAGAAGGGTGAGGGCAAGACCAAGGTCAACTACTCGTTCTACGCCTCCTTCCTCGAGCCGCAGAACAAGCTGAAGTTGGTCAGCGACTATGCTCGCCACATGGAACTCATCAACGAGGGTTGCGACAACATGGACAAAGCCCACGTCTTCGGCGACGCCACCATCGAGGCTTGGCGCGAGGCTCAGAAGAACCCCAATGGAACCAATGAATATGGTATGCCTAACTACATGGCTTACCCTAACACCGACTGGTTCAGCGAGATTATGGGTACAGGTTTCTCTCAGAAACACAACATGTCAGTGTCCGGCAGCAGTGACAAGGCCAAGTATTTCCTCTCCTTGGGATACTATGACACCGACGGTATCATGAATAAGAAAGGTATGAACTCCGGACAGGAACAGTTCCAGTTCCGTGCCAACATCGAGATGAAGGTCAACAACTGGTTGTCCATCGGTACCCGCCTCAATGGCTTGAAGGAACACTATGGTCTGACCAACGTCAGCCGTGGATTCGAGTATCTGTCCATCACCACTCCGGGTGTCTATCCCGGCGAGACTAACAAGTGGGGTCAACCGGCTGCTACAGAGGAGTCTACCAACGCCAACAACATCTTCTATCAGATGGCCCGCTCGGGATACGATAAGAAGTTCCGTGGCAACTTCACACTGTATGGCATCATCACCCCGATGAAGGGACTCTCCATCGAGGCCAGCTACAACTACGCTCCCGATTGGCTCGACTATGCCACATGGGGCATCCCCAATGGCCAGTGGAACTACGTGACCAACGAGAGTGTCAGCGAGAGCGCGCTGGAGAATGCCTCCATCTACAACTCCTCTTATAAGAGAACCCGCAAGAACTCCGAGATCTTGGCACGCTACAACACCACCATTGCCAAGGATCATGACCTGGGTGTTCTGGCAGGTTTCACCACCTCTTACTTGAAAGAAAGTTCCTTCACAGCCACCCGTAAAGGTATGGCCGACTGGGGATTGACACTGCTGAACACAGCTACCGAGCTCAACGCCACCAGCAGTTCCGAGACAGACTGGGCGCTCATCTCTTACTTCGGTCGTCTCAACTACGCGTTCAAGGGACGCTATCTGTTCGAGGCCAATGTGCGTTACGATGGCTCGTCGAGATTCTCTCCCGAGAGCCGTTGGGGCCTCTTCCCTTCATTCTCAGCCGGTTGGCGCATCAACGAGGAGAAGTTCATGAGCTTTGCCAAGGACTATCTCTCGAACTTGAAGATTCGCGCTTCTTGGGGTAAGATGGGTAACAATGCCTCCGGCAACTACGACTGGCAAGCCAGCTACGCAACTAATAAGGTAGTGTTGGATGGCACGCCGACCACAGGTATGGCTGTCACCAAACAAGGCAACAGCGCACTCGAGTGGGAGACAACCACTACCACCAACATCGGTATTGACTTCGGTTTCTTCAACAACCGCCTCTCCGGTGAGGTAGAGTGGTACAACAAGCTCACTAGCGGTATCTTGTTCACCCCGACCATCCCCTTGACCATGGGTAAGGTGACCGGTGCTACCGAGAACATCGCCAAGGTACGCAACAACGGTATCGAGTTCTCCCTCGCATGGCAGGACCGCATCAAGGACTTCACCTATAAGATTGGCGGTAACTTCTCCTTCAACAAGAATAAGGTTGTGAAGTACAAAGGTAAACTCGACAAGCATTGGGAATATGATGAGAACGGCAATCCCACTACCTTCTATAGCAACTACGGCGACGTGGCACAAAGTGGATTCAACGGTGTCATCGTGGAAGGCAGAATGTTGGGTGAGTACTATATTCGTGACCTCTATCATGGCGACGGTTCCTACACCGAAGGCAAACCCGACATCAA
>CAYZVH010000109.1:0-10611 GCA_964481755.1 uncultured Bacteroides sp. | reverse complement strand
CGCCTGATGCTGAACGTGATGCAACGCATGAGCGGAATAGCCACCATGACGCGATGCTATGTGAAACGCCTGGAGGGTACCAAGACCCGCGTGCTCGACACACGCAAGACCACCCCCGGCATGCGTATGCTGGAGAAGATGGCCGTGAAGATAGGCGGAGGCGTGAACCACCGCATCGGACTGTTCGACATGATTCTGCTGAAGGACAACCACGTGGACTTCGCCGGAGGTATTGAGAACGCCATCACACGCGCCAAGGACTACTGCAAAAAGAACGGAAAGGACCTGAAGATAGAGATTGAGGTGCGCAACTTCGACGAACTGCAGCAGGTGCTGAGCGTGGGAGGCGTGGACCGCATCATGCTCGACAACTTCAACACTGCCGACACACGCAAAGCCGTGGAGATGATAGGCGGACGCTACGAGACGGAATCGTCCGGCGGCATCACCTACGACACCCTGCGCGACTATGCCGAGTGCGGCGTGGACTACATCTCCGTGGGCGCTCTCACACACAGCGTGAAGGGCCTCGACATGAGTTTCAAAGCCTGCTGACGGAGGGGAGAAGAGGCGAGATGATAAGACATAGACTGACGACGGTCGTGGCGGCGCTCTGCTGCTGCGGCCTGCTCGCGGCACAACATACCGAGCACCCCTCGTTCGGCGCGCCCTTCGACTTCCCGCTGACGCTGAGCGGCAACTTCGGCGAGCTGCGGCCAAACCATTTCCATGGTGGACTCGACTTCAAGACGCAGCGCGTGGAGGGCAAACCCATACACGCCATCGACGAGGGCTACGTGTCGCGCATCACCGTGTCGCCCACGGGCTACGGACAGGCCCTCTACGTGACGCACCCCGACGGATTCACCTCCGTCTACGGACACCTGCAGGCCTTCGCCCCCGCCATAGCCAAGTACGTGGAGCAACAGCAGTACGCCAAGGAGAGTTTCGCCGTGGACCTGACGCCGGCGGACACCCTGTTCCGCGTGAAGAAGGGACAGGTGATAGCCCTCAGCGGCAACTCCGGCAGCTCCTCGGGGCCCCACCTCCACATGGAGATTCGCGAGACGGCCACCAATGAGCCGATAGACCCGCTGGTGTTCTACCAAAAGCGGATAAAGGACACCCGCGCGCCAAGGGCCACTGCCGTGATGATTTACCCACAAGCGGGCAGGGGAGTGGTGCAGCAGGGGACCGCCAAGCGGATGGTGGCCTTGAAGGAACAGAAGAGTGCCAATCAACTGGCTGAGCACGTGACGGCTTGGGGCGAGATAGGCCTGGGCCTGCGAGCCTACGACTATATGGACGGCACCACCAACACCTACGGGGTGAAGTACGTGACGCTGTACGTGGACGACAAGGAGGTGTTCCGCAGCGTGGTGGACCGATTCTCGTTCGACGAGAACCGCATGATAAACGGATGGACCGACTATGAGGAGCGCACCGCCCACGGACGGTGGTTCATGAAGTCGTTCCTGCCCCGGGGATTGCGCCTGCGCCTAGCGTCGCACGCCACGGGCGACGGCATCATCCGCATCAGCGAGGCCCGCGACTACCACCTGCGCTACGAGTTGGAGGACGCCTACGGTAACCGCAGCACCTACCGCATGGTGATAGAGGGCAAGCCCTGCGACATCCCCGCCTACAAGCCACGGGGAAACCGCGTGCTCCTCTGCGATCGGGTGAACCAACTGCAGGAGCCAGGCATGGAGCTGGTGGTGCCCAAGGGAATGCTCTACGACGACGCTGAACTGCAGACGAAGGTGATAGCCGACACCGCGTCGGTGGCCTTCACCTACCAGTTGACGGAGAAGCCGGTGCCACTGCACACCTACTGTCCGCTGATGATAGGCATACGACACCGGACGGTGGCCGACAGCACGAAGTACTACGTGGCGCAGCTGAAGAACGGCCACTCGTACTATGTGGGCGGAACCTACGAGAACGGGTGGATGAAAGCTGACGTGCGCGAGCTGACGGCCTTCACCGTGCGGGTGGACACCATACCACCCCGTGTGACGGCGGTGACGCAACCCCGCTTGTGGGGCAGTCGTGGTACCATCCTCTATCAGCTGAGCGACGGGCAGAGCGGCATCCGCAGCTATAAGGGTCGCATCGACGGACGCTTCGTGCTCTTTACCTGCAACGCCCGACAGCGCATCACGTGCGACCTGAGGAAGGCGCCGGTGAAGCGGGGCGGACGCCACACCCTGGAGCTGGAGGTCACCGACTGCTGTGGCAACGCCACCCTCGTGAGGGAGACCTTTAGCTATTGACATAAAACTTATACCTATATTTATATAGGAGAAGAATATAATAACATAGTAAGAACGTAGAATTATGAAGAAGAAACTGACAGCATGGGTTGCCCTCGCCTTCGCGGTGGCAACGGAAGGCCTCGCCTGCACAAACCTGATTGTAGGCAAGGCAGCCTCTGCCGACGGCTCGGTGATGGTGACCTACTCCGCCGACTCCTTCGGCATGTTCGGACACCTCTACCATTCGCCCGCCGGCACACACACAGTGGGCGAGACGGTGAAGATTTTCGACTGGGACACAGCCAAGTACCTGGGCGAGATAAAGCAAGTGGCTCGCACCTACAACGTGATAGGCAACATCAACGAACACCAGGTGACCATAGGCGAGACCACTTTCGGCGGACGGCCCGAGTTGGTGGACACCACCGGAGTGATAGACTACGGTAGCCTCATCTACATCGCCCTGCAGCGCTCAACCACCGCCCGCGAGGCCATCCAGGTGATGACGGACCTGGTGAAGGAATACGGATACTGCAGCGAGGGCGAGAGCTTCTCCGTGGCAGACCCCAACGAGGCCTGGATACTGGAGATGATAGGCAAAGGTCCCGGTGTGAAAGGCGCCGTGTGGGTGGCTGTGCGCATCCCCGACGACTGCATCGCGGCCCACGCCAACCAATCGCGCATCCATCAGTTCGACCTCGACGACAAGGAGAACTGCATCTACTCGCCGGATGTCATCAGCTTCGCCCGCGAGAAGGGATACTTCAGCGGTCTGAACCGCGACTTCAGTTTCGCCGACGCTTACAACCCATTGGACTTCAGTGGACTGCGCTACTGCGAGGCCCGCGTGTGGAGCTTCTATCGCCGCCATAGCGCGAAGATGGAACAGTACCTCTCCTACATTCTGGGCAAGACCTCCGAGCCTATGCCCCTCTACGTGAAGCCCGATAAGAAACTCACCCTGGCCGATGTGCAGAGCGACATGCGCGACCACTATGAAGGCACTGCCTTGGACATGACCAAGGACCTGGGCGCCGGACCGTGGAACAGCCCCTACCGCCCATCGCCCCTCTCGTTTAAGGTGGACGGTGTGGAGTACTTCAACGAGCGCCCCATAGGCACCCAGCAGAGCGCCTTCACCTTTGTGTCGCAGATGCGCGGCAACCTGCCCAACGCCATCGGCGGAGTGCTGTGGTTCGGCATGGACGACGCCAACATGATAGCCTACACACCGGTGTACTGCTGCGCCACAGAGGTGCCCCCCTGCTACCGCAAGGATGTGGCGGACGGAGTGACCTTCTCGTGGGAGTCCGCCTTCTGGGTGTGCAACTGGGTGAGCAACATGATCTACCCCCGCTACGGACAGATGATAGGCGACCTGCGCCAGCTGCAACAACACACCGAGCAGGCCTACGCCGAGGCACAACCCCGTGTGGAGGAGCGCGCCATGCAGCTCTACAAAGCCGACCCCGCGCAGGCCACGGCCTACCTCACCGACTACACCGTCAGTACGGCACAGAACATGCTGAAGGGGTGGAAGCTCTTCGGCGAGTTCCTCATCGTGAAGTATAACGACCTGGTGGTGAAGCAGGTGAAGGACGGTAAGTTCCTCCGCACCGCCGAGGGCCTCTGCGCACCGGTTATCCGTCCGGGATTCCCCGAGGAATATAACCGCAAGGTGATGCAGGAGGTCGGCGACCGCTATAAAGTGGTGGAATTGCAAAAATAATTGCCCGAGGATTAGGTTATCCGCCGAACATCCTCTATATTTGGAACGGTTTTCAGAACAGAATCATATAATCCATTAAAATAACAACGAATATGGAAAACGAACAACTCATCAAGGAAGTGACCGAGAAAGCGAAGAAATGGTTGACTCCCGACTACGACGTGGAGACACAGAACGAGGTAAGGCGCATGCTGGAGAATCCCGACAAGACGGAACTCATAGAGGCCTTCTACAAGGACCTGGAGTTCGGTACAGGCGGTCTGCGCGGCATCATGGGCGTGGGCTCCAACCGCATGAACATCTACACCGTGGGAGCCGCCACACAGGGCCTCTCGAACTACCTGAACAAGAACTTCAAGGACCGCGACCAAATCTCCGTGGTGGTGGGACACGACTGCCGCAACAACAGCCGCAAGTTCGCCGAAATCTCAGCCGACATCTTCTCTGCCAACGGCATCAAGGTCTATCTGTTCGACGACATGCGACCCACACCGGAGATGTCCTACGCCATCCGCAAACTGGGTTGCCAGAGCGGTATCATCCTGACCGCCTCGCACAACCCCAAGGAGTATAACGGCTACAAGGCCTACTGGGACGACGGCGCACAGGTGCTCGCACCCCACGACAAGGGCATCATCGACGAGGTGAACAAGGTGGCGGGCGCCAAGGACATCAAGTTCCAGGGCGACAAGTCGCTCATCCAAATCATCGGCGAGGACGTGGACAAGCAGTACCTCGACGACGTGAAGACCATCTCCATCGACCCGGATGTGATCAAACGTCAGAAGGACCTCAGCATCGTCTACACCCCGATACACGGCACCGGCATGATGCTCATCCCCCGTGCTCTGAAGATGTGGGGATTCGAGAACGTACATTGCGTGCCCGAGCAGATGGTGAAGGACGGCAACTTCCCCACCGTCGTATCGCCTAACCCCGAGAATGCTGAGGCGCTCACCCTGGCCATCAAACTCGCCAAGGAGATTGACGCCGACATCGTGATGGCCTCAGACCCCGACGCCGACCGCGTGGGCATGGCCTGCAAGAACGACAAGGGCGAGTGGGTGCTCATCAACGGCAACCAGACCTGCCTCATCTTCCTCTACTACATCATTACCAACCGCAAGGCCATGGGCAAGATGACGGGCAAGGAGTTTGTGGTGAAGACTATCGTAACCACCGAGCTGATAAAAGCTATCGCCGACAAGAACAACATCGAGATGTACGACTGCTACACGGGCTTCAAGTGGATTGCCCGCCAGATTCGTCTGAACGAAGGCATCAAGCAGTACATCGGCGGCGGTGAGGAGAGCTACGGCTTCCTGGCCGAGGACTTCGTGCGCGACAAGGATGCCGTGTCCGCTTGCGCCCTGTTGGCTGAGATTTGCGCCTGGGCCAAGGACAACGGCAAGACCCTCTACGACGTGCTGATGGAAATCTACGTGGAGTACGGATTCTCCAAGGAGTGCACCGTGAACGTGGTGAAGCCGGGTAAGAGCGGTGCCGAGGAGATAAAGGCCATGATGGAGAACTTCCGCGCCAACCCGCCGAAGGAGTTGGGTGGTTCGCCTGTGGTGCTGATAAAAGACTATAAGGTGCTGAAGCAGACCGACGCCGAGGGCCACGTGACGGACCTCGACATGCCGGAGACGAGCAACGTGCTACAGTACTTCTCGGCCGACGGCACGAAGGTGTCTGTCCGTCCGTCGGGCACAGAGCCGAAGATCAAGTTCTACATGGAGATCAAGGGCGAGATGCAGTGTCCGAAGTGTTACACCTCTGCCACCGCAACCGCCGAGGCAAAGATAGACGCGATAAAGAAATCACTGGGAATCTGATAAATATCGTGAGAGAAATAGAAAAGGAGGCCTTGAAGGCCTCCTTTTCTATTTCCCTACGATATTTATGTTGAAGGTTATATGTTTTGTGTTTTATGTTAGAATACTAAGAGACTCCTTCTAAGACTGAAAGACCCAGAGACAAAAAAAGTCGTTGAAGGTTTTACGTTATACGTTAGGAGACGAAAACACCAGATGTCTTATGTAATACGTTTCACGTTAGAAGTCTGAGGCACATGTAACCTTCAACACAAAACATAAAACCTTCAACTGTTCTCCCTCTGACCCACCTCATGTCGATATTAGGTCAGAGGGAGCTTGTACCCTGCCGTGCCCCATTACCAGTGGCGCTCGGGGTAGAGGTCGTTCCACCACGAGGGGTCGTCCTGCAGCCAGCGGGCGAACCACGCCATGATGGTGTTGTGCCACAGCTCGCGCTTGGCGTAGTCGCGGATGAAGTGGTTCTCGCCATCCACCGTCACATACTCCACTGGCTTGCCCAGAATCTTCAACGCATTGTACATCTGGATGCTCTCGCCCAGAGGAACGTTCGTGTCCGCCGTGCCCTGCAGCAGCAGGATGGGGGTCTTTATCTTATCCGCGTTGAACAGTGCGCCGTGGCGGGTGTATAGCTCCGGCGCGTTCCACGGGTAGCTGCCCGCCGTGGCCACGGTGCTGTAGGAATAGCCCCAGTAGCCCTCGCCCCAGTAGCTGGTGACGTTGCTGATGCCCGCGTGGGAGATGGCCGCTGCGAAGAGGTCGGTGCGCGTCTGCATGTACATGGTGATGAAGCCGCCGTAGGAGGCCCCGATGCAGCCTATCTTGGTGGAGTCCACGAAGGGGTGGGCGGCGCAGAACTTGCGGGTGCCCTCGATGATCTCGTCGATGGTGTAGTCGCCCCAGGCGTTCACGTGGCGGGCGGAGAACTCCTGGCCGTAGCCGATGGTGCCGCTGGGCTGAATGACGTACACCACATAGTCGCGCGCGGCGAAGAGCTGCGGGCTGTAGGGGGTGGAGAGCTGCTTGGTGGAGGGCAACGTGCCGCCGTAATAGTAAACGATGAGGGGATACTTCTTCGCGGGGTCGAAGTCGGGCGGCAGACAGATGGTGCCCTCTATCGGTGTGCCGTCGGCGGCGGTGAAGTTCCACGGCTCCTCTGTGCCGAAGGCGATGCGCTCCATGCGTTGTTTCATGGGGTAGGCAATCAAGGTAGACGTGCGCTTCTTCATGTCGTAGAGGTAGGCCAGACCCTCGCGGGTGTCGCTCTCGCCGGTGTAGGCGGCGATGGTGGGCTGCAGGTCGGGCAGACTGAAACTGTAGACGGCCTCCTCGGCCATGGGCAGCAGCTCGAAGTTACGGCTGGATGGGGTGTAGCGGTAGACGCTTAGGCGGTCCTTGTCGGTGACGCGCAGGTAGATGCAGCCATCGGTGCTGTTCCACTGGGCTGTCTCTATGGAGGGGTTGAAGTCGCGTGTGATGGGGGTCAGCTGGCGGTCGGCGATGGCCATCAGGAAGGCCTGCTTGTCATAGTCGTTGGCGATGGGCAGCGAGCCGCAGTTGCGCCCTATGCCGTCGAAGGCGTTGGGGCTGGCGATGATGAGCACCTGCTGTGCGTCGGGGGAGTAGATGGCATTGTCGAGGAACGGGGTCCACGCCACCAGGGTGTCGGTGCACAGGGTGGCGAGGTCTATCTCGAAGAGCGACGTGCGGGCGAAGGGTACTATGGAGAAGTCCTCCTTCATGGAGGTGCAGAGCAGTTTGCGTCCGTCGCGCGAGATGTCGCACAGGTTGGCGCCGTAGCTGCCGTAGGTGAGGCGTTCGCACAGTCCGGTGGCGAGGTCGTAGCGCATTAGGTAGGAGCGGTCGCGCGCGCCGGGGATGCGGTCGTCGGGGTGGAGCATACGCTTCAGCGGGCCCTGCACCTTCTCGCCCGGGTCGGTGAGGGTGAAGATGAGGCCGTCCTCGGTGGGTGTCCAGCGGAAGTTGCCCTGGGGCAGTCCGGTAGCGACGGTCTCCTCCGTTCCCGTGGCGGGGTCGTAGACGATGAGGTCGTTGCCGGTGAGCCCGTTCACTGTGTAATAAAGCTTCTCACTGCGGGGCATCCATTGCATGGCGGTGTTGGCCTTCGCCAGCAGGGTGCGTCCGCTCTTCACCTCGGTCAGCTGTTTGTAGGTCGTGTAGTTGTCCTTATTATAATAATAGGTATACTGTGCCAGCAGGTATTTCCCGCGGGGGGAGAGGGTGGCGCTGTTCACTTGGTAGAGGAACTCCGTGTCGAAGAGGCGCACGCGGCTCGGCAGGTCGGGGGCGACGTGGTAGTCCACCTGCTCGAAGTCTTTCGCCTTGAGCAGGGCGCACCGCAGCTGCGGCTCGGCCTTGTCGTCGGCACACGAGAGCAGTTTCACCACCACCGTGTAGTTGCGCTCGGGTTCCAGGCGCAGGGGCACCTCCTGCGGGCGCACCTGGCTCAGACTGTCGTCGGCGTTGGTCTTGGCGCAGACGGAGCGTCCGTCCACGAACACCTCGAAGCGGGCTGTGGAACTCACCTGCAGGGTGGCGCGCATGAAGCGTTCTGCCCTCAGTTGGGTGGAGAAGAGGTAGAAGAGGTTGTGCCCATCGGTGGCTTTCGCCACCCGGACGAGGCCCGTGGAGTCCGCCTCGGCGCGTTGGCAGGTGTGGCGCTTGAGGTCGAGGTCGACACTGGTCCTCAGTAGCTCGGCCGCCTGGAATCGGGCTCCGGTGAAGTTGACACTGTCGCCCTGCAACGGCATGCGCACGGCGATGGGGGCGCTCAGGTCGTACGCTTTGATGGGGGCTTGTCCGCGGGCCGCGAGTGCCGTCAGCAGGAGCAATCCCGACAGAAAGATAGTTCTTTTCATACGTTATGTTTTAGGTTTCTTTTTATGATTAAGAGATGAATTGATATGCAAAAATATCAAAAACTCCCGAACTTATACTATTTGTTTGACCTTTTTATGTTTACTTTGCCGCTCGAACTGATAGTTTGCAGCGTGAATTTAGTTATAGATATAGGAAACTCGGTAGCCAAGCTGGCGTTGTTCGACGACTCTCGGCTGGTGGACATCTATTACGATTCGAATCGCTCGCTCTCCACGTTGCCCTACATCGCCGGGCGCTACGCCCTGCAGAGGGCCATACTCTCGTCGGTGGTGAGGCTAGGGGAGACGATGGAGCGACAGCTCGCCGCTCTGTCTTGCGCGGTGCTCCGGCTCGACAGCACGGTGCCCTTGCCCGTGAGGATACGCTATCAGTCACCGCAGACCCTAGGGAGCGACCGCATAGCCGCCGTGGTGGGGGCGCAGGGTGAACAACCTGGGCGCGACCTGCTGGTGGTGGACGCCGGCACTTGTCTCACCTACGAGCTGCTGGATGCCGCTGGCAACTACTTGGGCGGTAACATCGCCCCGGGCAAACTGATGCGGCTGAGGGCCATGAACGCCTTCACCGACAAGCTGCCTCTGGTGAGCCCCGACGGTGACGTGCCCCTGCTGGGCTACGACACCGAGACCGCTATGAGGGCAGGAGTGGTCAAGGGAATGGAGTATGAAATACAAGGATACATCATGGACCTCCGGAGGAAATATCCGGAACTTTTGGTTTTTTTAACGGGGGGAGATGATTTTTCTTTTGATACGAATTTAAAAAATATCATCTTTGCAGATAAATTTTTAGTGCTGAAAGGCCTAAACAGAATATTAGAATATAATGATAAATTATAACAAGGTTCTTAGCTGTCTGGCGCTGCTCCTCGCGTGTGGCGCTGCGATGGCTCAAAATGGAGTGACATCCCCCTATTCCCGCTACGGTTTCGGCCTCTTGTCGGACCAGAGTACAACCGCCAACAAGGGCATGGGTGGAATTTCGTACGGACTGCGCAGCCAGTCGATGATCAACGTGGGCAACCCGGCTTCTTACTCCGGCATCGACTCGCTCACCTACCTCTTCGACGCGGGCATCACGTTGCAAAACACCAACTACAACAACGGTTCGCAGAAGATGAACGTCAAAAACTCCAGCCTCGACTATCTGGCCATGCAGTTCCGCGCGTTCAAGAACGTGGGCATGACGCTGGGCTTCGTACCTTACTCCAAAATCAACTACGACTTTTCGTCCAGTTCCACCGTGCGCGACGATGAGGACGGTACCGCCGTCTCCACCGTGTCGAACACCGGTAGCGGCGGCTTGAGCCAAGCCTTCATCGGAGGGGGAGCGCAGGTGATTCCGAACCTCTCAGTCGGTGCCAACCTCTCGTACCTGTGGGGTGACGTGGACCACACCATCGCCAACAGCTACAGCGGAGCCACCGCATGGGCCTACACACGCAACTATACCTCCGAGATAAAGACCTACAAGCTGGACCTCGGCGCGCAATACACGCTGGACCTCTCCAAGAAGGAAAAGCTCACCTTGGGAGTGACCTACTCGCTGGGCCACGACGTGGACGCTGACGCCTACCGCGTGCAGTACACCTCCGACACCAGCACAGGGTCCACCACCATCATCGACCAACGCATCGACACCATCGGCAACGCCTACCAGTTGCCTGCAACCATCGGTGTGGGAGCCACCTACGTCTACGATAAACGCTTGACCGTGGGCTTCGACTACACCTACCAGAAGTGGGCCGGAGTGAAGTATCCCTACTTCCAAGGCAGCGGCGAGTCGACGGCCGACGAGATGGACGGATGGCAGTTCCGCGACGTGCACAAGTTCGCTGTAGGTATGGAGTACCTTCCCAACCCCATAGCGCGCAGCATATTCAAGC
>CAYZVH010000108.1:9404-10652 GCA_964481755.1 uncultured Bacteroides sp. | reverse complement strand
ATTTCCACAGCCTCACGTTGTATGCCTTTATCAGCTTCAGTCCCGCCACGGCGAGAAACAGGGCGATGAAGAACGAGGGGATGCCGAAGCAACCGTTGATGAAGAACTCCGCGATCTGGGCACCCAGCGCGCCCGCGAAGTTCTGTATGTGGTTGTGCACCGACAGCAGCTCACCAGCTTGTGGCCGTTCCAGTATGCTCTGGTCCGCTGCTCCCGTGGTGAAGAACGACGAGAAAGCCAGCATCATATACGCCGCCACGATGGCGCACACCACGCCGGTCATGAATCGCGCGGTGTCGTTCTTTATGTACGTCACTATGTCCCGCAGCCTGTTTGTTGGGGCGGCTGTCGGTTTAGTGGCCTCTTTTTTCTTATTTTTTGTCATTATAACGCTCTTTACTATGGGCCACAAAGATACGGGAAAGAATCCAAACTCAGCGCACTTTGTGGATAAAGAATCTGTCACCGAATTATTTTTGTAGTAACCTGTGGCAGGGTAACGGCTTTTTTCCTTACCTTTGCCGTTCGTTAATGAAGAATATGGAAAATCAATCACAAATCGTGTTCGACAAGAATACCGTGGAGTTCGTCACGGTGGCCGCGGAGTTCTGTGCCTACCTGGAACAGGCCGAGGCGCACCGCCGCCGGGAGTTTGTCGATACCATTCTGAAGATATTGCCCCTGCTCTACCTGAAGGCATCCATGCTCCCCGAGTGTGAGGCCATGGGCGACTATGCCCCCGAGAACATCGTCACCGAGGGCGACTACGAGGTTGTCCGCATGACCCTCGCAGGCATCATGGGCGACAAGGACGACTATCTGGATGTCTTCGTCCAGGACATGGTCTACAGCGACACCCCCATCCGCAAGAACATCTCCGAGGACCTGGCGGACATCTACCAGGACGTGAAGAACTTCGTCGGGGTGTTCCGCCTCGGGCTCAGCGAGACCATGCACGATGCCGTGGCCATCTGTCGCGAAAACTTCGCCCACTATTGGGGGCAGACCCTGGTGAACACCATGCGCGCCCTCCACGACGTGAAGTATGCCGACCCCGACGCTGCCGACGACGATGATGCCGACACCGCCAACGACCCCTATGGAGAGGAGGCCTACGATGAGTAAGATCATTCGCAACACTATCGACAAGAAGGTCATCAACTCTCTGCCTGTGGTATCCTTCGAGGGCCGCATCGTCACCATACTGAACGAGTCGGAAACCGACAAGGCTGTGGCCTACCTCATGAC
>CAYZVH010000108.1:0-9304 GCA_964481755.1 uncultured Bacteroides sp. | reverse complement strand
GACTTCCAGCCCGGCGCATTCCTCGAGCTGCAACAGTACGTGGCCGACTTCGGCATCGACGACAAGAGCCTCCAGCGCATCTACGCCATCCTCTTCGGACAGCGCATCTCCAAGGCCCAGCGCCTCAGTAACTGGGAGGCTGATGTGCTAACCGACAAGCAGAAGCTCTACGCCGCCACCGACGCTTGGGCCTGCCTCCGCATCTATCGCTATGTGGAGAGCCTCCGTCAGAGCGGCGACTACCAGCTGGAGCGTATACCTATTGAGAATAAGCAAACAGATAAACAGCATAACGCAGAAACGGAAGATCATGGAGTACAGACATGTGTTTCTTAAACCGGGCAAAGAGGAGTCGCTGCGCCGATTCCACCCGTGGATATTCTCGGGCGCCATACAGAGTGTGGACGGCAAACCCGAGGAAGGTGAAGTGGTGAAGGTATTCACGGCAGCCCGCGAGTTCATCGCCGTGGGTCACTATCAGATAGGAAGCATCGCCGTGCGTGTGCTCTCCTTTGTGGACGAGCCCATCGACACTGCGTTCTGGCGGCGCAAGATCGCTATCGCCTACCAGCTGCGCCAGACCATCGGCGTGGCAGGCAACCCCCGCAACAATACCTACCGCCTTGTGCATGGCGAGGGCGACAACCTGCCCGGCCTCGTCATCGACATCTATGGCGCCACCGCCGTCATGCAGGCCCACTCCGTAGGCATGCACGTCTGCCGCCTGGACATCGCCGAGGCCCTCACAGCCGTCATGGGCGACACCGTGCAAAACATCTTCTATAAGTCCGAGACCACGCTCCCCTTCAAAGCTGAGCTAGGTCAGGAGAACGGCTTCATCAAGGGCGGCAGCACCGACAATGTGGCCATGGAGAACGGACTCCTCTTCCACGTTGATTGGTTGAAGGGGCAGAAGACCGGCTTCTTCGTGGACCAACGCGAGAATCGTGCCTTGCTGGAGCGCTACGCCCGCGACCGCGATGTGCTCAACATGTTCTGCTACACTGGCGGCTTCAGTTTCTACGCCATGCGTGGTGGCGCCAAATCCGTCCATTCCGTGGACAGCTCCGCCAAGGCCATCGACCTGACGAACCAGAATGTGGAGCTCAACTTCCCCGGTGACACCCGACATCAGGCCTTTGCCGAGGATGCCTTCAAGTTCCTCGACCGCATGGGCGATCGCTACGACCTCATCATCCTCGACCCGCCTGCCTTTGCCAAACATAAGGAGGCGCTGCGCAATGCCCTCCAGGGCTACCGCAAACTCAACGCCAAGGCCTTCGAGAAGATTCGTCCGGGAGGCATCCTCTTTACCTTCTCCTGCTCGCAGGTGGTGACGAAGGACAACTTCCGCACCGCTGTGTTCACCGCCGCCGCCATGTCGGGCCGCAGTGTGCGCATCCTCCATCAACTGACCCAGCCCGCCGACCATCCGGTCAACATCTACCACCCCGAGGGTGAGTACTTGAAGGGCCTCGTGCTCTATGTGGAGTAAGGTCGAAATGTGAATGAAATTGAATATTTGTAAGTATAATGAACCTTAAAGTCAAAACAATGTTAAACGGAGGCAGATTTTCTTGGTATTTGTATGTTGCATAACATAAAAGCCATACCTTTGCATCGTGTTTTTCATGGTATTAGATTTAAGGTTAATAAAGATTGGGGATCGTGAGATTCCCTTCTTTTTTTATATACCTACCCCATGTGGTAAACTTCTCTAGATTATCCCCACATCACATCAGTTTATAGAGTCATAGGAATAGGCACCTTAGCCCGTCCCTTTCGCACTCCGTCCACCATACGGTGAAGGGTTAACCCACTGGCTGGTGGGGCAGGTGACGTCATTGGCTATTCTTCTTATGAGATAAGCAGAGAGGAAATCTCCGCCAACGAACCCACTGGCTGGTGGGCAGGTGTCGTTATGGTTTATCCTATCTATGAGATAAGCAGAGAGGGGAGGGCCTTGCGGTCCTCCCCTCTCTCCATGCTTCGCCCTTCCCACACTCTGGGGCGGGGAACTATTTTATTTCAGATTTGCTCGAATCTTTGTAAGATACGCGCGCATGCGGTCGGCGTCCTTGTTGCTGATGATGTCCAGCAGCTCGTTCAGCTCCGTGCGGATACGCTCCACCTGGGTGGGCGTGCGCGGGTTGAAGAGAATCTCCTGCAACAGATAGTCGTCCTCGTTGAGCACGCCCTTGGCGATGGCCAGATGGCGCTTGAAGGTGGTGCCCGGCGCGTCCTGGTGTTTCATGATGGCGGCGAACACGAAGGTGGAGACGAATGGGATGGACAGTGAGTAGGCCACCGTCTCGTCGTGCTCCTCGAAGGTATATTCGAAGATGTTCAGGCCCAGCTGATGGTAGAGGTCCTTGAAGAAGATCTTGCCCAAATGGTCGCCCTCGCTGATGATGATGGCGTTCTCCGTGCTCAGTTGGTCGAGGTTGGCGAAGGTGGGTCCGAACATGGGGTGCGTGGAGACATAGCGGAAGCCGCAGTCTTTATAAAACTCCTTCAGTCCCGTCTTCACCGAGGCGATGTCGCTGATGATGCAGTCGTGGGGCAACAGGGGCAACACCTGCTCGAAGGCGGAAATCGTATACTTCACCGTTACCGCGTTTATTATCAGTTCCGGTTTGAACTCCTTTATCTCCTCCAACTCCGTGAAGCGGCGGGTGTGGTACATGAATCGCAACCGTTTCGGGTCCACGTCGTAGATGGCCGTCTCGTGTTGCAGGCAGAGTACATCGTTGAAGAAAGAGCCCATCTTGCCGGCTCCCAATATCAATATTCTCATACGTTCTTGCTCTTTAGTGGGGGTTATTTACTCGTGATTTCCAACTGCTGGCGTACCGACTCCTCGTGGATGGCCTCGAACACCTTCTTCACGAAGTCGCCGCTCATGCCACACTGTTCGCCCTGCGCGCTACGCTTGTCCAGAATCTCGCTGTAACGGCCTGTCTGCAGCACCGTCATCTGGTGCTCCTTCTTGAAGGTACCTATCTCGCGCGAGATGCGCATGCGTCGCGATAGGATGTCAATCAGCGAGTTGTCACACTCGTCAATCTGGCTGCGGAGCTCCTTCAGGCTCTCGGTGGTCTGATGTGTGTCGCGGATGACGAGCAGGTCCAGGATGTAGTCGAGCACGTCCGGCGTTATCTGCTGGAAGGCGTCGCTCCACGCGTCGTCGGGACTGCAGTGACTCTCCACTATCAGACCGTCGAATCCCAGGTCCATGGCCTGCTGGCTCAGCGGCGCTATCAGTTCCCGTTTGCCACCAATGTGACTCGGGTCGCAGAGGATGGGCAGCTGCGGGATGCGTCGGCGCAGCTCAATGGGGATGTGCCACTGCGGCAGGTTGCGGTATATCTTCTTGTCGAACGACGAGAATCCGCGGTGTATGGCTGCCAATCGCTTGATGCCTGCGTTGTTGAGTCGTTGCAGGGCGCCTATCCACAGCTCTAGGTCGGGGTTCACCGGATTTTTTATCAGCACGGGTATGTCGATGCCCTTCAGCGCGTCGGCTATCTCTTGCACGGCGAAGGGGTTGGCCGATGTGCGCGCGCCTATCCACAGCATGTCCATGCCGGCGCGCAGGGCAGCCTCCACATGCTTTGCCGTTGCCACCTCGGTGATGATGTACATCCCCGTCTCCTTCTTCACGCGCTCCATCCAGGGCAGACCTTTCTCGCCCACGCCCTCGAAGCCTCCCGGTTTGGTGCGGGGTTTCCAGATGCCCGCGCGGAATATCTTCACACCCTTGGCCGCCAGCTGTGTGGCGGTGGTCATCACTTGCTCTTCTGTCTCTGCGCTGCACGGACCGGCTATCAGCAACGGTCGTTTCGGGCTGATGCCCGGCAGCAGGATAGATTCTAACTCTAGTTCCATATCTTTAGTTTTTGTTTTGTTCTACGTTTTGTTGTTCTGTGTTGTCTCTCTTCAGTCCATCGCCTCTATGCGTCGGAGCGCCTCCGCCAGCTTCTCCTCCTTGGCGCAGAGCGAGATGCGGATGTAGCGGGCGCCGTTGCTGCCGAAGATGAATCCCGGGGTGATGAAGACGCGTGCCTTGTGGAGCACCTTCTCCGTCAGCTCCTCCACGTCGGCATAGGTGTCGGGGATGCGTCCCCACAGGAACATGCCCACCTGCTGCGGGTCGAACTGGCAGCCCAGGGTCGTCATTATCCGCTCGGCCAAGTTGCGTCGGCTGCGGTAGAGGTCGCGGTTCATGCGCTGGTGCCACTCGTCGCTGTTCTTGTAGGCCTGTGCGGCGGCCAGCTGCAGGGGGCGGAACGTACCCGAGTCGATGTTGCTCTTTATCTTTAGCACCCACTGCACAAACTGTGCGTTGGTGGCCAGCAGTCCCACGCGCCATCCCGGCATGTTGTGGCTCTTGCTCATGGAGTTGAACTCTATGCAGCACTCCTTGGCTCCCGGCACGCTCAGCAGGCTCAGCGGCTTCTCGTTCAGGATGAAGCTGTAGGGGTTGTCGTTCACTATCACGATGCCGTGTCGGCGGGCGAAGTCCACCAGACGCTCATAGAGCTCCATCGTGGCGTTGGCTCCGGTAGGCATGTTGGGGTAGTTGGTCCACATCAGTTTCACACGGCTCAGGTCCATGGCCTCCAGCTCGTCGAAGTCGGGGTACCAATGGTTCTCCTCGCGCAGGTTGTAGTTCACTATCTCGCTGCCCAGTATCTTGTTGAGCGATGTGTAGGTGGGGTATCCTGGGTTTGGCACCAGCACCTGGTCGCCGGGGTTCACGAAAGCCAGCGTCACGTGCAGTATGCCCTCCTTCGAGCCTATCAACGGCTGTATCTCCGTGGCGGGGTCCAGGTCCACGTCGTAGATGCGCTTATACCAGTCCGCCATGGCTTTCCGCAACTCCGGTATTCCTACCGTGGGCTGATAGCCGTGCGCGTCGGCCTTGCGGGCGTTCTCGCACAGCGTGTCGATGGTCTCCTGCGAGGGAGGCATGTCGGGGCTTCCTATGCCCAGACTCACCACGTCCAGACCTTGGGCGTTCATCTGGGCCACCTCTTTCAACTTCCGTGAGAAATAGTATTCGCTCACGTTGCTCAGCCTGTCGGCCGGTTTTATCTCAAATGTGTGATTTTCCTTCTGCATATTCTCCTAATATTTTTAGTTCGCGTGTCAGTGGTGTGATGGCGTCTATCGCCTGGCGGTACCTTGTGTAGTTGTTGAAGGTCACGTCGATGTAGAACAGATACTCCCATTCGCGTCCGATGATGGGCAGCGACTGTATCTTCGTCAGGTTTATCTTGTAGAACGAGAAGATGCTGAGCACCTGCGACAGGCTTCCCTCGCAGTGGGGCAGTGAGAAGACCAGTGTGGCCTTGTTCACGCGGTCCATGTCCTTCATCTCGTCGGCCTTCCAGGGGTCGCATATCACCAGGAACCGGGTGAAGTTGTGCTTGTTCGTCTCAATGCCCTCCTCCAACACCTTCATGCCGTAGAGTGGGGCGGCGGCTTTCGAGCAGATGGCCGCGTGACCTCTCAGTCCATTGCGGCTGATGTACTCGGCACTGCCGGCGGTGTCCTCCGCCTCCACCACCTTCATCTGCGGGTGGCGTTGCAGAAACTCGCGGCACTGTGCCAGGGCCACGGGGTGCGAGTTCACCTCGCGTATGTCGTCCATCGTGTCGTCGGGCAGTGCCAGCAGGCTGTGCGAGATGCGCAGTTTGTGTTCGCCTACGATGGTCACCGGGTTCTCGCGCACCAGCTCGTAGTTGTGGAGCAGGCTGCCGGCGATGGTGTTCTCGATGGCCATGAAGCCTATCACGTTGTTGTCCTCACGCATGCACTGGAATATCTCCTCGAAGGTGGCGCAGCATACCAGCTCTATCTCCTCGCCCTCGAAGTACTGATGCGAGGCCATGTCGTGGTACGACCCCTTCACTCCTTGTATCGCTATTTTCTTCATAATTTGTGTAAAATAAAAAGTCCCGCCTCATTTCGAAGCGGGACTTTCAATATTTCGTTTTTCTGATTTCTCATCTATCGTTGATACATACAAGTTCCCGCTTCACTTTGTTGCTAAAGTAAAAGTAATAAAAGGAATAAAAGTATGTATTAAACAATGTGTTCATCTTTGTCTTGTCTCTATTTGTTCCCGGAACGTTCCGAAAACGGTGCAAAAGTAGTGCTTTTCTTTTACCCTACAAACAAATAGACGACTTTTTTGCGTTTCGTAGTGAAATTGATGAGAGCGCACTGCTCCCGCCTCTTACTTGGTGGTGCTGTCCACGAAGTGGAAGTCGTTGAGGCGGCAGAGCGACTTGCCCTTCACGTCGGAGCGGAACACCAGGAACAGCGCGTGCTTGCCGTTGTAGTGTCGCAGTTCGTCGACGCTTATCTTCACCACCTGGTCCGCTCCTGCTTTGGCGGGAATCGTCAGGCTTCCTACCTTCACTCCGCCAGCCTCTTCCGTCGGACGGTCCACGTAGATGTCCATCGTGCCCGGTGTGCCTTCGGGTTGGTAGTTGAGCACCATCTTCAGCCCTTTCTTGCCGTAGGTGCGGCGCAGGTTGAGGTACTTATATCCTACCACCGATCCACTGGTGTTGTTCACCATGGCGCAACGGTTTATGCTGGGGTCGTAGGGATCCGTCTTCCCGTCATACTGGGCGTACCACGTCTCGGAGTGCGACCCGGTGTAGAGTATGCTGGGGTACTTTATCACGTCCGGCTCTGGTCCCGTCAGGTAGCACGCCGTGCCGGCAATGATGCGTTTGTAGGGGTCGAGGCCTTCCAGTGCGAAACCCTCGGAGGTATATTCTCCCTGCGTGATGCGCACGTAACCGTCGCTGCCCTCCATCACCTCCACGTAGATGGGTGCCACCATGGCTTGGCGTGTATACTCCGTGGTGCCCGTGTGGCGGTGGTAGAAGACGTACCATTGTCCGCCTATCTGGCAGATGCTGCCGTGGGTGTTGCAGTTGGGGGTGGCGGTGATGGCCAGCGTGCCGTCCTTCTGCCGTTCCAGTCCGCGTCCGTCTATCAGCGTGCCTCCGTAGGTCCAGGGTCCCAGCGGGCTGTTGCTGTAGCAGTATGCCAGGTTGTAGTTGCTCACGGGGTGTCCGTCCTCGCCGTCGTTGGTCTTGCGGCTGTAGATGAAGACGTACTTGTCCTTTATCTTGCGTATGGACGAAGCCTCGAAGAACTTATACGTGCGGTCCATGTGTCGGCCGGGTATCATGTCCTCCACTATCTTCGCCCCCGGCTTCACAGTCGCCATGGTGGCTGTGTCCAGCTCGGCGGCGTACGAGCGGTTGAATCCCCAGTATCCGTAGGCGCGTCCGTCGTCGTCGATGAATGCCGCGGGGTCAAATCCGAAGGGGCCCTCGGTCTTGCGTGGGTCGTCCTTGCTCCAGTTGCACACCTCGAAGGGGCCGTCCGGTCGGTTGCTCTTGCACACCATGCTCTGCCGTCCGCCGGCTTGGTTGTTGGGGTAGAGGTAATAGGTCTTCGTGCCGTCGGCGTGGGTCTTCACCGCCACGTCGGGGGCGTAGAGCACGTCGCCCTTCTGGTCGGCGTTCAGGTAGTTGCCGTTGGCGTCCTTCTTCGATTCGAATATCACCCCGTCGTAGCGCCAGGCCTGCAGGTCGTCCACGGGGGCGGACCACACCACTTGGTCCAGTCCGCAGTAGGCGGTGCGCAGCATGTCGTGCGATCCGTAGACGTACACGCGTTGTTTGCCCGGGTTGTCAGGGTCATCGAACACGTAGGGCTCGCCGTCGGGGATGTATTCCCACATGGGCAGATAGGGGTTTTGCGCGTTTGTCGTCAGGCAGGCCGCCGCCACGGTGACCATCGCCACCAGATGTGTGAGTCTCTTTTTCATGCGTATCAAGGTTTTCTTTCTTTCGATGTAGCAAAGATACACATTATATATATAGTAGCGAAGGGGTAGGGGCTGAAAAATAAAAGGGGGAATAAGACCCGCTGGCCCTTCCCCCTTTCTCTATATAAAAAACAGAAATATATATTTTATTTCTCGCTAGCGGGTTTGTAGCGTTTGTTCAGACCCTCTACGATTTCCTCGGTGATGTTGTACATCGGGTCGGCATACAGCAGGTTGTCCAGCTGAGTGTTGCTGATAATCAAACTGTATCCTTTGTCCTGATTATACGACTTCAGGAACGAGCTGATGGAGTCTCTCAGCTGCAGCATGTTCTTCTGCTGCTCCTGTTGCAGTTCGCTGGCGAGTCTGTTCTGCAGCTCCTGCAGTTCCATCTGCTTCTTTTGCAGGCGTGCCTGTTCGCTCTCGGCTCTCTCGCGTGTGTAGACGTTGTTCTCCAGCTTGCGTTGGAAGTCCTTGGCCTCTGTCTCGAATGCCTTGGCTTTCTCGTTCAGGCTGAGGCGGGCGTTCTCTTCCTTGCGCATCATCATCTCGTTCAGGTCGTTCCAGAAGTTATACTTCGTCAGCAGAGTGTCCACGTCCACGTAGGCTATCTTCATGCCTGTTGTTGCTGCGGTGCCCTCAGCGTTGCTGCTGGTCGATGTCGCGTTGCCGCCGTTGTTGCATTGTGCGAACAGGGCGATGACGGCCATCGCCACGAATGCCTTTAGTGCTCCATTCATTCTTTTCATAAGTTAGCTCTTTTGTTCTATTATGTTTGTTTTTTGTTTATTTCTCGCCAGTGTGGTCACCGCTCGCGCTCCTTCACCATGGGCTGCTTGCGCTGCGCCTCGCGGTCCTGTGCCTGCACGCATCCTATCCCTTTCTGCCTAAGGGCCTTGCTCCCGCTCACGTGTGTGTTGGGGAATCGTCCGTCCTTCTTGCAGATGATGCTCACCGCCATCAGCGCTACGCAGATAGCAACTATTAACACAGAGATGAGAATTGTTTCGAGCATTTCCACTACTTTTGTGGTTGCAAAGATAAGTGTTTGTGGATACGGCATCTTTATCCCCGTCTCTATTTAACCTATTTTAGCAGACCTATAAACCTAAACATATAAAATAACTAAGGAGGAAAAAGAATTATGAGTACACCTGTAGAATTAAAGCCCGCCAGCGTGTTCCACTACTTCCAAGAAGTATGTCAGGTACCGCGCTCGTCCAAGCGGGAGGAGAAAATCATCGCCTATCTGCGGCAGTTCGGCGAGAGCCACCACCTGGAGACGCATGTCGATGCCGCTGGCAACGTGCTCATCCGCAAGCCCGCCACCCCGGGCTTCGAGGACCGCAAGACCGTGGTGCTCCAGTCACACATGGACATGGTGCCGGACAAGAATGTGGGCGTAGAGCATGACTTTACCCGCGACCCTATCGAGACCATCAT